>NZ_JBPXMQ020000038.1:0-60377 GCF_053470405.2 Azospirillum mesophilum
GCCCTGTTCGTTGAACCGCTTGAGCCAGAACCGCACGCATTTGCGGCCCAGCCCCAGGCGGGTGGCGATCTCCGGCGCGCCTAGGCCCTCCTCTACACCATGCAGAACGATCTGGGCGCGCCGAACCAAACCCGCGCCACGGGTGCGGGAACGCGCCAACTGCGTCAAAGCATTCAACTCTTCGGCACTGACGGAACGGGCATGAAGGGTCATGGCAGGCCACCTTTGACGGGGATTTCCCCCCTTCAACCCGCTCGCGCCGCTAAAATTCCCGCAATTTGCCGGATGCACCAGTAAAGCGGATCGCAATCCGCTTTACGGCATAGCGTCCAAACCAGATGGGGACGGGGAGGCCGGGAGGCCCACCGTTTTCCGGAAAATCCGTTCCGCCACTGACGCTGTAGCTTCGCAAGGCAAGCGCGCCATTGAAGGGATGATCGCACAGTGGAGCGCATTTGCGAGTGCTTTCTAAAGAAAGCCTTCGTTATTGCGTCGATGTCGGCAGGCGACCCTAGGCATATTAGAAATTATTCATAAAGAACGTATCGCGGCAGGGCGTTATCAGTTTCGCGAAAGATGAGTGTATATTTGTTAACCCTTCCGTCAAGCGGAGCGGCACCGAGCATTCATCCCAGTCACAACAGAAATCCTGATCGATGAATGCAGAAGGCAGGATGGAGGTCAAAATGTGGCTTCTTACTTCCTCGCTAATGGCCTGTGTGATGGTTTTCCCTCAATCCGCCCTAGCTCAGAATAGCACGGAGAGGATTGGGAATTGGATATACATAACAAACGCAGGCGATAACGCGCATGGCGCAAGGTATGTAGCGGAAAGTGGCGATAAAGCTGGCAATATACTTGCTGTTATGTGTGACAGAAAAGGCTTGAAAACAATTTACGTGAAACTAATGACGCAGGATAAGCTTGCTGATGGTGACGGTGTCGTCATGAGGCCATTTAAATATAGAGTTGATGGGGGTGCGGTTCTGGAACAATATTGGCAGTACGAAAAAAATCACGCGATATCGATTGACTATGGCGGCGCGATGGTGCTGATATCGAATCTTATTAACGCCAGGAATATCCAAGTTCGCTTGATGACCCATCAGCTTCATGCTGTTGATGGGCTTTTTGACCTCGACGGGAGTGAGCAGATCATTCCACGTGTGATCCGCGATTGCTCTGGACCGTAGAACAACACCTCATCAGCGGCCATTGGCCAAGCCCCACTGCAACTGCCACCCCTCAATCGAGGGGATGATGCTTTCTCGCGCTTTGGTAGGCGCTGACCGCCCCATCTTGCGCAAGCGAAATGCCATGGCATTCGCTGAGAACCGGAGGCGGGCGAGGGGGCGTGCACCGCATCATTGGGCGCGTTCAGCCTCCAGGGCGGCGTCGAGGCGGCGGACGAGGTCGTCGATGCGGTAGGGCTTGGACAGGACCTGGATGCCGTCGGCGCGGGCGATGTCCTCGCTGTAGCCGGTCGCCAGGATGACCGGCAGGCCGGGGAAGCGGCGTTGCGCCTCGCGCGCAAGATCGACGCCGCTCATGCTGCCGGGCATCACCACGTCGCTGAACAGCACGTCCACGTCGCCCGCCGCCAGGATCGGCAGAGCCTCGTCCGCGGTGGTCACGCAGGTGACGGCGAAGCCGACATCCTCCAGCGCGGTGCTGACCGTCATGGCGACGATGGGGTCGTCCTCCACCACCAGCACGCGCCCACCTCGGGTGGCGCCCTCGGCCGGGGCGGCAAATCCGGGGGCGAGCGCTGCGGCCGGCACCGCGCGGGAGCGGCGGAGCAGAAGGTTCACCGTCGTGCCCCGGCCCGGCGCGCTGTCGATCCAGGCGGTGCCGCCCGCCTGCCGCGCCAGCCCGTAGACCTGCGCGAGGCCGAGGCCGGTGCCCTTGCCCGTCTCCTTGGTGGTGAAGAAGGGCTCGAAGGCGCGCGCCGCCACGTCGGACGGCATGCCGGAACCGGTGTCGGTGACCGACAGCCGCAGGAAGTCGCCGATGACTCCCCTGGGGTTTCCGGGAGGCAGGGTGACGTTCTCCGCCTCGATGGCGAGGCGCCCGCCGGTGGGCATGGCGTCGCGGGCGTTGACGGCGAGGTTGATGACCGCCAGCTCGAACTGCGTCGGGTCGGCCTCCACCGGCCACAGCCCGGCGCCGAAGCGCGTCTCCAGCCGGATGTCGGCGCGCAGCGCCCGTTCCAGCAGGGCGGACATGCCGAGCAGCCGGTCGCGCACGTCGATGGGCTCCGGCCGCAGGCTGTCGCGCCGGGCGAAGGCCATCAACTGCTGCACCAGCTTGGCGCCGCGCCCCACCGCCTGCTGCCCGGCGTCGAGCAGGGGCTTCACCTTCGGCTCGTCGGTGCGCCGGGCGATCATGGCGAGGCAGCCGCCCATGGCCTGCAGCAGGTTGTTGAAGTCGTGCGCCATCCCGCCGGTGAGCTGGCCCATTGCCTCCATCTTCTGCGCCTGCCGAAGCTGGTCCTCGGCCTGGCGCAGGGCGGAGTCGGCCTCCTTCTGGGCGGAGATGTCGCGCCCGACCGCGTGGATGAAGCGCTCGTCCGGCACCGCGATCCAGGAAATCCAGCGGTAGGAGCCGTCCTTGTGCCGGTAGCGGTTCTCGAACCGCAGCGTGGTCAGGCCGGAGGCGAGGCGGCCGGCCTCCGCCGCCGTGACCTCGCGGTCGTCGGGGTGGACGAGGTCGAGGAAGGAGGTGCCCACCAGCTCCTCCTCCGTCCAGCCCAGCAGGTTGGTCCAGGCGGGGTTCACGGCGGTCATCGTCGCGTCGAAGCGGGCCACCAGCATGACGTCGGTGGACAGGCGCCACATGCGGTCGCGGTCGGCCGTGCGCTCGGCGACGCGCTTCTCCAGCGTGGCGGCGAAGTCGCGCAGGGAGGCCTCGGCGCGGGCGCGCTCGACGGCGGACCAAGTGCGCGCCGCCACCTCCTCGACCAGCTGGACCTCATCGGGGCGCCAGCGGCGCGGGCGCCGGTCGTGGACGTAGAGGGCCGCGACCATCCGCCCGTTCTTCACGAGGCTGGCCGTGACGACGGAGGTGAACTCCAGCGCCGCGAAGGCGGCGAGCCGGTCGGGGGTGTTGGTGCGCGGATCGGCCGCCGCGTCGTCCACCACCAGCGGCTCGCCCCGGCGCAGGGTCGCCAGGATCGCCGGCCCGAAGGCCGCGAGGTCGTGGGTGCCGACATGGCCGGCGACCGTGCCGTCGGTCCAGTTGCGGTCGGTGGTGAAGTAGCGTTCCGTCTCGTCCATCACGCCGTAGCCGACGCGGCTGGCGCCGAGGTGGCGGCCCAGCGCCTCCTCGGCCGCCATCGCGACCTCCAGCGGGTCGGACAGGGTGCGCAGCCGGCTTTCCAGTTCCAGATGGAAGGCGGTACGGTGCTTGGCCTGCACATGCTCCGTGGTTTCCGAAGCCGCGCAGAACATGCCGGCGATGCGCCCCTGGTCGTCCTGCACCGGCGTGTAGGAGAAGGTGAACCACGCCTGCTCCCGGTAGCCGCGCCGCTCCATCGGGATCAGCAGGTCCTCGTGCCAGGACGCCTCGCCGGCCAGCGTGCGGTCGACCAGCGGCTGGATCTGCTCCCAGATGTCGGCCCAGACCGCGGCGAAGGGGCGGCCGAGCGCGCCCGGATGCTTGGCGCCGAAGATGGGCGCGTAGACGTCGTTGTAGAGGAAGGTCAGCTCCGGCCCCCAAGCCACGAACATGGCCTGTTTGGAGGTCAGCATCAGATTGACCAGCGTGCGCAGGCTTTGCGGCCATCCCTCCGGCCGGCCGAGTGGCGTTGCCGACCAGTCGTGGGCGCGCATCCGCGCCCCCATCTCACCACCCCCGGCCAGGAAATCGAGGCTGTCGCGGGCCACGAGCCCACCCATCATCGGGCGGCTCCGGCGTGGCCGGGCGCGGGCGTGGTGCGAAGTCCGTGACGCTGGGTGCTGTGGGTCGAGGTCATTGGCAATAGTCGTAGCGTTCCTGGAATGGCCAGTGTCTTAACACATGCTGGCGCGGAAAATAGTCAACTTAAGGGCAGCCTGCTCGGCTGCCTTTCCTAGCGCTTACGGGTGGTGAGGTGAATGCGTTCCCTCTGTAAGACACTCGTCATCCCCGCGAAGGCGGGGATCCAGGGCCGCGCGGAAACGTCTCGGGATGCCCTGGATCCCCGCCTTCGCGGGGATGACGGTGATCCTATGAATGGATTCCAATCTCCATGTGCGATTGCCCTGCCGGCGGGCGAAGTGGGTTACTCCGCGGCGAAGCCGGCGGTCTGCATTTGCCAGAGGGCGTTGAACTTGCCGCCGCCGCGCCGGCGCAGTTCGGAGGGAGGGCCGTCCTCGGCGATGCGGCCTTCCTCGAACACGACCACGCGGTCGAAGGAGGAGACGGTGGACAGGCGGTGCGCCACGGCGACCACCGTGCGGCCGCGCGCGAGGTCGGCGAGGGCCAGCTGGATTTCACGCTCCGAATGGGTGTCGAGGGCGGAGGTCGCCTCGTCCAGGACCAGGATGGGCGCGTTCTTCAGGAAGGCGCGGGCGATGCCCAGCCGCTGGCGCTGGCCGCCGGACAGGCGCACGCCGCGCTCGCCGCACAGGGTCTGGTAGCCCTGCGGAAGCTGCCGGATGAAGCCGTCGCAGAAGGCGTGGCGCGCGGCCTCGTAGACCTCCTCGTCGGTGGCGTCGGGGCGGCCGTAGCGGATGTTCTCCAGGATGGAGCGGTGGAAGAGCGCGATGTCCTGCGGCACCACGGCGATCTTCGCCCGCAGGTCGTCCTGCGCCATGGCGCCGATCGGCTGGCCGTCGATCAGGATGCTGCCGCGCTGCACATCGTCCAGCCGCTGGATCAGGCTGATGAAGGTGGACTTGCCGGCCCCGGACGGGCCGACCAGACCGACCTTCTGCCCCGCCGGGATGCGCAGGTCCAGGCGGTCGAAGACCTGACGGCCGCCGGGGTAGCGGTAGCTGACGCGGTCGAATTCGATGGCGCCGCCGCCGGGGGTGACGGGGGTGGCGGGCACCGGGTCTTGGACATCATGCGGCTGGGCGATCACCCCCAGGCTCTCCCCGATGGCGCTGAACTGCTGGGTGGCGCCGACCAGCGCCAGGGCGAGGTCGCGGGAGCCGTGCAGGATGCGGAAGGTCAGGGCGCTGACGATCACCACGTCGCCGGTGCTGATCTGCCCGCCGCGCCACAGCAGCAGCGCCCAGAGCAGCATCGTGCCGGCCATGATCCACAGGCAGACGTCGTGGACGACGCGCGTCTTTTCCAGATGCATCCAGCTGCGCCGGTGGGATCCGGCCTCGACGCCGAACTCGCGCTCCAGCCGGTCGCGCTCGCGCTGGCGGGCGGAGAAGGCCTTCACGGTCCAGACGTTCGACACCACGTCCACCAGCTCGCCGTTGGTGCGGGCCGACTGCTGGGCGTAGGCCTGGTGCAGGGAGCGCCCCTTCTGGCCCATGAACACCACCGCCCCGGCCACGACCGCCGCGAACAGGACCAGCGCCAGGGCCATGCCCCAATGGATCGTCAGCAGCACGACCACCGCGCCCAGGAAGTCGGTGAAGGGCGGGACGATGTTCCAGGTCAGGGTGCTGAAGATGGAGGTGGCCGCGTTCGACGTGGCGGAGATGCGGTTGCCGAGCGATCCGGCCAGATGCTCCGAGAAATAGCGCATCGAATGGCCGGTGAGGTGCGAGAACAGGTCCAGCCGCATGTCCACGCCGGTCGCCAGCACCGTGCGGCAGCCGAGCCAGCCGCCCAGCCGCCACAGCACGTTCTCCATCGCGATCAGCCCGAGGAAGAGGGCAAGCGGCGTCCAGATGTCGGCCGACGCGCGGTCCGGGGCGGCCATGGCGTCCACCAGCAGCTTCATGCCGTACTGGACGGCGACGGCGCAGGCGGCGGCGGACACGATGATCGCGAACAATCCGCCGAAGCTCCAGGATCGCAGCCGGACATAACGCATCAGAAAGCCGACCGGGCGGCTCGGGATGGGCCGTTGGGTCATGAGCACAGGGCCTTTATTATTTTGGCAGCAGGGGCGAAGGGGAGGCGTAGCGGGGGTCGTCAGTCGGCGGCTTGCAGGCGCCGCTCGGGGACAGAACCGAAAAGGGCCTGCGCGCGTTCCAACGCATCGGCGAGCGGGCGGTGCAGGCAGCGCCCGCCCTCCTCGTCGCACAGGCCGTAGAGCCCGACCTCGCAATGGCGGTCGTTGGCCCAGCCGGGATAGTCGAGGATGGGATAGAGGCAGATCCCCTCGACCGGGACGCCGTGATTCAAGGCGGCGCGGACCTGGGTGGACACATAGTCGAACCAGGGAACGCGCTCGCCGCCCTCCGCCCCCGTCTCCGCGACGAGGATGGGGCGGCCATAGCGCCGGTGCACCTCCGCCAGGATGTCGGCGAAGGGGCGGTAGCGCGGGTCGGACCGCTCGATGGTCCCGCCGTTCAGAAACCACTGGTTGTCGGAGTAGTAGTTGACCCCGATGATGTCCAGATACTCGGGCTTGCCGCCCAGGCCCGGCCAGACATGGCCGGCGATCATGTCCCAGGCCTCATATTGCGCGAGGCGTGCCTGCTCCGCGGCCTCGGGGCCGGTGCGGCGGTCGGGGCGGGGCAGGATGTTGATGACGGGATCGACCTGGACGATGCGCGCGCGCGGGTCGGCGGCGCGGATGGCGTCGATGGCCGCGATGGAGGCGCGGACGAGCTGGTGCTTCAGCTCGAACCCCCGGCCGCGCGCCAGCGGGTTGAACTTCGCCATATCGCCGCCGGCCCAGGCCCAGTAGGAGATCTCGTTCACCGGGCAATAGAAGGGCACGTCTCCGCCCTCGTCACGGACCAGCGCGGCGACGGCCCCGGCGAAGCGGGCGAAGCGCTCCACGAAGGCCGGGCGCCAGACGTCGATGTCGTCCGGCCAGCCGTAATGGCAGAGATCCCAGATGACCTGCACGCCCGCATCCCGCGCCGCGCGGAGCATCGGCAGGAAGCTCGACCAGTCGTAGACGCCCGGCGCCGTTTCGATCAGGTGCCAGCGCACCCCGTCGCGCACCGTGCGGATGCCATGGGCGGCCATCCGCTCGTAATCGGCCGCGGCGTGCCGGTCGTGGCCGGTCGCCGCGATGAGATCAAGCCGGCGCCCGTCGTGCCGTCGATGGGTCGAACATTCGAACCCGCCGAGCAGAAAGCCATCAAACAGACTCGTGGGCAGCGTCGGAAGATGCATGGATGCTCCTCCTAAGGGAACAGGCCGGCGCCTCCGAGGAAGCCGCCGGCCGCGGGAATGTCAGGATCAGGAGAGGAGGTAGCGGCTATCAGTCCCCGAGTCCGGCGACTTTTTTGGTCACGGCCTCGCGGGCGGCCGGCTCGCGGCCCAGCGCGTGAAGCTCGTGGGCGGCCTTGGTGAGGCCCTGCGATCGCTGCTCTTCCTTGGCGAGGCGGGCGAAGAGCGACAGCGCCTGCGCCACCACCTGGTCCATGTTGTAGTAGCGGTAGGTGCCCAGCCGTCCCAAAAAGATCACATCCGGCGTGGCGTCGGCGAGATCCTGGTAGCGGCGGAACAGCTCCTGGTTCTCGGCGCGCGGGATGGGGTAGTAGGGGTCGCCGGAGGCGGCGGGATACTCGTAGGTGATGCTGGTCTTGGGGTGCGTCTGCCCGGTCAGGTGCTTGTATTCGGTGACGCGGGTGTAGGGCACATCCTCCGACGGTTCGTTGACCACGGCGACGGGCTGGAAATTCTCCTGGTCCACCGTCTCGTGCCGAAAGCGCAGGGAGCGGTAGGGCAGCTTGCCGAAGCGGTGGCCGAAGAACTCGTCGATGGGACCGGTGTAGACGATCCGGTCGTAGCGCACCTCGTCCCGCACGTCGTCGAAGTCGGTGTTCAGCATCACTTTGATGTTTGGGTGGTCCAGCATGGTCTCGAACATCCGGGTGTAGCCGTGCAGCGGCATGGCCTGGAAGCTGTCGTTGAAGTAGCGGTCGTCGTCGTTGGTCCGGGTCGGCACGCGCGAGGTCACGGACTTGTCCAGCTCCGACGGGTCGAGGCCCCATTGCTTGCGGGTGTAGCCGCGGAAGAACTTCTCATACAGCTCCCGCCCGACGCGGCCGACCACCACGTCTTCGGAGGTCCGGGCCTCCGCGATCGATTCCGCGCGGGAGGCCAGGAAATTTTCCACCTGGTCGGGGGTCAGGGTCAGGCCGTACAGCCTGTTGATGGTGGTCAGGTTGATCGGGATCGGAACGAGCAGCCCATCCACCCGCGCCAGCACCCGGTGCTCGTAGGGGCGCCATTTGGTGAAGCGCGACAGATAGTCAACCACCTGCTGCGCGTTGGTGTGGAAGATGTGCGGGCCGTAGCGGTGGATCAGCACGCCGGCGTCGTCGTAATGGTCGTAGGCGTTGCCGGCGATGTGCGGGCGCCGGTCGATCAGCAGGACGCGCTTGTTCAGCCCCGCCGCCAGCCGTTCCGCCAGCACGCTGCCGGCAAAGCCCGCCCCGACGATCAGGTAGTCGAAGCCGCTGCGCCGGCCGGCGGCGCGGCCGTTGCTGTGCCCGCTGTGCGTTTTGGGCACCGGCGCGGTTTCCGATGCGACGAGGTGAATCGGGGCGCGGGCGCGGTTGCGCGTGCGCTCCATCAGCGTCGCCATGCGGCCCCAGGTCTTGTCCCAGGACATGTCGCGCAGCACGAGGTCGGCCGTGGCCTGGAGGCGGGCCGGGCCGGCGGCGTCCCTCAGCGCAGCCTCGATGGCGGCCACGAAGTCCTGCGGTGTGTCGGCGATGCGCACGATGCCGCTGTCGCCGTAGGTCCGCACCACGTCGGTGATGGAGGTGGAGACCACCGGGCGCCCGGCGGCCAGATACTCCGGCGTCTTGGTCGGGCTGATGTAGCGGGTGGATTCGTTGCGCGCGAAGGGCATCAGCGCGACGTCCCAGCCCGCGAGGTAATGCGGCAGGTCGTCGTACACCTTCGGCCCGAGATAATGGATGTTCGGGTGTCGGGGCAGCCGGGCCGGGTCGATCTTCACGACGGGGCCGACCAGCACGAACTGCCAGTCCGGCCGCGCCTGCGCCACAGCGTCCAGCAGTTCCACGTCCAGCCGCTCGTCGATCACGCCGTAGAAGCCGAGGCGCGGGTGCGCGATGGCGGCCTGATCCTCCGGTTCCTCGGTGATGGAGCGGGCGGCGGCGAAGTGGGCCACGTCCACGCTGCTGGGGAAGGCGTGGGCGTTGGTGTGCAGGGAGCGCTTGGCCTCATACAGGCTGACGCCGCCGGTGAAGACGAGGTCGGCGCGCTTCAGCAGTTGCCGCTCGCGCTCCACCAGCTCCGGCGGCGCGCCGTGGAAGGCCGACAGCTCGTCCATGCAGTCGTAGACCACCAGCGAGCCGCGCAGGTGGCCGGAGAAGCCGAGGCTCATCGGCGTGTAGTACCAGAGGATCGGATCGACGACGCCGTCCTCCGCCAGATGCTGGTCGAGCAGCATGCGCTGCGCGGTTTCCGCTTCCGCCTCGCCCATCGCGGCGGGCAGGCGGGGGACCAGGATCAGGACGCCTTCCTCTTCGCGGATGTCGAGCCAGGGTTCCGGCGTGTCGTTGCGGATCGGCTCTTCCAGGAACAGCACGCGATGGTCGCGCGCGAAACGGGACATCAGATGTTGCGGGCGTTGATAAACGAAGCTCCACCGGAGATGCGAGAAGCAGATGATGACCGGTGTGGATTTGTCGGCCTTTTCTAACTTCGAGATGTGCGTGTTCTGGCTGGAATCTTTCCGGTTCTTGCCTATGGCGAACTGAAATTGGCCGGCCCAGCTCATAAGCTCTTCCTTTTGTCAGTGGCACCGTCGCAGATGAATTGAAAATGCGAGTGTTTCATCGCAAGCATCGGTTTGGCTTTGATGCCGGAAGCTTACAACGGTGGTGCCGGTGGCCGGTTCCGTCCAAGAGTTAATACACCCGGAATGTTCCACCATTTTCCGCAGTTAATACTTTTGCGGCGGATAGGCGTGGTATTCCTATGATTTGGTGGACGGTGATGGTGCGGTGCAACGAACTGGATATGTCTTGCGTACGTAAGGGTAAATTCTTTGCTTGTGTTTATTACACCAAAGTGAAAGGCGATTCCCTTTTCATCGGCGTGGCTGGGCTTGGCCTCCTGGGCGCTGACTTTAGCCGTTCGGAGCGGCCTGCCACGGGCAGCCACCCTCCCGTCCCGTCATCCCCGCGAAGGCGCATAGGCGCTGACTTTAGGCGTTTGGTGCGCCCTGCAACGTGCAACCACCCTTCCATCCCGTCATCCCCGCGAAGGCGGGGATCCAGCCTTTTCAGTCACTTATGTGCGAAGCCTTCTGGATCCCCGCCTTCGCGGGGATGACGATGGAAAGGTGGTCGTTCTTAAAGTCAGCGCCTATGCGCGAAGGCGGGGATCCAGCATGAGCCGCGATCAGCGGCGACATGAGTCAAAGATCGACTCATATGACGCCCCGACGGGCGTCTGGATTCCCGCCTTCGCGGGAATGACGATGGAAAGATTGCAGCAGCCCGGTTCACTGACACGGCGGCTTATCTCGGCGGAGAAGCGCATCGGCTCATGACGCGGTGCGGAATTCCGGCGCCGTCATCTCCTCCTTCACGATGCTGACGAACAGCTCCACGACCGGGCTGCGGGACCGGTTGGCGTCGAAGGCGACCTGGAAGGGTGCTTGGTAGGACAGCAGCTTCGGCAGGATCGCGCGCAGCCGCCCGGCCTTCACGTAGGCCTCCGCGAAATGATCCGGCAGATAGCCGAGGTAGCTGCCGGACAGGATCAGGCGGGCCGCGCCCTCGATGTCGCTGACCGTCGCCTTGGGCGTGGTGATGGCGAAGATCTTCAGGTCGCGGGAGCCCCAATAGCTGCGCGACACCAGCCGGTAGCGCCGCACCTCGTCCAGGTCGACGGCCTCCTCCGGCAGGGTGAAGAGGGGGTGGCCGGCGGCGCAGTAGAAGTGGTTCGTCTCCTGGTAGAGGTCCTGGTAGGACAGGCTGGGCACGATGCGCGGGAAGCTGGCGATGGCGACCTGAAGCTGGCCGCCGAGCACGTCGCGCAGCAACTCGTTCGGCGGGCGGACGGCGATGGCCAGCGACACGTCGGGTGCTGCCTCCGTGAAGCGGGCGAAGACGCGCTCCAGCGGGGCGAGCGGGTCGGTCAGGGTGTTGTCCACCAGACCGATGCTGAGCGTGCCGGTCAGCCGCTCCCGCAGGCCGCGCACCCGCGCGCGGAAGCGGTCCAGCGTGTCGAAGACGCGCCGCAGCTCGTCATAGACCGCCTGCCCCTCGCTGGTGAGCTGGAACCCCGACCGGCCGCGCCGGCACAGCCGCACGCCGAGTCGCGCCTCCAGCTCCGCAAAATGCGTCGAAATGGTGGAAAGGGACAGGTTCAGTTCGCCCTGCGCCGCAGTAAAGCCGCCCGCCTCGACGATGGTCATAAACATACGGAGTAGGCGCAGATCGACCGTTTCCAACTGCATCATCGCCATGGCGCCCAAGCTCCCTCAATAGTTTGGCCGGGGTCGGAGGGGGCGGACGCGCCTTACTTCGGTCCCGGTCGAAGTAAGATACAAAACTTCGGGATTTTTCGGGAGGCCGTTGCCACCGTCTAATGGTGGGAGTCCACAAAGTTGGGCGCACGAACAGAACGGCCGTCCGCAGGGAAAGGTATCATCCATGAACGAGACGACGGGTAAGCAGGGAACTCACGCCAACCTTTTGAACGCCAATACTCTTCAGGCGGGTGTCGGGCGCCGCGCCGTGCTGGCCGGGGCCGGCACGCTGGTGGCCGCCGCCGCCATCGGCTTTCCGAACATCGTCCGCGCCCAGTCGAAGACGCTGAAGGTCGGCGTCTACGGCGGCTATTTCAAAGAGTCCTTCGAGAAGCACATCTTCCCCGATTTCAGCAAGGCGACCGGCATCACGGTGGAGCCGGTGGCCGAGCCGACGGGCGAGGCGTGGCTGGTGCAGCTGGAACAGGCGGCCCGCGCGCGGCAGGCGCCGGCGGACGTCTCCATGATGTCGCAGGTCGCCATGCTGAAGGGCATGTCGGCGGACCTCTGGGCGCCCTTCGACATGAGCAAGCTGCCGAACGCCGCGAAGGTCGTGCCGCACCTGATCAACAAGTATCCGGACGGCCGTGTGGCCGGCATCGGGGCGGTGTCCTGGTACATCACGCTGGTGACCAACACCAACGCCTACCCCAAGGCGCCGGACAGCTGGGCGGCGCTGTGGGACCCGGCGAACAAGGACAAGCTGGGCCTGCTGGCGCTGGTCAGCAACAGCTTCCTGCTGGAGGTCACGGCGGCCACCTTCTTCGGCGGCACCAAGCATCTGGACACGGAGGCCGGGCAGCTCGACTGCTTCAAGAAGCTGGCGGAGCTGAAGAACAACGTGAAGCTCTGGTACCGCGACGAGGCGCAGTTCGAGGCGGCGCTGAAGTCCGGCGAGATCCCCATGGGCCAGTACTACCACGACGTGACCGGCCTCGCCGCGGCGGACGGCAACCCGGTGCGCTCCACCTTCCCGAAGGAGGGCGGCATCAACGACAGCGGCAGCTGGGCCGTGTCGCGCGCGTCCAAGGCCGGCGATCTGGCGCATGTCTTCGTCGACTACATGTGCCAGCCGCAGATCCAGGCGCTGCTGTCGCGCAAGGTCGGCACCGCACCCACCATCGACCGCAAGCTGACCGACCTGACGGACAAGGAGTTCGCGGCGGTGTCCTCCGACATCCCGCCGATCATCCCGCGCTACGACCTGTACCAGACCAAGTCCGACTGGCTGAACCAGAAGTGGACCGAGATGATCGTCGGGTAATCGTCAGCCCTTCTCCCCAACATCCCCCTCTCCCCTCCGGGGAGAGGGTCGGGGTGAGGGGGATGACGGGGGACAGGGAGGTTCGGCAATCGCCGGACCCCCTCACCCTAACCCTCTCCCCAGAGGGGAGAGGGAATGATGCCTTCATTTTAGAGCCGCCCATGTCCGCCCTTGTCCTTGACGGTCTTACCAAGCGTTACGGTTCCGTGGTCGCGGTGCACGGCGCCAGTCTGCGCATTCCGCACGGGCAGTTCGTCTGCCTGCTCGGCCCCTCCGGCTGCGGGAAGACGACCTTGCTGCGCATGATCGCGGGGCTGGAGGACCCCTCCGGCGGCCGGCTGCTGATCGACGACAGGGACATCACCGAGGCGCCCGCGCATCTGCGGGAGTTCGGGATGGTGTTCCAGTCGCTGGCCCTGTTCCCGCACCTGACGGCGGGGGAGAACATCGCCTATCCGCTGCGGATCAGGGGCGCCTCGAAGGCCGAGCAGCGCCGGCGCGCGGAGGAATTGCTGGAGCTGGTGCGCCTGCCCGGCGTCGCCGACCGGCCGGTGTCGAAGCTGTCCGGCGGCCAGCGGCAGCGCGTCGCCATCGCCCGCGCGCTGGCGCTGAAGCCGAAGCTGTTCCTGCTGGACGAGCCGTTGTCGGCGCTGGACGCCAAGCTGCGCGAGGCCATGCAGATCGAGTTGAAGCAGCTTCAGCAGCGGCTGGGCATCACCACCATCGTGGTCACCCACGACCAGCGGGAGGCCATGACCATGGCCGACCTCGTGGTGGTCATGTCGCAGGGGCGCATCCATCAGGCGGCCTCGCCCATGGAGGTCTACCGCCAGCCGTCCGACGCCTTCGTCGCCGACTTCATCGGCCTGACCAACCTGCTGGATGGGGAGGTGACGGCGCGGGGCACGGTCGCGGTGCCGGGCGGCGACCTGCATCTGCCGAACCTGCCGCCGTCGGGCCGCGTGCTGCTGTCCGTGCGGCCAGAGGAGGTGATCGTGCATCCCGCCGGCAGCGACGGGCCGAACCGGCTGACCGGAACGCTGGCCTTCATGCGCGACCTGGGCGCCAGCGTGGAGTTCCGCATCGACGTGGCCGGGACGGAGATCATCGCCGTGGCCCGTCCGCAGGACCGGCTGCGGGTGGAGGCGGGCGGGCCGCTGTCGGTGGAGCTGCCGCCGGCGGCCTGCGTCGTGCTGCCGCCGATGGGAGACCGTCCGCAATGATCCGGCGCGCGCCCCGCACCCTGGCCGAGCATTCGCCGATCCTGTTCCCGGCGCTGATGCTGGTCGTCTTCTTCGTGATCCCCTTCAGCCTGATGATCGCGGTCAGCGTCTTCCGGCGCGTGCCGGGCGGTTTCTACGAACCGGACTTCGTGTTCTCCAACTACGAGCGGTTCCTGACCACCTTCTTCGGCGGGGTGATGTCCTTCTCGCTGGGGCTGGCGGCGCTGGTCGCGGCGGTGGCGGTGGGCATCGCCTTCCCCTTCACCTACCGGCTGGTGCGGCTGCCGCGGGTGAACCAGATCCGCTGGCTGGTCTTTCTGCTGTCGATCCTGTCGCTGTCGGAGGTGATCATCGGCTTTGCGTGGAGCACGCTGCTGTCGCGCACCGCCGGCATCACCAACCTGTTCGTCGCGCTGGGCCTGATGAGCGAACCGCAGGCGCTGAGCCCCAGCTTCGGCGCGCTGCTGGCCGGGCTGGTGTATCAGGCCTTCCCCTACACGGTGCTGGTGCTCTACCCCTCGCTGGCGCGGCTCGACCCCTATCTGGTGGAGGCGGCGCGGACGCTCGGCGCCTCGCCGGTGAAGAGCTTCTTCACGGTGGTCGTGCCGGGGCTGCGCAACACCATCGTCGCCACGACGATCATGGTCTTCGTCTTCGCGCTCGGCTCCTACCTGCTGCCGCAACTGCTGGGCAAGCCGCAGCACTGGACGCTGTCGGTGCTGATCACCGATCAGGCGATCTACCAGTCCAACATGCCCTTCGCGGCGGCCATGGCGGTGTTCCTGGTGCTGGTGAGCCTCGCGCTGGTCGGGCTGGCGCTGCTCGCCGGCCGTAAGGAGGAGGCGGCGTGATGCTGATGCGCAAGCTGAACACCGTCGTCGTGTCCCTGATCGCGCTGCTGCTGTCGGCGCCGCTGATCGTGGTGGCCGGCGTCTCCGTCAACGCCAAGAAGGCGCTGACCTTCCCGCCGCAAGGCTTCTCGCTGGCCTGGTACGCGGAGGTGTTCACCGACCCCGGCTGGCGCAACGCGCTGGTGGCGAGCCTGGTGGTGGCGACGCTGTCGGCGGCGCTGGCGGTGCTGATCGCCTTCCCGCTGGCGTGGTTCCTGTGGCGCTGGCGCGCCCCCTGGGCGCGGGCGTTCGAGGTGCTGGGCATGACGCCCTTCATCCTGCCGCCGGTCATCACGGCGCTGGGCTTCCTCAGCTTCTGGGCGGCGGTGGGCGAGTACGGCTCCCCCTGGACGGTGGTGGTCAGCCACGCGGTGTTCTTCGTGACGCTGCCGCTGGTCACGCTGTCGCTGGGCTTCGGCGCCGTGGACCGCTCTTACGTGGAGGCGGCGGCGACCATGGGGGCGGACGACCGGACGGTGCTGCGCACCATCGTGATGCCGCTGGTGCGGCCCTACGTCATCTCCGGCTTCGCCTTTGCGTTCGTGCTGTCGCTGAACGAGTACATCGTCGCCTACATGGTGGTCGGCTTCACGCTGGAAACGCTGCCCATCAAGATCTTCAACGCGCTCCGTTACGGATACACGCCGACAATGGCGGCCGTGACGGTGCTGTTCGTGGCGCTGACCGCGCTGGTGTTCGGGCTGATCGCGTGGTTCGGCGACCTGCCGCGCCTGCTGGGCGCCTGGGCCAAGCACGATTGAGCCGTTGCCGTTGGGTTTCGGCTTTGCCTCAACCCAACCTACGGGGGAGCGCCTTCGTAGCCTTCGTAGGTTGGGTTGAGCAAAGCGAAACCCAACAGAAACGACCCTTTTTTCAAAGAGAATCCGACCATGATCGACCCTCAGAAGCTCAATCATTTGCGTACGAAGTATAGCGGCTCCGGCGGCGACGACTTCCACGATCCGGAGTTCAAGCGGGTGGCCGCACTCCAGTTCTCCGGCGGCAAGCGGGTGCAGCCCTTCGCGGGCGTCTCCACGCTGCTGGACGCGCCCTTCCGGCCGGACGCGCCGGACGCCGCCGACTTCGGCGGGCTGGACATCGCGCTGGTCGGCGTGCCGATGGACCTCGGCGTCACCAACCGGGCGGGCGCCCGCCTCGGGCCGCGCGCCGTGCGTGGCATGGAGCGCATCGGGCCGTACGAGCACGCGCTGCGCATGGTTCCGGCGGCGGCCTGCAAACTGGCCGACGTGGGCGACGTGCCGCTCAGCAGCCGCTTCAGCCTGGAGGCCTGCCACACCGACATCCAGGCCTTCTACAACCGCGTCATGGACGCGGGCGTCGTGCCGCTGTCGGTCGGCGGCGACCATTCCATCACCTACTCGATCCTGAAGGCGCTGGGGCGGGAGCGGCCGGTGGGCCTGATCCACTTCGACGCCCATTGCGACACCGGCGGCCCCTACGAGGGCGCCAAGTTCCACCACGGCGGCCCGTTCCGGCAGGCGGTGCTGGACGGCGTGCTGGACCCGGAGCGCACGGTGCAGATCGGCATCCGCGGCAGCACCGAGTATCTGTGGGAGTTCTCCTACGACAGCGGCATGACCGTGATCCATGCGGAGGACATCCCGGAGCGCGGCATCGCCAGCGTGATCGAGACGGCGCGCAACGTGGTCGGCGACGGGCCGGTCTACATCTCCTTCGACGTGGACTGCCTGGACCCGGTCTTCGCCCCCGGCACCGGCACGCCGGAGGTCGGCGGCCTGACGACGCGGGAGGCGCTGGCCATCCTGCGCGGCCTGAAGGGGCTGGACGTCATCGGCGGCGACGTGGTGGAGGTGGCACCGCAGTACGACGCGACCACCAACACCGCCCACGCTGGCGCGCAGATGCTGTTCGAGATCCTGTGCCTGTCGGTCGGCGCGCTGGCGAACCGGAAGGGGTGAGGTGTGCTGAGCCCCCCTCGCCCATCTCCGATGGGAGAGGGAGGGGCCCGCGAAGCGGGAGGGTGAGGGCAAGGTTTTTCGGGCAGACCTTGCTGCACATAGTCAAGATTCTCGGGGAAACCTTGCCCTCACCCTCCCACCGCTGCGCGGTGGGTCCCTCCCTCTCCCGCCGGAGGCGGGCGAGGGGGATTATCTGGGATTTTCCTTACCCCTCCGGGCCTTCCGCCGGGGCCGTCGGTTGCCAGGGGAAGCCGACCATGGGGCCGAGGCCGAGGCGGTCGCGGGGAACCGTGACGTCGCTCTGCATGTAGAGGGCGATCAGCTCGGCCAGCGAGCGGAGCGCGTCGGTGTGGATGCGCTCGTAGCCGTGGGAGCTGTCGATGCCGAAGCAGACCAGCGCGGTGCGGATGTCGTTGCCGGCCTCGATGGCCGCGGCGCTGTCGCAGCGGTAATAGCGGAAGACGTCGCGCTGGTGGTCGATGCCGTGGTCCTGGCACAGATCCAGCAGCTTGTGCGTCAGGTGGTAGTCGAAGGGGCCGGAGCTGTCGGCCATGGCGACGGTCACGCCGAACTCGCGGCTGTTCTGGCCGGGGGCGGTGGTGCCGTTGTCGATGGTCACCATCTCCGCCACGTCCTGGTGCAGGACGGAGGAGGCGCCCGACCCGACCTCTTCGGAGATGGTCAGCAGCAGGTGGCAGTCCACCGGCAGCAGGGCCTTGCTGTCCAGCACGGCCTTGGCGGCGCCGAACATCACCGCCACGCCGGCCTTGTTGTCGAGGTGGCGGGAGTTGATGAAGCCGTTCGGGTTGAATTCCGGCTGAGGGTCGATGGCCACGAAGTCGCCGACGTTGAAGCCGTGACGGACCAGATCCTCCATGCTGCCGCAGCAGGCGTCCACGCGAAGCTCGACGTTGGTCCAGGCGACCGGCTGGGTGTCGATCTCGGTGTTGAAGGTGTGGCCGGAGGACTTCAGCGGCAGGATGGTGCCGCGGTAGCTGCCCCGGTCGGTGAAGATGGTGCAGCGCGCCCCTTCGGCGAAGCGCGCCGACCATGTGCCGATGGACACCAGCTCCAGCCGGCCGTTGGGCTTCAGCATCTTGACCATGGCGCCCAGCGTGTCGAGATGGGCGACCACGGCGCGGTCGGGGCTCTTCCGGGCGCCGACCAGATCGGCGCGCATGGCGCCCCGGCGGGTCAGTTCGAAGGGGATGCCGAGGCGGCGGAACTCGTCGCCGCAGAAATGCACGATCTGGTCGGTGTAGCCGGTCGGGCTGGGGATGTCGAGCAGGCGGCGCAGGAAGTCGGTGACGTAGTCCATGTCGATGACCGGACGCGCCACACCGTCGGTCCGCGTCAGAAATGCCTGCTCCATGCCCCCTCCTTGAGGTTCGCTCACGCCGTTCAGGATCCAATGGCCGAATATGGGAAAAGGAGATCGAGGAACCGTTCGGCGGTGGGCTGGGGTTCGTGGTTCGCCAGACCCGGCCGCTCGTTCGCCTCGATGAACACATGGTTCGGCCCGAACAGGTCCGGAACCAGCAAATCCAGCCCGACCACGGGAATGTCCAGGGCGCGGGCGGCGTCGATCGAGGCTTCTATCAGCCGGCGGTGGAGCCTGTCTGTGATATCATGGAGTGTTCCACCTGTGTGCAGGTTCGCGGTCTTCCGAACGGCCAGCACCTGTCCTTCGGGTAGAATGGCGTCCATGGAAAAGCCGGCGTCGCGGACGCAACGCTCCGTCTCCGCGTCCATGGGGATGCGGCTTTCGCCTCCGGTGGCGGCGGCGCGGCGGCGGCTCTGCGCCTCGATCAACTGGGCGATGGTCCGGTCGCCGGTGCCGACCACCTCCGCCGGGCGGCGCACGGCGGCGGCGACCACGCGGTAGTCGATGACCAGCACGCGCACGTCGTTGCCGCGCACGAACTGCTCCATCAGCACCGTGTCGCAGACCTTCCTGGCCTTCTCGATGGCCCAGCACAGCGTGTCGGCGTCGCGCACGTCCACGGTGATGCCCTGGCCCTGCTCCCCGCGCGCGGGCTTCACGACGACGCTGCCGTGGCGCTCCAGGAAGGCGACGTTGTCGTCCATGCCGGTGGCGACCATCTGGTCGGGCACGCTGAGGCCCGCCTTGACCAGGGCGCGGCGGGTCACCGACTTGTCGTCGCAGCGGAACAGGGCGACCGCCGAGGTCAGCTCGCTGAGGCTTTCCCGGCACAGGATGCTGCGCCCGCCGAAGCTGAGGCGGAACAGGTTGGCCTCCGCGTCCACCACCTCCACCCCGATGCCGCGCCGCCGCGCCTCGTTGATGATGATCATGGCGTAGGGGTTGAGGCCGGCGTCCACCGCCGGGCCGGCGAACAGCTTCTCGTTGATCGGGTTCTTGGTCTTCAGCGCGAAGACCGGCACCCGCTTGAAGCCCAGCTTTTCATAGAGCGCGATGGCGTTCTGGTTGTCGTGCAGCACCGACAGGTCCATGACGCTGCGCCCGCGCTCCCGGTAATGCTCGGCGAGCGCGCGCACCAGCGCCTCCCCGATGCCGGGATAGGCGGCCTGCGGATCGACGGCGAGGCACCAGAGGGAGGAGCCGTTCTGCGGATCCTTGAAGGCCCGCACATGGTCCACGCCGGTGACGGAGCCGATGACCGCGCCCGTGACGGGATCCGTCGCGATCAGGTGGGTCAGCACGCGGCTGTCGCGCGCCGCCCAGTAGGCTTCCGGATCCGTGGTGACCATGCCGCGCGCGGCGTAGATGCGGTTCACCGCGTCGGCGTCCTCCCGCGCGCGGGGCGCTTCGATGTTGAAGCCGCGCAGCTGCGGGCCGGGCCGGAAGGTGGACAGGCGCAGGCGGTAGGTGTGCGAGGGATCAAGGAACAGCTCCGTCGGGGCCTGGGACAGGGCGACGTGCGGATCCGTCAGGTACAGCGCGATGTCGCGCCGGCCCGTGCGCTCCTCCCGCATCGCCTCGATCAGGCTTTGCACGTCGGGGAAGGTCTGCGCGAAGAGCAGGCGTCCCCAGCCGCAGTCCACCGCCGCCCGCGGCGTCGGCCCCGTGGGCCGCACCTTGCGCTTGCGCGGTGTTTCCGCGCCGTGAAGGGAGGCCAGCAGAAAACGCTCGATACGGTAGGCCGGTCGGATTTGGTTCTGCATCATGCTATGGCTTAAATCCTATGGGTTTGCAGCCAGAACTCCAGCAGGGCGACCTGCCAGAGCTTCGATCCGCGCAACGGCGTGATGTGGGCCTCCGGGTCGCTCAGCAGGCGGTCCAGGTAGGCCGGCTGGAACAGGGCGCGTTCGCGGGCCGCGGGCTGGTTCAGCACGTCGCGCACCAGCTCCAGATAGGGACCGCGCAGGTATTTCAGCGCCGGGACGGGGAAGTAGCCCTTGGGCCGGTCGATCACCTCCGACGGCACGACCTGGCGCGCGGCCTCCTTCAGCACGTATTTGCCGCCGTCGCGCACCTTCAGCGCCGCCGGCACGCGCGCCGCCAGCTCCACCAGATCGTGGTCGAGGAAGGGCACGCGGCCCTCCAGCCCCCAGGCCATGGTCATGTTGTCGACGCGCTTGACCGGGTCGTCGACCAGCATGACGGTGCTGTCCAGCCGCAGGGCCTTGTCCACCGGGCGGTCGGCGCCGGGGCGGGCGAAGTGGGCGGCGACGAAGGTGCTACTGGCGTCCTCACCCGCGAGGAAGCGGGGGTTCAGCGCCTCCGCCATCTCCGCGTGGTCGCGGTCGAAGAAGACTTTGGCGTAGGCCGACACGGGGTCGGTCGCCTCCATCATCGGCGGGTACCAGTGGTAGCCGGCGAAGATCTCGTCCGCCCCCTGGCCGCTCTGCACGACCTTGACGTGCTTGGACACCTCCTGCGACAGCAGGAAGAAGCCGATGGCGTCGTGGCTGACCATCGGCTCGGCCATGGCGCGCACGCAGTCGGCGAGCGCCGGCAGGGCGCGGTTGCTGTCGATGAACAGCTTGTGGTGGTCGGTGCCGAAGCGCTTCGCGATCAGGTCGGAGTATTGGAACTCGTCCCCGCGCTCCTGCCCCACGGTTTCGAAGCCGATGGAGAAGGTTTGCAGGCCGGTCTGCCCGGCCTCCGCCAGCAGCGCCACGATGACGGAGCTGTCCAGCCCGCCCGACAGCAGCACGCCCACCGGCACGTCGGCGACCAGACGGCGCTCCACGGCCTTGCGCAGGGTGGCGAGGACCGCGTCCTGCCAGTCTTTCTCGGAGCGCCGGTCGTCGTCGCCCTGCGGGCCGTAGGTGACGGTCCAGTAGGTTTCCTCCGTGCGGCGGCCGTCCGGTTCCAGCGTCAGGAGGGTGGCGGGCGGCAGCTTGCGCACGCCCTTCAGGATGGTCAGCGGCGCCGGGACGACGGCGTGGAAGCTCATGTAATGATGCAGCGCCACCGGGTCGATGTCGGTGTCCACGTCGCCGCCCGCCAGCAGCGCCGGCAGGGAGGAGGCGAAGCGCAGACGGCCCGGAGTCTCGCTGATGTACAGCGGCTTGATGCCCAGCCGGTCGCGGCCCAGCGTGACGCGGCCGCTGTCGCGCTCCCAGATGGCGAAGGCGAACATGCCGTAGAGCCGTTCCACGAAGCGGCGGCCCCAGGCGTGGTATGCCTTCAGCAAGACCTCCGTATCGCCGTGCGAGAAGAACCGGTAGCCCTTGGCCTCCAGCTCCGCCCGCAGCTCCGGGTAGTTGTAGATGCAGCCGTTGAAGACGATGGCGAGGCCGAGGTCCGGATCGACCATCGGCTGCTGCGAGGCCTGCGACAGGTCGATGATGCTGAGCCGCCGGTGGCCGAAGGCGACGCGCCCGTGGGCGAACAGGCCCTGCCCGTCGGGGCCGCGCTGGGCCAGGGCTTCGGTGACGGCGCCGACCGCGGACGCCGAGGCCAGACGTGAGTCGAAGCGGACTTCGCCGCTGATGCCGCACATGGTGGGACTGGTCTCCGTCTTTTTGGGGACTCGGGCGGAGTCGAGGGAGGGCGAAGAATCAGGTGCCATCCCTCAACAAGCACCGATCTTGATCGTCCCCGACGGGACCGGGGCAACTTGGCCCCGGCTCGGGAAGTTCCTGTCCGGAAGGGGAAGTGGCCGATCCGGCGCCAAGGCCTGTTGAGGGGGGTGCCCGTCAACCCCAATGGGACCTCATCATGTCCGAACAGAAGCTCAAGGAACTCCTCGTCCGTGAATTGCAGGATGCCTACAGCTCCGAAACGCAGATCATGAAGGCGCTGCCCCAGATGGCGCAGGCCGCCTCCTCGTCCGAGCTGAAGCAGGCCTTCCAGACCCATCTTCAGGAAACCCAGGGGCAGGTGAAGCGCCTGGAGCAGATCTTCCAGACGCTGAAGGCCAACCCCGGCGGAAACACCTGCGAAGCGACCCAGGGCCTGATCGAGGAGGCGCAGGAGGTCATGAACGAGGGACTGTCGGCCGAAGTGCTCGACGTCGCCCTGATCATGGCCGCCCAGAAGGTCGAGCATTACGAGATCGCCAGCTACGGCGCGCTGCGCACCCTGGCCGAGACCTGCGGGATGAAGGACGTCGCCCGGCTTCTCGAACAGACGCTTGAGGAGGAAAAGGCGACCGACCAGAAGCTGAACCAGATCGCCGAAGGCGGCGTGAACCAACGCGCGTTCAAGGCGGCGTAAAGGTTTGGACCTTTGAAAAGCCCCTCTCCCTTGAGGGGAGAGGGGTTGGGGTGAGGGTGGAAGCCGGCGAATGCCGGCTAGTCTTCTTCCCGCTCTTTGAGCGGTAACGACCCCTCATCCCAACCCTTCTCCCCCAAGGGGAGAAGGGCTTTTCAATCACTCACCCGCCGAGCTTCGACAGGGCGAAGGCGGCGAGGAAGCCGGCGACGGTGATGAAGCCGGCGTAGTCGTGGGTCGCCTCGAAGGCTTCGGGGATCATGGTGTCGGCGATCATGGCGAGGATGGCGCCGGCCGCCACCGCCTGGGTGGCCGCCACGACGGCGTCGCCCAGCCCGGCGAACAGGACGTAGCCGAGATAGGCGGCGAATCCGGAGATCAGCGCGATGCCGCTCCACAGGCCGAAGATGTAGGCGGCGGAGCGGCCGGCCTTCTTCATGCCGGCCGCACTCGACAGGCCCTCCGGCACGTTGGACAGGAAGACGGCGATCACCGCCACGAAGCTGACCGCCCCGCCTTCGATCAGGCTGACCCCGATGACCACCGATTCCGGGATGCCGTCGAGCAGCGCGCCGATGGCGATGGCGAGCCCGCCGCCCTCGTCCGCCGACGGCTGCTGGCCGCCGGAGCGCTTGCGGTGCTTGGCGCCCCGGCGCGAGACGATGATGTTGGCGATGGTGTAGACCAGGGCGCCGCCCAGGAAGCCGGCGGCCGTGGCCGGGAAGCCGCCGCGCCGGATCGCCTCGTCCATCAGTTCGAAGGACAGGGCGGAGATCAGGACGCCGCTGCCAAAGGCCATGACGCCGGCGATGACGCGTTGCGGGATGTGCGCCAGATAGGCCGCGCCGGCGCCCAGAAGCAGCGCCGAACCGCTGAGAAGGCCCCATAAGCCCGCCTGGATGGATAAGGGAATTGACGGGGGCATTCGTCCTCCGCTGGCCGGGGTTCCTGGTGACAATCACCGGGGCGGGCAACGGTTCCCCCGTTTTCTCGGGTCGGGTCTCAGCGCGGCGGGTCGAAGACGGCGGTGCCGCTCATGCCCGCGATCAGGTCGGGGCCGGGGGTGGTGCCGGGGCTGGCGAGGGTGCCGAAGACCTTGATGGACTGGCTGACCGGGTCGATGCGGGCGCCCAGGCGGACGATCTTCGCGGGGACGCTTTTGCCCGTCTCCTCGATGCGCAGGGCGAAGGGCGTGCCGGGCTTCAGCCAGGACAGCCAGCGGGAGGGCACGATCAGCTCCACCTCCAGCTCGCGGTCGTCGAGGATCTCCAGAATCTCGTGCCCCTCGGCGACATACTGGTCGCGGCGGACCTTCAGCTCCACGACGCGGCCGGGGTAGGGGGCGGCGATGGCGCAGCGCTCCACCAGCGTCTGCATCATGGCGACCTCGGCCTCGGCGGCGGCCTGCTGGGCGGCGGAGGCCTCGACCTCCAGCGCGCTGATGGAGTTCAGCTTGTCCAGCCGGGCGTGCACCTGATGGGTCTTGCGCGCGCCCTGAAGCTGCGCCCGCGCCTTGTCCAGCCGCGCCTTGTGCAGCGAGCAGTCGATGCCGACCAGCCGCTGGCCCGCCGCGAAGCGCTCGCCCTCGCGCACCGGAAGCTCGGCGATGCGGCCGGGGACTTCGGTGGAGAGCACGGTGCTGCGCACCGGGCTGAGCTGGGCGCGGATCTCGCCGCCGGGGGCCTCCGCCGGGGTGGCGGGGCCTTGGGCGTGGGCTTGGGTATGAGCGGCCGCCGTCAGCAGGAGGGTGCTGAGGGCGGCGACTTGCAGGATGCGGGCGGGGCGCAGGGTCAGGACACGGGCTCCTTCGCGGGAACTTCCGCCGTCGGGGCGGCGGGCGCGTCCTCCGGCAGGTCCTTCAGGATGCGGCCGGACTGCCAGTCGGCGAGGACGGCGCCGATCCCGGTGGTCAGGCCCTTCACGTCCTGGCTCTGCACCGTTTCCGGCAGCGGGTCGAGGCCCAGCGCCACATAGACGGTCGAGGTGGCGTTCTGAAGGTCGGCGTAGGCGCGGTCGCGCGCCAGCTCCGCGTTGATGGCGGACGCCTTGGCGCGGATGCGCTCCAGGCCGGATTCGGCGCTGGCGGTGGCCTGCTGCTGCACCTGCTCGTTGATGCGGCGCTCGATGCCCTCCAGCACCTTCGTCTGCTCGTAGCTGGTGCGGGAGCGGCGGAACTGCTGGTAGGCGACGTGCACCTGGGTCAGCGTCGCCATGCTGACGGCGAGGCGGCGGAAGTCGCTCGCCTCCTCCTGCGCCTCGGCCGCGCGGATGGCCGCCGGGCCGCTGGCCAGCGAGACGAGGTTGTAGGCCAGCCGCGTCCCGGCCTCCGCCCAGAAATTGTTCACCAGGAAGGAGTTGCTGTCGTAGTTGTAGCCGCCGGTCAGGCTGATGCCCGGCAGCATGCGCACCATGGCCTTCTTCACCTCGGCGAGGTTGATGCGCTTCTGGTAGCGTTCCTCCTGCACCTCCGGACGGCGCAGCAGGGCCACGGTTTCCATACGCTCCAGCGACATGGGGATTTCCGGCAGGTCCTTGCCGAAGTTGTCCGTCAGTTGCAGCGTGTAGGTCTGGCCGAGCGGCAGGTTCATCAGCGCGGCGAGCTGCGCCTTGGAGATCGCCAGATCCTGCTGCACCGTCTCAAGCTGGCGGATGATCTCCAGCAGCGCCTTCTGGTAGCGCAGGCTGTCCAGCGGCGGGCGCAGCCGCTCGTTCTCCACCGTCTGGGCGTCGCGCAGCGCCTTGCGCGCCTCCTCCAGCACGGGGGCGATGCGGCTTTCCATCCGCTCCGCCGTGGCGGCCTGCCAGTAGGTGGCGCGCACCTGCTGGACGATGGAGTTGATGATGCGCCGCCGCCGCTCGCCCGCGATCAGAACGCGGTCGGCCTGCTGGTGCGCCTGGAAGTAGCTGACGCCGAAATCCAGGATGTTCCAGGTCAGCGTCAGGTCGGCGGTGGCCCGGTTGCGGTCCTGGCTCATCGACGGTTCCAGCGAGCGCGTGCCGGTCGTGGCGCTGCGGCTGACGGTCAGATAGTCCTTGTCGCGCGTGGTGAAGCCGGCGTTGGCCGCCAGCTTCGGCAGCATGTCGTAGGTGGTCAGCGAGAGCTGGCGCGCCTGCACCGCCTCCTCCAGCATCGCCTGCCGGTAGTCCAGGTTGTACTTGATGGCGCGGGCGATGGCCTCGGGCAGCGAGATGGGAGCGGCGACCGGCTCCTGATCCGTGAAGAGGCGGGCGCGGTCGGATTCCATCTGGGCGCGGCGCTCGTCCAGCGTCAGCGGCTCCGGCGTGACGGCGCAGGCCGACAGGGCCAAGCCCAGCGCCAGAAGGGCACCCGCCTGAGCGCCGAAGCGCTTCGCTCCATCACCCCGCCACGCACGCCGCCCCATCGTCATAGCCGCCATAGCCGATATCTCGCATTCGATTTGCTTTCTATCTATCGCTATGTCACATTCAAGTATCCAGTGCAAGACTGTCAGTAGGGACAAATTTTTAGTTGGTAAATGAAAGGTAAATGATCCGTCATGTGCAACGTCGTGGCGATCAATGAAAGCATTCTTGCGAATTTGTGCGCGGTTGTAGAGCGGGGCTTGAAGATAAAATTTCCGCGAGAGTCGTACATTTCGCAAAGGTTGTGAAAGCTACAGTTAAGAGCTCGGAAAGAGCTTGGCTTCTGAAGGGTTGTGCTCGCTCCAGATGTGGGCGGGACGGATGAAAATCAGCCCGGAAACGCGGGCAGGGCAGGGGATCGGGGCATGGGGATCATGAAGCGGACGGGTGCTCGGCGCGGCGCGAAGACCGGCACGCCGGTGGTGATGGACAACGCCACGGCAATGGCGCCCACGGCAATGGCGCCCACGGCCATCGCGCTGGAGCCGCGCTTCCTGTTCGATGCCGCCGGCGTGGCGACCGCCGTGGAGGTGGCGCACGCCGACGATCACGCCGTGGCGACGGCGGCGCCCGACGCGCACGCGGTCGACCAGCAACTCCTCGCCGGCCTCGCCGCCCAGCCGCCCGCGGCGGAGGCTCCCGCTGCCGCTCAGCCTGCAACGGCCCAAGCGGCGCCGGCCCCGGCACCGCACGAGGTCGTCTTCGTGGACGGGGCGGTGCCGCAGTATGACAAGCTGCTCCAGGGCCTGCCGCCGACGACCCAGGTCGTGGTGCTCGACGGTAGCCGCGACGGGCTGGCCCAGATCGCCGACGCGCTGAAGGGCCAGCAGGGCGTCACCGCCGTGCACATCCTGTCGCACGGCGCGGAGGGGCAGATCACGCTGGGCAACGCCGCGATCACCAGCGACACCCTGTCCAGCCACGCCGCCGAGCTGGACAGCATCAAGGCCTCGCTCGCCCCCGGCGCCGACATCCTGGTCTACGGCTGCGACGTGGCGAAGGGCGAGGACGGCATCGCCTTCGTCAACCGCCTCGCCGCCACCACCGGGGCCGACGTGGCCGCGTCGGTGGACTCCACCGGCAGCGCCGCGCGCGGCGGCAACTGGGTGCTGGAGGCGCACACCGGCACCATCGAGTCCTCCGTCGCCGTCAGCGCGGAAGGGCAGGCCGAATTCCAGGGCGTGCTGACCAACATCCTGCCGGGGGCCACCGGCTGGACCCCGGTGATGCAGGGCACGGTCTTCGACCCGAACAACGACACCCAGGCCAAGGCCGCCGACACCGACCTGATCGGCGACGCGAACCACGCGGTGCTCTACAGCGCCTACGACGACAACGGCACGCCGAACAACACGGCCGACGACAGCCTGGCCTTCCGCATCCGCATCGACAACCCGACCAGCTCCAGCTATTTCGGCGGCGTGGCGGTGGTCGGCATGGACGCCAACCAGGACGGCCGCATCGACCTGTTCCTGGCGGTGGACGGTCGCAACAACGGGCAGGCCGTCCGCATCTTCGATCCGGGCACGGACCTGAACAACTCGCCCAACACCACCTCCACCAATTCCCTGCCGGTGGGCTGGCTGGCGAACAACGGCGTCTATTCCTTCACCGCCTCCAACTACTCGGTCGTCGCGGTCAGCGCCGCGACCGATCCGCAGTGGAGCGGCGTTTCGGACCTCGGCGGCGACGGCAAGACGGACGTCTTCGTCAGCTTCAAGATCCCCATGGCCGACATCGCCAAGGTGCTGGCGACGCCCTCCGTCACCGACCGCAACGGGGTGGTCGGACCGCGCGGCACCACCGGCATCGCCGGCTTCACCAAGGACACCACCGTCTCCTACGTGCTGATGACGGAGACGCAGCCGGGGCCGCTGAACGGCGATCTGGGCGGCGTCGGCAGCAGCTACGACAAGAACGCGACCTTCGCGCAGCTGGGCGCCATCACCCAGCCGATGACGCCCTCCAACCCGCTGTCGCCGGCCAAGTCGGTCAGCGTCGACGCGCAGATCGGCGACGGCAACCTGTCGCTGACGGAGGACACCGCCGTCACCCTGCACGGAAGCGTGTCGACCAACGTGAGCGCGGGCGACTGGGTGAAGGTCACGGTCGCCGGCCCGGCGTCCGGCGGGACGGTCAGCCCCTTCTACGTCCAGGTGGACAACACCGGGCACTGGACCGTGAATTCGGCCAACCTGCGCGCGCTCGGCGACGGGACGCTGACCGTCACGGCGGAGCTGTGGACCACCGGCGATTCCAGCGGGTCGAAGGTGACCGGCTCGACCATCGGCACCGGCAACGTGCTGCACGACAAGACGCCGCCGGTGGTCGCGGTCGATCCGGTGCTGACCGCCGGTCGCCCGACCATCACCGGCACCACCGACCTGCCGGCGGGCTCCACCATCGCCGTCCAGATCGACCCCAACGGCGACGGCGTGCTGACCGACGCGGTGACCTACACGGCCACGGTCAAGGCGGGCGGGAGCTGGAGCGTGGACACCGCGACTCTGGCGCCGACCTCCGGCACGCTCGGCACCGCCGGGCTGACGCGCACCGCCACCGTGACGGCCACGGGAACCGACGCCGCCGGCAACAGCACCCCCTTCACCGCCATCACCAAGCCCACGGTGGACGCGCTGTCCACCATCAGCACGACCCCGACGATCACCGGCACCTGGGGCGGAAGCAATGGGGGAACGGACGCGCTGTCCGTCACGGTCGGTGGCGTGGACCTGACGAGCGCTTTGGTCATCAGCGGCAAGACATGGTCGCTGGCCGTGCCCAACGGCAGCGCCCTGACCGCCGGCCAGCAGTACGAAGTGGTCGCCAAGACGACCCGCACCGGCGTGGGCGTCGCCACCGACGTCACGGCGAACGAAGTGGCCGTCCTGACCGGCAACAGCGTCGGCATCGGCAGCAGCGCCGCGCAGTCGATCACCAAGCCGACGATCAGCGGCACGACGACGCTGGCCCAGGGCTCGGTCCTCACCCTGCGGCTGGATCCGAACAACGACGGCAACCTGTCCGACGCGGTGACCTACGCGGTCATCGTCGGCGCGAACGGGGCCTGGACGCTGGACACGGCGACCGCCACGCCCATCGCGGGCGCCCTGCCGACCGACGGGCTGAACGGCGCGGTCGGCGTGCTGGTCAAGGGGACCGACCCCAACGGCCAGACGGTCAGCGCCACGCAGGACATGACGATCACCGTGAAGGCGGTGACGATCTCCACCATCGGCGGAGCGATCGGCGGGACGGGGCTGGCCGGGGACTACATCCTCAACGGGACGGAGGACGCCTCCGTCACCATGACGGGCACGTCCAGGAACCTCGCCAACCAACCCATCACGGTCACGGTGACCGACGGCACCACGACGAAGACGGCCAGCGGCACCGTGGCGTCGGACGGCACCTGGACAGTCACCTTCTCCAGCACGCAGGCGCTGAGCGGTCTTAAAGACGGCACCCTGACCGTCACCGCGCAGTCCTCCACGGCCAGCGCGACCACGGTGCTGACCCACGACAAGACGCCGCCTATCATCAAGATCAACGCCCCGACGCAGTTCAGCAACGCCAGTTCGGACCAAATTCTCTCCGGCGCGGCGGATCTTCCCGATGGCAGCGTGATCAACCTGACCCTTGTGTCCGGCACCACCACGGTCAACAAGACCGCCACGGTGACCAACGGCGCATGGTCGGTGACGGGTCTGGGCCTGCCGTCCGGCGCCGTGACGATCACGGCGTCGAGCACCGCCACCGATGTGGCCGGCAACGCCCCGGCGAACGCGACGGCGTCCTCCACCGTTGCGTCCAACGCCAGCTTCAAGCAGCCGGCCGTGACGATCAACACGATCGCCGGCGACAACATCATCACGACGCCAGAGGCCGCCGGGCCGATCACCATCGGCGGAACCTGGGACAGTGGCAAGAACAGCACGACCTCCGGCAAGGTGACGGTGACGATCGCCGGCCTGTCGACCACGGGCCAAGCCCTTACCATCACCAGGTCGAACCTGGACGCCACGTCGACAAACGGCTGGTCGACCACTTTGTCCAGCGGCGAGGTGCAAGGCTTCCAGAACGGAACGCTGACGGTGACGGTCAGCACAACGACAAACAGCGCGACGGCCGAGGCCGTGGCGCTGCCCGTCCTGGCTTTGTCCAACGGCGTCGGCCAGTCGGTCAGCATCACCAGCCCCATCGGGGACGGCAACCTGTCCAAGGCCGAGGGGCAGTCGGTGGTCATCACCGGCACGGCCAGCAACGCCATCAACCAGGTGGTGGCCGTCACCGTGTCGGACGGGACGCACAGCGTCACCGGCAACGCGACCGTGGCGGCCAGCGGCAAGTGGTTCACCAGCGGGCTGAACCTGTCCACGCTGAACGATGGGCCGCTGACCGTCACGGCGGCGCTGGGCAGCCAGCAGGCCACCGCCTCGGTCCTGTACGACAAGACGCCGCCGGTGTTCGCGGTCACCTCGGCCGCGTCGGTGGGCAACAGCCGGCCGACCATCGGGGGCACCGTCACCGGCCTGTCCTCCGGCGCGGTGCTGACCGTCACGGTCGATCCCAACCGGGACGGCAACACGATCAGCTACCTCGCGGTGGTCGGCGCCAACGGTGGCTGGAGCGTCAACACCGCAACGGCGACGCCCTCCAGCGGCACGCTGCCGGACACCGGCATCCCCGCCGGGGCGTCGATCACCGTGTCCGGCACGGATGCGGCGGGCAACACGACGACGGCCAACGCCGCCGCCGTCACCGCGATCAGCGATGACAACGGCACCTCGCCCAGCGACTTCCGCACCAACGACGCCACGCTGGTCTTCACCGGGACCGCGGCGGCCAACGCGACGGTGCTGGTCACCCTGACCAACTCCGGCACGTCGCAGCAGGTCTTCCAGACCTCCGTCCAGGCCAGCGCCCAGGGCGTGTGGACGGTGGACCGCAGCGCCGCGGCGGCGCTGGGCGGCGGCACCTACGGCCTGACGGCGGCCGCGACCGACACGGGCGGCAACACGGCGACCGCGACGCAGACCGTCATCATCGACACGACGGCCCCGGCGGTCGCCATCACCGGCATGACCAACGACACGGGCACGCCCGGCGACTTCATCACCAGCGACACCCGGCCCACCTTCTCCGGCACGGCGGAGCCCGGCAGCCGCGTGACGGTCACGCTGACCGACGCCGCCTCCGCCCAGGTCTTCAGGGTCGTCGTGGTGGCCGACGGCAGTGGCAACTGGAGCGTCGACCGCACCGCCGCGAGCGCGCTGACGGCCGGGACCTACACGCTGACGGCTGCGGCGATGGATGCCGCCGGCAACACGGCGACGGCCAGCAAGGCCGTGACCATCGACGACGTGGCGCCGCTGATCGCCTTCACCTCCGGCACCAGGACGCCGGCGGCGAAGCCGGTGATCACCGGCACGACGGACCTGCCGCAGAACGCGGTGGTGACCATCACGGTGGACCCGGACAACGACCCGACCACCGCCAACGACGTCACCTACCAGACCACGGTCGGGGCCGGCGGCTTCTGGAGCATCAACACGGCCACGGCCGGGGCCACCCCGTCCGGCGGCTTCAGCGGCACGGTGAAGGTGACGGCGAGCGGCACCGACGCGGCGGGCAACACGGTCACGACCACCCAGCCGCTGACCATCGATCCGGCCGCCCCGGTCGTCGCCATCACCGCCATTTCCGGGACCGCCGACGGCATCATCTCCCTGGCGGAGGACCGGACGGTCGTCATCTCCGGCACCGTGACCAACGTGCCGGACGGCACCCGGGTGACGGTGACCATCTCCGACCGCATCGCCAACACCATCACCGACACGGCCACCGTGACGGGCGGCGTGTGGACCTTCTCCGTGCCGGACATCCGGCGGTTCAACGACGGGGAGATCACGGTCAGCGCGGTCTACGAGCAGAGCGGCACGCCCTTCGTGGACACGGCGCGCTTCGTCCACGACAAGACGCCGCCCAGCGCCGTCCTGTCCGCGGCCGGCAGCACCATCACCGGCCCGGTCACCGTGACCGCCGCCTTCAACGAGACGGTCACCGGGCTGACCGCGTCGGACTTCGCCACCTCCAACGGGGCGACGGTCACGAACCTCGCCTCCAGCGACGGCGGCAAGACCTGGACCTTCACGCTGACGCCGACGGTCGCCGGCTCCACCGCCGTCTGGCTGCCGGCGAACACCGCGCAGGACATCGCCGGCAACGCGAACCTGCTGTCCAACGTCCTGCCCTTCACCAACTCCACCGGGCCGGCGGACACCGTGGCGCCGACCGTGGTCAGCATCCTGCGCGCGGCCAACGCGGCGCAGCGGACCAACGCCGACAGCCTGACCTTCCGCGTGACCTTCAGCGAGGCCGTGCAGGGCGTCGATGCCGGCGACTTCGTGGTGACGCTGAACGGCCAGACGGTCGGCGCGGGGGCGACCGTTGCGGTCAGCGCGGTGAGCGGCGTCCCCGGCGCCTTCGACGTGACGGTCGGCGGAACCGCCATCGCCAGCAGCAACGGCGACGTGGCGCTCGGGCTCGTGTCCGCCAACCACGGCATCACCGACACGGCGACCGCGCACAACGCGCTGACCAACGTGACCCCCGCCGTCGCAGAGAATTACACGCTGGACAACCGCGCGCCGCTGCTCGCCGCCACGGGCGGGGCGGTCGTCAACGGCAGCGTGCTGGTGCTGACCTACGACGAGACTCTGGGCGCCGTCTCCCCGGCCATCGCGGACTACGCCATCGCCACCAGCGCCGCCGGCAGCCCGCTGTCGGTCAAGGGCGTCGCCGTCAACACGGTGAACAACACGGTCACGCTCCAGCTCAACCGGGCGGTGGCGAGCACCGAGACGGTCACCCTGTCCTACACCGCCACGAACAAGGTGCAGGACGCCGTGGGCAACCCGGCGGCCACCTTCAACGCCACCGTGACCAACGCCACGCCGGCCGTCGACACGACGGCGCCGGTCATCGACTTCGCCCCGACGGACGCCCAGACGCTCAACCGCACGGTTACCAGCGGGCAGGGCGCCGCCGTCAGCCTGGACGACGACAGCCTGCCGGCGACGCTGACCGAGGCATCGGACCGGGTCAGCGTCATCCGGATCGCCGTGGGCGGCCTTCTGGACGGAGCGAATGAGACGCTGCTGGTCGGCAGCACGTCGGTGAAGGCGGACGGATCCAATGCGGCGGGGCTGACCGACGTGGCCGTGGGCACCGTGCGCGTCATGATCGGCTATGCGAACGGCGTGTTCACGATCCAGAAGTCCGACTGGACCGCGATGACCGCCGCCGAGGCGCAGACGGTCATCCGGACCCTGCAATACCAGAACACCGCCACCACGCCGGCCACCGGCGACCGGACCTTCGCCTTCACGGCGGTGGATCAGGCCGGCAACAGCACGGCGACGGCGGCGACCGTGACGGTGAGCGTCACCAACACCGTGGCGAACCGCGCCCCGGCGCTGACCGGCACCAAGTCGACTCTGACCGGCGGCACGGAGGACACGGCCTACACGATCCGGGCGGCCGACCTGCTTCAGGGCTATACGGACGCGGACAGCGACACCCTGTCGGTGTCCGGCCTGACGGCGAACAATGGGACGCTGCGGAACAACAACGACGGCACCTGGACCTTCACGCCGACGGCCGATTACAACGGGTCCGTCTCGCTGGCCTACTCGGTGGTGGACGGCAAGGGTGGTTCCGTCAGCGCGACGCAGAGCTTCACGCTCGCCCCGGTGAACGATCCCGCGACGATCACCGGCGGTGCCACCGGCACGGTGACCGAAGACGGCACGCTGACCACCGGCGGCACGCTGGCGGTGGCGGACGTGGACAGCGGCGAGGCCAAGTTCCGGACCCCGGCGTCGCTGGCCGGCACCTACGGCACCTTCGCCTTCAACGCCGACACCGGCGTGTGGGGCTACACGCTGGCCAACAGCCAGGCCAANCGACACGCTGTCGGTTTCCAATCTGACCGCCACCAACGGCACGTTGCGGAACAACGGCGACGGCACCTGGACCTTCACGCCGGCGGCCGACTACAACGGGTCCGTCTCGCTGGCCTACTCGGTGGTGGACGGCCAAGGCGGCACCGTCAACGCGACGCAGAGCGTCACGCTCGCTCCGGTGAACGACCCCGCGACGATCTCCGGCGGTGCCACCGGCACCGTGACCGAAGACGGCACGCTGACCACCGGCGGCACGCTGGCGGTGGCGGACGTGGACAGCGGCGAGGCCAAGTTCCGCACGCCTGCGTCGCTGGCCGGCACCTACGGCACCTTCGCCTTCAACGCCGACACCGGCGTGTGGGGTTACACGCTGACCAACAGCCAAGCCAACGTGCAGGCGCTCAAGGCCGGCGAACAGGTGACCGACAAGTTGACCGTCACCTCGCTCGACGGCACGGCCAGCCGCGACATCGTCGTGACCGTCACCGGCGCCAACGACGCGCCCGTGCTGACCGGCACCAAGGCGACGCTGACCGGCGGGACCGAGGACACGGCCTACACGATCCGGGCAGCCGACCTGCTTCAGGGCTATACGGACGCGGACAGCGACACCCTGTCGGTGTCCGGCCTGACCGTGACGAACGGGACGCTGACCGACAACGGCGACGGCACCTGGACCTTCACGCCGGCCAGGGACTTCTTCGGCACGGTCAGCCTGTCCTACCGCGTCACGGACGGGCAGGGCGGGTCGGTTCCGGCCACGCAGAGCTTCGCCGTCGCGGCGGTGAACGATGCCCCGGTGCCCGGCAGCATCGCAAACGTCACCAGGAGCGAGGACGACGCGGCCTTCAGCCAGAACCTGCTGGCCGGGGCCACAGACGTGGAGGGCGACGCCCTGTCGGTGCGGAACCTGACGGTCACCGCGGTCGATCAGGGCAACGCCGCCGTCACCCTGCCGACGGGCGCCTACACGCTGTCCGGCTCGACGCTGACCATCGACCCGGCCGTGTTCGACAGCCTGCCCGCCGGCCAGTCGGTGACGATGACGGTGGCCTATGAGGTCTCCGACGGCGTTGCGGCCACGCCCGCGCGCTACACCGTCACCATCCAGGGCGCCAACGACGCCGCGGTGATCGGCAGCCCGGCGAACAACGCGGTGGTCGAGGACGTGTCGGTCGATGCCGACGGCAAGCTGACCGCCACCGGCACGCTGGCGATCAGCGACCCCGACCGGAACGAGGCGTCGTTCCGGACGACGGTCGTCGCGGCGAACGGAAACCTGGGCAGCCTGACGCTGAAGGCGGACGGCAGCTACCGCTACGCGGTGGACAACGCGGCCGTGCAGCATCTCGGCGTGGGCCAGACGAAGACCGAGCGCTTCACGGTCACCGCGCTGGACGGCACGGCCAAGGAGATCGCCTTCACCATCACCGGGGCCAACGACGCGCCGGCCTTCACCAGCGCGCCGGCCGCCCAGACCTACACCGACACCTCGACGACGGACCGCTTCGCCGCCTTCACCGGCACGCTGACGGCGGGCGACCGGGACGGCGAGGCGGTGAGCTTCGGGATCCAGGGCGGCACGGGGCAGGGCAATGTGGTCACAAAGGCCGGTGCCTACGGCACCCTGACCGTGAACACCGCCACCGGAGCCTTCACCTTCACGCCGGACAGCGCCGCCATCGACGCGCTGTCCGGCGGCGCCCGCCCGCAGGACGCCTTCACGGTGACCGCCGCCGACGGGAAGGGCGGCACGGCAACGCAGGCGCTGACCATCACCCTGGTGGGTGCGGACGAGGCGCCGACCGTCACGACCCAGCCGGCGACCACCACCACGACGCCCACGCCCACGCCCACGACCACGACAACCACGACGCCCACCCCGACCCCGGCGGCCACGCCGGTCGTGGAGCCGGCGGTCACGGTGGCGCCGGTGGTTGCTCCGGTCGTGACTCCGCCGGCCCCGGCGCCGGTCGAGCCGGCACCGGCTGCCTCCACCGTGACCGCGCCAGCCGCCACGACCACGACGACGCCCGTGCTGCTCTCGGCGGTGGAGACCGCGAAGTCTCCGACGGCGGTGGCGAGCGCGGCGGAGCCAGCGCCGACGCCGATCTCCCAGGCGGTCTTCGCCCTGGCGCCGAGCGCGCCGTCCTACGCGGTTCCCGCCGCCTACACCACGACCGCGGACACGGCGGCGCGGAGCACGACGGCGACCGTCGCGCCCCAGGCGGCGGCCAGCCGCGACGCGGCCACGGCGCCGTCCGCCAGCCCGGCCCTCGCGCCGAGCGCGTCTTTCCGGGGCGTCGGCACCCTGCCTCCGCAGGTGACGGTGGTTTCGGGCGCCGACGATGGCAGCACGGCGAGCCTCATCACGGTCGGTTCGGTCGGCGACCGGGTGGTCACGCCCGGCGAGCCGAACCTGATCTCCGTGCCGGCGGGGACGTTCCAGACCTCCAACCCCAACGCGCGCATCTCGCTCCAGGCGACCCTGTCCGACGGCTCCCCGCTGCCGGCCTGGCTGAAGTTCGACACGGCGAACGGCACCTTCAACGGCAACCCGCCGTCGGAGATGAAGGCGACCTTCAACATCAAGGTCATCGCCCGCGACGACCAGGGCGCGCAGGCGACGACCGAGTTCCGCGTCAACATCGGCAACAACGCCTCCGACAAAGCGGCGGCGGAGCCGGCGCCGAGGCCGGCCAACGGCGCCAACGCGCCCGCGGACAACCGGGCTCCGGCGAACGACGCGCCCGCCAACGATGCGCCCGCCAACGACGGGGCCCCCGCGCCGGAGGCTCAGCCGGACGTCCCCGGCCGCCGCGCCGGGCTGGAACCGGAACCCGCCAAGGCGCCGGTCGGCAAGCTCGCCTTCAGCCGGCAGGTGGGCGCCTCCGCCCCGAGCGGCCTGCTGGCCGAGAGCGAGGCGCTGCTGCGGAACATCCAGATGCTGCTCGCCGGATGATGGGGAGGGCGGCTTTCGTCCCAAAATGGTCTCCGGACGTGGGCGGGACCGTTAGCGGCCTGTTCAGCGGTCGCGCCCTATGTCCTGCGTCCTCAGGGATCGGGAAGAGGCAGGTGTCCGTCGCATGACGAGCTTGGACATACAGGGCGCGGCGATCAACGCGGATCTCGGCCGCCAGATCGTCGCGCTGACCGGGCTGCTGCAACTGGAACGGCGCGCCCGCCGCGCCGCGACGGTGGAGGAGTTCGGCTTCCTGGCGGTCAACGAGACGCTGGGGCTGGTCCGCTACCGGCAGGCCGCGCTGTGGCGGTGTGACGGAGCCGGCGGTGGGCGTCTGGTGGCGCTGTCCGGCGTGCCGATGCTCGACCGGCGCGCGCCCTTCGCCGTGTGGCTGGAGCGCGTGCTGGCGCAGGTGAACGGGGCAGGGGAGGGAGACGGCGGCGGTCCCCGACGCTTCGATGCCCTGTCGCTGCCGCCGTCGCTCAGCCGGGATTGGGCGGAGTGGCTGCCGGCGAACGCGGTCTGGGTGCCGCTGTTCGGGCTTGGGCAGGCGCCGGTCGGCGCGCTGGTGCTGGCGCGGGAGGAGGCCTGGACCGATCCGGAACTGCACCTGCTGGGTTACATCGCCGACGCCTACGGGCACGCCTGGGACGCGCTGGCGGGCGGGACGCGGTCCTGGTGGTCCGGTTTCGCGCGGCGCCGGGCGCGGGGCGCGGCGGCGGTGCTTGCGGTCGCGGCGGTGGCGGGGGTGCTGGCCTTCCCGGTGCACCAGTCGGCGCTGGCCCCGGCGGAGGTGATCGCCCGCAACCCGACCGTCGTCCGCGCGCCCATCGACGGGGTGGTGGACCGGTTCGAGGTGCAGCCGAACGAGGCGGTGCGCGAGGGGCAGGTGCTTCTGGTGCTCGACCGCGTGCGGCTGCAGAACCGCCTGGAGGTGGCCCGCAAGGCCTATGAGGTGGCGGAGGCCGAGCACCGGCAGGCCGCCCAGCAGGCCCTGTTCGACCCGAAGAGCAAGGCCAACCTCGCCGTGCTGAAGGGCCGCATGGAACAGCAGGCGGCGGAGGTCGCCTACACCGAAAGCCTGCTGGCGCGCGTGGAAATCCGCGCGCCGCGCGCCGGTGTGGCGGTGTTCGACGATGTGAACGACTGGATCGGCCGCCCCGTGAAGATCGGGGAGCGCATCCTGACCGTCGCCGACCCGCAGGATACGGAACTGGAGGTCCGCCTGCCGGTCGCCGAGGCCATCGCGCTGGAGCCGGGTGCGGACTTGCGGCTGTTCCTGAACGTCGATCCGCAGAATCCCGTGCCGGCGCGGCTGACCTACGCCGGCTATCAGGCGGAGCCGACGCCCGACGGCGTGCTGGCCTACCGGCTGAAGGCCGGCTTCGAGGAGGGCTTGCCAACCCCGCGCATCGGGCTGAAGGGGACGGCGAAGCTGTACGGGCGCGACGGGCGGGTGATCGAGCTGCTGCTGCGCCGGCCGCTCGCGGGGCTTCGCCAGCGGCTCGGCCTATGAGTACGGCGGCATCGGCGGCGGCTTCGGTGGAGTTGCGCCTGCCGCCGCTGCGGGAGGAGCTGAGCCTCCACCCCGGACCGCGCGCGCCGGGCGGGGCGCCGACCTGGACGCTGCACGACCCCTCCGGCAACCGCTTCTTCCGAATCGGCTGGGCGGAGCTGGAGATGCTGGCGCGCTGGCATCTGGGCACCACCGACGCCATCGCGGCGGCGGTGTCGGCGGAAACCACGCTGGCCGCGCGCCCGTCGCAGGTCGAGATCTTCGCGCGATTCCTGTGGAGCCACGGCCTGTTGCAGGCCTTCGGGGACGGGGCGCTCGGCCGGTTGAAGACGCAGGCGAAGGCGGCGCGCCCGCCCTTCCTGACGTGGCTGCTGCACACCTACCTGTCCTTCCGCGTGCCGCTGGTGCGGCCCGACCGATTCCTGCGCGCGACGATGCCGCTGGCCGCGCTGCTCTACACGCCGGCCTTTCTGGTTCTGACGATCCTCGCCGGACTGACCGGCGGGGCGCTGGTGCTGCGGCAGTGGGACGCCTTCCTCGGCACCTTTCCGCATTTCTTCACGCTGGAGGGGGCCGCACTCGCCGGGCTGGTGCTGGGCGGGGCGAAGCTGGCGCACGAGCTGGGCCACGCCTACACGGCCCGCCGATACGGCTGCCGGGTGCCCTCCATGGGCATCGTGTTCCTGGTTCTGTGGCCGGTGCCCTACACCGACGTGACCGACGCCTGGAAGCTGGTGTCGCGGCGCCAGCGGCTCGCCATCGGGGCGGCGGGCATGGCGACGGAGCTGATCCTGGCGGCCTACGCCACGCTGGCCTGGAGCTTCCTGCCGGACGGGCCGGCGCGCAGCGTGGCCTTCCTGCTCGCCAGCTCGACGTGGCTGCTGACGCTGGCGGTGAACCTGAACCCGCTGATGCGCTTCGACGGCTATTTCCTGCTGTCCGACGCGCTGGACGTGCCGAACCTCCAGGACCGCGCCTTCGCGCTGGCCCGCTGGCGGCTGCGGGAGGCGCTGTTCGGCTTCGGCGACCCTCTGCCGGAGGTCCTGCCGACGCGCAAGCGCCGGATCATGCTGGCCTACGCCTACGCCACCTGGGTCTACCGGTTCTTCCTGTTCCTGGGCATCGCGCTGCTGGTCTACCACCTGTTCTTCAAGCTGCTGGGGCTGTTCCTGATGATGGTCGAGATCGGCTGGTTCATCCTGCGCCCCATCCAGAACGAGCTGAAGGCCTGGGTCCAGGGCCGTGCCAAGTTCCGCCCGAACCGCCGGCTGGCGGCGACCCTGGGCGCGGCGCTGCTGGGCGTCGGGCTGCTGCTGGTGCCCTGGCGCGGGACGGTCAGCGCCCCGGCGGTGCTTCGCGCCGAGCAGCAGGCCCCCATCTTCGTGCCGCGCGGCGCCCAGCTGGCCGAGGTGCGGGTGTCGGCGGGCATGGCGGTTGAAGCGGGGGCGGTGCTATTCCGCTTCGACTCGCCCGACCTGCTGCACGACCGCGATCAGGCGGAGCGCAAGGCCGAGGTCGCCCGCTGGCGCACGGAGGTGCAGAGCCTCGACCGCAACCTGCTGGAGCGCACCCAGGCAAGCTGGCGCGAGCTGGAAGCCGCCCAGGCGGAAGCGCGCGGTCTGGCGCAGGAGGCGGAGAAGCTGACGGTCGCCGCCCCCTTCGCGGGGGTGATCGTCGATCCCGCCGACCCGCTGTCGCCCGGCGAATGGCTGCCGGAGGGGATGCGGCTCGCCACGCTGGTGGAGCCGCGCTCGGCCCTGATCGAAGCCTATGTGCCGGAGGAGGACTTGGCGCGCGTGCCGGTGGGGGCTCCGGGGGCCTTCCTGGCCGACGCGGGGGAGGACACTTGGGTCCCCGCCCGCGTGGTCGCCATTGCCGCGACAAGCAGTCGCACTCTAACGGAACCGGCGGTCGCCTCCACCTACGGCGGCACGGTGCCGACGCGGATGGGGCGAAATGAGACTTTGGTGCCAGAGACCCCGGTCTACCGCGTTCTGCTGCGTCCAGAGGGCGGCGCCCCAGCGCCCGCGCGGGTTTCACGCGGAATCGTGCGGATGGACGGAGCCGCCGAAAGCGTTCTGGCACGGTTGTGGCGCATCGCGCTTGGCGTCCTTCTGCGCGAAAGTGGCTGGTGAGGGACAAATCCCGGCGCCAACCGAAGGCTTGACCTAAGTCAATTCGGTCTTGGCACGAAAGTATGAAGCTCGGGCGTGACGAAACCGGCCCTTTGGGGCCGTCCATCCCATGGGAACGCCATGAACGCCCCGTTCGCCCGCTCCGCCAACGACACCGCTCCGTCCCGACGCTTCGAAGGGATGATGTTCCTGGCCCTGTCCGTGCTGATCTGGCCGTTCCTCGCCATCGGCGTGGTCGGGGCCTACGGCTTGGCCGTGTGGATGTATCAGGTCTTCTCGCACACGCCGGGGATGTGAGGCGGTCATGGCCCAACCCCTCAAGCCCCAAGTCCGTAAGCCGGAAATCCACATCTCCAGCCTCGTCATCCAGCACGCGCCGGACCGCACGGCCGCGCTGAAGGACGCCGTTCTGGCGCTGGCCGGCATGGACTGGCACGCGGCGGAGAACGGCAAGGCCGTCGTCACGGTGGTGACCGCGACGGAGGCCGAGGTTCTGGACCGCATCGAGGCGATCAACGCCATGGCCGGCGTGCACACCACGACGCTCGTCTACCACCACTACGAAGACGCGGACCAGTGCGCCGGGCCGATGGCCGCGCCCGTCCCGTCCAAGCACTAACGCCCGCAGGAGGCACCTTCCATGTCCTTGACCCGCCGTGATTATCTGAAGGCTCAAGCCGCTGTGACCGCGGCGGCGGCGGCCGGCGTCAGCCTGCCCGCCCAGGCCGGCGTCCTGCCCGCCGGCGACGACGTGAAGCTGAAATGGTCAAAGGCGCCCTGCCGCTTCTGCGGCACCGGCTGCGGCGTGATGGTGGGCGTGAAGGACGGGCGGATCGTCGCCACCCACGGCGACGTGAAGGCGGAGGTGAACCGCGGCCTGAACTGCGTGAAGGGCTATTTCCTGTCCAAGATCATGTACGGGCAGGACCGCCTGACGCAGCCGATGCTGCGCATGAAGGACGGCAAGTTCCACAAGGAGGGCGAGTTCACGCCCATCACCTGGGACCAGGCCTTCGACATCATGGCCGAGAAGTGGAAGGAGACCCTGAAGAAGAAGGGTCCGACCGCCGTCGGCATGTTCGGTTCCGGCCAGTGGACGATCTTCGAAGGCTACGCGGCCTCCAAGTTCATGAAGGCGGGCCTGCGCTCCAACAACCTGGACCCGAACGCGCGCCACTGCATGGCGTCGGCGGTGGTCGGCTTCATGCGCACCTTCGGCATGGACGAGCCGATGGGCTGCTACGACGACATGGAGCAGGCGGACGCCTTCGTGCTCTGGGGCTCCAACATGGCGGAGATGCACCCCATCCTGTGGACCCGCATCACCGACCGTCGCCTGAGCAACCCGGCCACCAAGGTCGCCGTGCTGTCCACCTACGAGCACCGCAGCTTCGATCTGGCCGACATCGGCATGGTGTTCACGCCGGGTTCGGATCTGGCGATCCTGAACTACATCGCGAACCACATCATCAAGACCGGCCGGGTGAACAAGGAGTTCGTGGAGAAGCACTGCAACTTCAAGCGCGGCCGCGACGACATCGGCTATGGCCTGCGCCCGGAACACCCGCTGGAGCAGAAGGCCAAGAACGTCGCCAAGGCCAACGAGTCCGACCCGATCAGCTTCGAGGAGTTCGCGAAGTTCGTCGAGCCCTACACGCTGGACAAGGCGCACGAGCTGTCGGGCGTGCCGAAGAACCGGCTGGAGGCGCTGGCGGAGCTGTACGCCGACCCGAAGGTCAAGGTCATGTCGCTGTGGACCATGGGCTTCAACCAGCACGTCCGCGGCGTCTGGGCGAACAACCTCGTCTACAACATCCACCTGCTGACCGGGAAGATCAGCCAGCCGGGCTGCGGCCCCTTCTCGCTGACCGGGCAGCCGTCGGCCTGCGGCACGGCGCGCGAGGTCGGCACCTTCTCCCACCGCCTGCCCGCCGACATGGTGGTGACCAACCCGGAACACCGCAAGCACGCCGAGGAAATCTGGAAGCTGCCGGAAGGCACGATCCCGGACAAGGTCGGCTATCACGCCGTGCAGCAGGACCGGATGCTGAAGGACGGGAAGCTCAACGCCTATTGGGTCCAGTGCAACAACAACATGCAGACGGCCCCGAACACGGCGAACGAGACCTATCTGGGCTACCGGAACCCGGAGAACTTCATCGTCGTGTCGGACGCCTACCCGACGGTGACGGCGCAGGCCGCCGACCTGATCCTGCCGACCGCCATGTGGGTGGAGAAGGAAGGCGGCTACGGCAACGCGGAGCGGCGCACGCAGATCTGGCACCAGCTGGTCGATGCGCCGGGCGAGGCGCGGTCGGACCTCTGGCAGATCATGGAATTCTCCAAGCGCTTCAAGATCGAGGAGGTGTGGCCGGAAGAGCTGATCGCCAAGAAGCCCGAGGTGCGCGGCAAGACGCTGTTCGACGTGCTGTACTGCAACGGGAACGTCAACGCCTTCCCGCTGTCGGACTGCGATGCGGCCTATGAGAACCGCGAGTCCCAGTATTTCGGCTTCTACGTCCAGAAGGGCCTTTTCGAGGAATACGCCGCCTTCGGCCGCGGCCACGGCCACGATCTGGCGCCGTTCGACATGTACCACCAGGAGCGCGGCCTGCGCTGGCCGGTGGTGAACGGCAAGGAAACGAAGTGGCGCTACCGCGAAGGCTTCGACCCCTACGTCAAGCCGGGCGAGGGCGTGAAGTTCTACGGCAACAAGGACGGCAAGGCGAACGTCTTCGCGCTGCCCTACGAGCCGCCGGCGGAGATGCCGGACGCCGAATTCCCCTTCTGGCTGTCCACCGGGCGCGTGATCGAGCACTGGCACTCCGGCTCCATGACGCTGCGCGTGCCGGAACTGCGCAAGGCCTTCCCGAACGCGGTCGTCTTCATGCATCCCGACGACGCCAAGGACCTGAACGTCCGGCGCGGGCAGGAGGTGCGCGTGATGTCCCGGCGCGGCGAGGTGCGCGTGCGGGTCGAGACGCGGGGCCGCAACAAGCCGCCGCGGGGCCTCGTCTTCGTGCCCTTCTTCGACCACACGGTGCTCATCAACAAGGTGACGCTGGACGCCACCGACCCCCTCAGCAAGCAGACCGACTTCAAGAAGTGCGCGGTCAAGATCGTCCCCGTCGTCGCGTGAGGAACCCGACCATGAAGACCCGTTTCACGTTCGCTGTCCTCGCGTTTACCGCCGCCATGCCCGTGCTGGCCTCCGGCGTGTTCGCCGCCGATGCGATGAAGGTCCCGTCGGGGCCGCACCCCATCACGCTCGACACCCAGGCCGAGCCGATGGGCAAGGAGGTGACCGACGACGTCAAGCGCGTGCGCAACTACGCCGACCAGCCGCCGCTGATCCCGCACGCGATCCGCGATTACCAGATCGACCTGAACATCAACAAGTGCCTGACCTGCCACGACCGCAAGAACACCGAGGGCTCGCAGGCCCCGATGATCTCGGTCACGCATTTTCAGGACCGTGACGGGCAGACGCTGGGCGCGGTCAGCCCGCGCCGCTACTTCTGCATCCAGTGCCACGTCCCGCAGACCGACGCCAAGCCGATCGTCGGCAACAGCTTCCGCGACATCGACAGCGTGCTGGTGAACGGGAAGGAAGGCGCCAAATGATCTCCTGCCTTCTGAACCTAGCGGGGCGCTGCTGGCGCGTCTTCTCGCGGCCCAGCATCCATTTCAGCCTGGGCTTCCTGACGCTGGGCGGCTTCCTGGCCGGCGTGATGTTCTGGGGCGGCTTCAACACCGCCCTGGAGGTCACCAACAAGGAGGCCTTCTGCATCTCCTGCCACGAGATGAGGAACAACCCGTACGAGGAGCTGAAGCAGACCATCCACTTCACCAACCGCTCCGGCGTGCGGGCGACCTGCCCGGACTGCCACGTCCCGCACGACTGGACGCACAAGATCGGGCGCAAGATCCAGGCCTCCAAGGAGGTCTGGGGCAAGATCTTCGGCACCATCGACACGCGGGAGAAGTTCCTGGACAAGCGCCTGGAACTGGCAACGCACGAGTGGGACCGGCTGAAGGCCAACAACTCCCTGGAATGCCGCAACTGCCACAGCGCGGAATCCATGGACATCACCCGCCAGAACCCGCGCGCGGTCAAGATGCACGAAACCTACCTGTTCACGGGCGAGCGGACCTGCATCGACTGCCACAAGGGCATCGCCCACCGCCTGCCGGACATGCACGACGTCCCGCCCGGCTGGACCGGCACGGTGTCCGCCAAGTAAGCCGGCAAGCAACCTGCTGATCGCGCGAAAGCCCCCGTTCCGGTCCGGGACGGGGGCTTTTCCGTTTGCGGGCCTTCGCGCTGTTCCCCCGCTAAACTGTTCCTGCTAGAAAGGTTCCTGTGCGCGCAGCGCGCGAGGGGCTAGGCTGGCCGCGCCGGGGCCGCCTTTGGGGCCGCCTTGGGAGCTGACTTTGCAGGGGACGCCGCGATGACCGAGATGATTCCGATCTCCGATGGCGAGGAAACGTCGCGTCGTCCGGTGGCGTCGGCCGTGCCCCCGCCCTCGGTCTCCCGCAGCCGCGCCAAGACCCCGTCCACCGGCACGACCCAGCTTCTGAAGGTCTATGGGGAGCAGGTCGCCACCCTCAACGAACAGCTTGCCAAGGCCGAGGCCGCGGCGGAGAGCGAGCGGGCCGAGCGGCTGCGCCTCGCCGCCGAGCACACCGCCGACCGCGAGCGCTGGCGTGAGGCCATCGAGCAGGCCGAGGCCGCCCGCGCGGCGGAGGTCGAGCGCCTTCACGGCGGCCACGAGACCGAACGCCAGCGCATCAACGAGCTTGTCGAGCGCCTGATCGCCGAGACGGCGGAGCGCGAGCGGGAGCTGACCGGCGCCGTCCAGGACGCCGAGGCGCGGCTGTCCCAGGCCACCGCCGACATCGCCGCCCTGCGCGCCGCCCACGCCGTCGCCCTGGACCGCCTGCAGGCCGACCGCGAGGCCGAGCGCAAGCGGATCGGCGACCTCGTCGCGCAGCTCATCGCCGACACCGAGGCGCGCGAGCAGACCTTCAACGAGCGTCTGGACGAGGCCCACCACCAGCGCGATGCGGCCCAGTCCGACGCCGCCCGCGAGCGGCAGCGCGCCCAGGAGTTTGAAAAGCGCGTGGAGCGCCTGTCCGGCACGCTGGACGGCCTGCGCCGCGACCGGGAGGCGGAAGTCGCCACCTATGAGGCGATGCGCGACCAGTGCCGCCTCATGGCCTCCGAACTGGAGCGCCTGCGCCGCCCCTGGTGGCGGCGGATGTTCCGGCGCTGAACGTCGCGCCGCTTCAGGTTGGGGCAAACCCGCCTCGCCCATCGGAAATGGGCGAGGGGGCATTTTGCAGCAAGTTACACCAGACGCGCGTTCAGTGAGATTTCGGTGCCGGCGAGGGCCTTGGACACCGGGCAGTTCTTCTTCGCGCCCTCCGCCTGCTGCTGGAAGGTGGCCGCGTCGATGCCGGGGATTTCGGCTTCGCAGTCCAGCTCGATCCGGGTGATGGCGAAGCCCTCGCCGACCTTGTCGAGATGCACGCGCGCGGTGGTGTGGACGCGGGTCGGCGTGTGCCCGGCCTTCGACAGGCCGGCCGACAGCGCCATGGAGAAGCATCCCGCGTGCGCGGCCGCGATCAGCTCCTCGGGGTTGGTGCCCTGGCCGTTCTCGAAGCGCGAGGGAAAGGAATAGGCCCCCTCGAAGGCGCCGCTGCCCAGCCGCATGGTGCCCGACCCCTGCACGAGGTTTCCGCGCCATTCCGCATCCGATTGCCGCACAGCCATGGTCGTCTCCTGTTGATGGTTTTCTGGCGGGCAGAAAACTAGGACCAGCGTCTGATCCGACAATCGTCCTGTTTCCATCGAGGGGTAATAGGCCCGCTGAAAGAAAGTAAAAAGCTCCCCGCAAGTATTAAACACGCTGTATCGCGGCCAATCCAAAAAAGACCAACGACAAACGAAAATTCAAAGTAAGTTAAAGGCCGACAGATCACGAAACGCACTGACCGTATCACAGGTTGTCTGCGCTTTACGGTCATAACGCGAGATGAGCGTTCAAGGAGGGGCATGGCGATGCGCCAGATGGAATGGCAATCGGCTGACGGTGATGCGTTGCAGGCGGCTGCGGCAAACGGCGGGCAGGGCGCCCCGTCCGTGACGGCCGACGATATTCGCGAACTGCTGCAGGACAGCGGCTGGCTGACCGTGGACACGGCCACCCTGTCGGACGAGGACGATCTCTACGCCGCCGGCCTGACCTCGCACGGGTCGGTGAACCTGATGCTGGCGCTGGAGGAGCGCTTCGGGGTCGAGTTCCCCGAACAGCTCCTGCGCCGCCGCACCTTCGAGAGCATCGCGGCCATCCGCGACGCGGTCGCCGGGCTCCTCGACGGGACGGCCGGCGCATGACCGCCCCCTTTCAACAAGCGGCCCAGGCCGCCGCGGAGGTTGCCGGGCGGCACGCCGCCTCCGTGGACCGCGACGCGCGCTTTCCGGCGGAGTCCTTCGCCGCCCTGAAGGATGTCCGGCTGCTCGGCGCCATGATCCCGCGCGATTTCGGCGGGGCCGGGGCCAGCCTGACCGACATGGCCGGCGTTACCCACGCGCTGGCGCAGCAATGCCCCTCCACCGGGCTGATCTTCGCCATGCACCAGATCCAGGTCGCCTGTCTGGTGCGGCACGGCCAGGGCAGCGCGTGGCACCGCGACCTGATGGCGCGCCTGACGGAGGAGCAGATGCTGCTCGCCTCGGCGACCACGGAGGCCGGCATCGGCGGCGACGTGCGGTCCAGCTCCTGTTCGGTCGAGGGGGCCGGGGACGGCTTCCAGCTCGAAAAGCAGGCGACCGTCATCTCCTACGGCGCGGAGGCCGACGCCATCCTGGTGACGGCGCGCCGCGCAGCGGACTCGCCCGCCTCCGATCAGGTCATCATTCCGTTGCTGAAGAACCAGCTTCAGCTCGACGCCATCGGCGACTGGGACACGCTGGGCATGCGCGGCACCCGCAGCGTCGGCTACCGCCTGCGCGGCGAGGGCGTGCGGGCGCAGATCATGCCGCTGCCCTACGCGGACATTTCCGCCCAGACCATGCTGCCGGTCACCCACATCCTGTGGAGCAGCGCGTGGCTGGGCATCGCCACCGACGCGGTGGCGCGGGCCAGCGCCTTCATCCGGTCGGAAGCGCGCAAGCGCCCCGGCACCCAGCCCCCCGGCGCGCGCCGTCTGGCCGAGGTGACGGCGAAGCTTCAGACCATGCGCGGCATGGTGCGCGGCGCCATCGCCCAGTTCGAGGACGCGTCGGACAGCCCCGACCGCCTGACCTCGATGGGCTTTACGGTCTCCATGAACACGCTGAAGATCACGGCGGCGGAGATGGTGGTGCGCATCGTCGAGCAGGCGATGCTGGTCGCCGGCCTGTCCGCCTACCGGAACGACACCCCCTACAGCATGGGCCGCCACCTGCGCGACGCCCATTCGGCGCCTTTGATGATCAGCAACGACCGCGTCCTGGGCAACACGGCGAACCTGCTGCTGGCGCACAAGGACAACGGCTCACTCTTTGGGTGACACATGGATATGCACGCAACGAATTCGTATGCGGAATACCGGGACGCGCTGATCGCGGCGGGGCTTCTCATCCCCACGGGGGTGGACGGGCTGTATGGCCGCAGCGGAGTCTTCGAGGACGTGGTGGAGCGGTTCAACGCCCTGATCTCCGCCTATGGCGGGAACGACGGGGCCGAGGTGATGCGCTTCCCGCCGGGCCTCGCCCGCCAGCACTTCGAGCGCAGCGAGTATCTGAAAAGCTTCCCGCAGCTCGCCGGCACGATCCACAGCTTCAAGGGCGACGACCGCGCCCACCACACGCTGCTGCGCCGGCTGGAGGAGGGCGAGGACTGGACCGACGGCCAGATGGCCACCAACGTGGTCATGACGCCGGCCGCCTGCTACCCGATCTACCCCACGGTGGCGGATCGCGGCGCGCTGCCCAAGGACGGGGCGCTGGTGGACGTCTATTCCTACTGCTTCCGCCATGAGCCGTCGCTCGACCCGGCGCGCATGCAGCTGTTCCGGATGCGCGAGTACGTGCGCGTCGGCACGCCGGAGCAGGTCATGACCTTCCGCCAGACATGGCTGGAGCGCGGCCGGTCGCTGATGGAATCGCTCAGCGTGCCGCTCGACATCGACCTTGCCAACGACCCGTTCTTCGGGCGGACCGGGCAGATGCTGGCGGCCAACCAGCGCGACCAGGGGCTGAAGTTCGAGCTTCTGATCCCGATCACGTCGACGGAGAAGCCGACCGCCTGCCTCAGCTTCAACTACCACCAGGACCATTTCGGCCTGCTGTGGGACATCCGTACCGCGGACGGCGAGGTCGCGCACACCGCCTGCGTCGGCTTCGGCATGGAGCGCGTGGCGCTGGCGCTGTTCCGCCACCACGGCTTCGACGTGAAGGCGTGGCCGACCGCCGTCCGCAAGACGCTGTGGGGGTGATCGGCATGCCGCATCCGCTGCACGCGCCGGACCGCGCCTGGGTCGAGACCAACTGCTACACCGACCTGTGGATCGAACTGCTCCACGCCCTGGGTCTGGAGCCGCTGGCCTCGCTGCCCTTCACCGTGGCGCAGGACTTCGAGGGCGACCAGTTCACCTTCTTCAAGGTCCCGCCGGAGGATCTGCGGATCCTCTACGGGCTGGAGGTGCAGGAACTCGCCATCTACGACACGGTGACGGCGCACACGGCCGTGCAGCTGCGGCGCGGGCGGCCCGTGCTGGTGGAGGTGGACGGGTTCCACCTCCCCGACACGCGCGGCACCTCGTACAAGACGCTGCACGTCAAGACGACCATCGCCATCCTGGGCCTGGACGAAGGGGCGAGGAAGCTCGACTACATCCACAACGCCGGCCGCTTCACGCTGGAGGGGGAGGATTACGACGGCGTCTTCGCCCCGCACACCCTCTTCCCCTATGTGGAGTTCGTGAAGCGCACGGGGGCGGCCCTGGAGGGGGCGGCCCTGCGGGAAGCCTCGCTCGGCCTGCTGCGCCACCATCTGCGCCGCCGCCCGCGGGAGAACCCCGTCACCGCCTACCGCAGCGCCCTGCCGGAGCATCTGGAGGCGCTGGCGGCGCGGCCCATGGACTATTTCCACCTCTACGCCTTCAACATGCTGCGCCAGCTCGGCGCCAACTTCGAACTGCTGGGGAGCTATGTTCGCTGGATCGAGGGGCCGGCGGAGGCGGCGGAGGCCTGCGACACCATCGCGGGCTCGGCCAAGGCCCTGCAATTCCAGTTCGCCCGCGCGGTGAGCCGGCGGAAGTTCGGCGACTATTCGGCGCCGCTGGAGACCATGGAGCGCGCCTACGACACCGCCATCGGCGCGCTGGCCCGGCGTTTCGGGTGACGGGGGATGGCCAGAGTCGTCGCCGTCACCGGCCGAACCGTGACGCCCCTCGGCGAGGGGTGGGAGATGTGCGTGACCGGGGCGGGGGAGTTCGCCGGCCCCCTCCCTAACCCTCCCCCGCTCTCGGCGGACCGAAGGTCCGCCTGCCGCGTCAGCGCAAACCAAAGGTTTGCGCGAGAGCCGATGGCGGGAGAGGGAACTGCTGCCTTCTTGCCCTCCACCGCTGAAAGCGGGGGAGGGAGGGACCCGCGAAGCGGGGGGGAGCGGGCAACTGGCTGGCTTTCCGCCCCCGTCCCCGGCACCGCCGCGCAGGCGCTGCGCGCCGCCGGGCGCTTCTCCATCCACCGGCCGCCCCCGCTTCACGACCAGGACGTCTGGTATCGCACGCGGCTGACCGGCGAGGGGCCGCGCACGCTGCGCTTCCACGGCCTCGCCACCATCGCGGAGGTCTGGCTCGACGGGGAGCGCATCCTGGCCTCCGACAGCATGTTCCAGGCCCATGAGGTCCCCGTCACCCTGCGCGGCGAGCACACGCTCCACATCGCCTTCCGCGCCTTGAACCCCATCCTGAAAGCCCAGCGCGGCCGGGGGCGCTGGCGGGTGCGGCTGGCCGAGCCCGCCGGGCTGCGCGCGGTGCGGACGACGCTGCTCGGCCACATGGACGGCTGGTGCCCGCCGGTCCCGGCGGTCGGCCCCTGGCGTCCCATCGAGCTGGTCGAGGAGAGCGGCCCCCTGCGCGTGCTGGCCGCCGACCTGCGCGCCACGCTCGACGGGGCGGACGGCCTGCTGACGCTCGACCTTTCCGTGGACTGGAGCGGCCCATCGCGCCCGCCGGCCTTTCTGGAGGTCGGGGAGGTCCGCGCCCCCCTGGCCTGGACCGGGCCGGACCGCCTGCAAGGCCGGGTCCGCGTGCCCGACGTGGAGCCCTGGTGGCCGCACACCCACGGCACCCCGGCGCTTCATTCCGTGCGCGCGGGCATCGGCGACGCGCGCATCGACCTTGGCCGCACCGGCTTCCGCAGCATCGTGCAGGACGATCCCGAGGGGCTCGCCCTGCGCATCAACGGCGAGCGGGTCTTCTGCCGGGGCGCCTGCTGGAGCAGCCCCGACATCGTCGGCCTGCCCGGCACGCGGGAGGCCTACGAGCCCTGGCTGCGCCTCGCCCGCGACGGCGGCATGAACATGCTGCGCGTGCCCGGCATCACGGCCTACGAGTCCGACGCCTTCTTCGATTTGTGCGACGAGCTGGGGATCCTGGTCTGGCAGGACTTCATGTTCGCCAACTTCGACTACCCGACCGACGAGACGTTCCTGGGCAAGGTGGCGCTGGAGGCCGCGCAGCTTCTCGACCGCACGCAGGCATCGCCGTCGCTGGCCGTGCTCTGCGGCGGCAGCGAGGCGGAGCAGCAGGCGGCCATGCTCGGCCTGCCGCGCGCCGCCTGGGGCCAGCCGGTCTTCGAAAGCGCCCTGAGGAACGAGGCGGCGCGCCGGCGGCCCGACGTGGCCTATGTCACCAATTCCCCCAGCGGCGGGCCGCTGCCCTTCGCGGCGAACGCGGGCGTCACGCACTATTACGGCGTGGGCGCCTACATGAAGCCGCTGGAGGACGCCCGCCGGGCCGAGGTGCGCTTCGCCTCCGAATGCCTGGCCTTCTCCAACGTGCCGGAGCCGCGCGCGCTGGCCGGGGTGCCGGCGCTGCACGACCCGCGCTGGAAGGCGCGCGTGCCGCGCGACCGCGGCGCGTCCTGGGATTTCGAGGACGTGCGGGAGCATTACCTGCGCGCGCTCTGCGGCGTCGACCCGCCGACCCTGCGCTACGAGGACCCGGACCGCTACCTGCGGCTGTCGCGCGCGGTGACCGGCATGGTCATGGAGGCGACTTTCGCGGAGTGGCGGCGGGCCGGTTCCACCTGCTGGGGCGGGCTGGTTTTCATGTATCAGGACCTTCTGCCGGGGGCGGGCTGGGGCGTGGTGGACGCCGACGGCGTTCCGAAGGCGGCGTGGCACGCGCTGCGCCGCGCCTTCCGGCCCGTGCAGGTGCTGCTGACCGACGAGGGCGTCAACGGGCTGGCCGTGCATCTCATCAACGAGACGCCGCGCGCCATCGAGGCCACGCTGACGCTGCACTGCCTGCGCGACGGCGAGACGGCGGTGATGCGGGCGGAGCGGCCGGTGGCCCTGCCGCCGCGCAGCGTCCAGGCGATGCCAGCGAGCGCGCTGTTCGACCGCTTCTTCGACCTGACCTACAGCTACCGCTTCGGCCCGCCGGGCCACGACGCGACGGTGGCGGCGCTGACGGATACCGCGAGCGGCGCGCGGCTGGCCGAAGCCTTCCATTTCCCATCCTTCCGTCCTCACGAGCGCGCCGACCTCGGCCTGTCCGCCGAGGTGGCCCGGACGGAGGAGGGCTGGGCGCTGACCCTGCGCAGCCGCCGCCTCGCCCGGTTCGTGCAGATCGAGGACGACTCGTACCGGGCGGAGGAGGACTGGTTCCATCTGGCACCGGGGGTGGAGCGGACGGTGCGCCTGATCGCGCGATCCCGAAAGGGGGGCGTGCCGGATGGCGAGGTTCATGCGTTGAATGGGGCGAACCCAGTGCGTTTCCGGGGGTATGAATGAGGCCTGTGGTGTTCGATGGCTGCTTTGGCTGGCTGCACCCGGCCGCCGGACGGCGCGGCGTGGTGCTGTGCGGCCCCTACGGCAACGAGGCGCTGACCATGCACCGGGCGTGGCGCGGCTTCGCCCGGCGGCTGGCCGAAGGCGGGCTGCCGACCCTGCGCTTCGACTATCCTGGCGCCGGCGATTCCGCGGGGGACGAGGACGAGCCCGCCCGCCTGCGCGCCTGGATCGACGGCATCCACGCCGCCGTCGCGTATCTGCGCGCCGCCACGGGGGTGGAGGAGGTGGCGCTGGTCGGCCTGCGGCTGGGCGCCCTGCTGGCGGCTAAGGCGGCGGCGGAAAGCGAGGGCGGGGTGAGCCGGCTGGCCCTGCTGGCCCCGTACCCGTCGGGCCGCGCCTTCGTGCAGGAGTTGCGCGCCGTCGCCATGCTGGCCGTGCAGCCGGAGGGTGCACCGCCCGCCGTCACGCCCGAGCGGGTGGACAGCTCCGGCTTCCGCCTGACGCAGGAGGCCATGGAGTCCCTGCGCGGGCTCGACCTGCTGACGCTGGCGGAAGCGCCGGCCCGGAGCGTGCTGCTGGTGGACCGTCCCGACGCGCGCGGAACCGTCCGGCTGGCCGAGCGGCTGCGCGGCCTGGGCGCCGAGGTGACGGAGGAGCCCTTCCCCGACTTCGCCCACCTCATGAGCAGCGTGCAGCGGGCCAGCGACCCCTGCGCCACCCTGGATCGCGTGGCCGGGTGGCTGGGCGCTGCGGAGCCGGTGGCCGCCGCCCCCGAGCCCGAGGCCGTGCCCCCGCGCCTGGAGCTGCCCGGCGCGGTGGAGCGCCCGCTGCGCTTCGGCCCGACCGGCGGGCTGTTCGGCATCCTGTGCGAGCCGCCGTCGCCCGACGCGGGGCGGGAGCGGCCGGCCGTGCTGCTGCTGAACAGCGGGGCGACGCACCATGTCGGGTCCGGCCGCATGTCGGTCCTGCTGGCGCGCCATCTGGCGGAGCGCGGCGTGGCCTCGCTGCGCTTCGATCTCGGCGGGCTGGGCGACAGCGTGTCGACGCCCGGCCGCAAGGACGGGCTGATCTACTGCCGGGACTCCGTGGACGACGCCCGCGCGGCGCTCGACGCGCTGGAGGCGCAGGGCCACCGGACCGCCGTGGTGATCGGGCTGTGCGCCGGGGCGGCGGTGGCGCTGCACACGGCGCTGGCGGACACGCGGGTGGTCGGGCAGTCGCTGGTCAATCCGGGCCGCTTCTTCCTGGGCGACGGCGACACGGCGGAGGCGGTGATCAACCAGGCCATGAAGCCCACCGCCGCCTATCTGCCCCGGCTGGCGGAGCCGGAGACCTGGCGCGCCATCCTGCGCAACGACGGCAAGGCCGCGCGCGTCCTGCGCGGTCTGTCGGAGCGCGCGGCGCGGCGCCTGCGCATCCGGGCCGAGCGCCTGCGCGCCACCCTGACCGGCGGCGGCGACGACCCGGAGGACGTGGTGCACTGGTTCCAACGGCTGTCCGACCGAGGCGTCTGCACGCTGCTGGTGCACAGCGAGGGCGACGTGACGCTGGGCGAGTTGGAAACCCACGCCGGGCCGGACGGGGCGGCGCTGCGGGCCATGCCCAACATGCGCATGGAGCGCATCGCCGGCGCCGACCACAGCCTGATGCTGCGCTCCGCCCGCGAGCGGTTCGCCCGTCTGCTCGACCAGCACCTGGACGCCATAGAGGCCGGCGGCGACGCCCGCCCCATCCCCGCGCGCGGCCACGCAGCCGTTGCCCGCACGCCCGACGTCGTCGAACGCATCACATTTGGAGACCACGTTCCAGAATAGGGATTTCCGTCATCCCCGCGAAGGCGCTACGGAATGTGTGCACCCCGTAGCGCCTTCGCGGGGACGACGATGTTCCTGGAAACGCGGCATTGTCGCCAAAGGCGATTTCCCCGTGCCGTGGAGACGCTTGCAACCCGCACACCCTTTATAATAAGGGTTGAGCCGCCTTTTTCAGCCGGCGGGAGTTGTGCGATGTCCGGGTTCGTGGAGCAGTTGCGGTTTCCGCGCGGATTGTCCGCGCGCCTTCCCCGGCCGGAGGACGAGGACTTCCTGAGGAATCTGTTCATAACGGCGCGCCCGTGGCTCGCCATGGCCTCGACGGACCAGAACTTCCTGCGCATCCTCTATCAGCAGCAGATCGACGCCACGCTGGCCGGGTTGAAGGCGTCCTTTCCGGATTTCACCGACGTCGTGATCGAAAGGAACGGAGAGCGGGTCGGCCGCATGATCGTGGCGCTGGGCGAAGAGAGCTGGCGTCTGGTCGAAATCGCCGTCGTGCCGGAACTGCGCGGCAAGGGCATCGGGGCGAAGGCGTTCCGCGCCCTGCAAGAGGCCGTCGCGCGCGCCGGGGTTTACCTCACCGGATCGGTGCTGATGACGGAGGTGCGCAACCTCGTCCTCTACCAGCGCCTCGGCTGCGTCTTCGTGGCGGAGCGGCCGCCGGTCATCGAGATGGAATGGCGCCCGCCGGGCCGGGAATGAGCGCCAGCGGGGATCCAGGACCGCCCGGAGACATGTCGGGACGGCCAGAATCCCCGCCTTCGGATAACCGATCAGCCGAAGCTCACCTGATAGTACAGGGCTTCGTCCTTGTTCGCATCCAGCGGCGGCAGCAGGGTGCGGACCAGGACGTCCTCCAGGCAGCCGATGGCCGCGTGCTCCAGCTTGTACGTGCCCTGGGGCAGGGCCGGCTCCGTGGGGCCGCGGAACACCATGTTGAAGGGGACGCGGATGGCGTCCGGCATCGCGCCCTTCGGGTTTTCGGTGATCTTGGTGAGGACGAATTCGACGGTGTTGCCCTGGGCGTCGGTCACGCGCCAGGTCTGGTCCAGGGTCGGCGCCACGTTGGCGGTGGAGATCGTTTCGAGCATGCCTGCCGTTCCGTTTTGCGTGGAAGAAGGGAAATGGTCTGCGGCCGGCCCCCCGAATGGGGGAAGACCGGCCGCAAAACCCGGACGGGACCGCGGAGACCGTCTTACGGACGGGTCGGGTAGACGCCCTCGATGCAGATGAAGAAGTTCATGGTCATCGACGGCTGAATGGTGCTGACCGAGACCGGGACGTTCACCGGCACGGTCACCGGCTGGCCGAGGCCGGTGTTGCCGACGGCGACGGTGCCGGCAACGCTGCCGCCCGACGAGGAGACACCGCCCAGCGCCACCGTGCCGCCGGTGCCGCTCGGGGCGAAGGCGGGGTACAGGACCGGGTCGCGCGAACCATCGTTGGGGATGGCGATGTAGTTGCCGGCCGCCGGGGTGGCGTTGGGGCCGGCCGCCGCGATGGCGTTGACCGAGACGGTCGGCGCGGTGAAGGAGGTCTGCGCGAAGTTGGCGGGGTGGTTGTGCGCCGGCAGGTTGTTGGTGGTCAGCGTGAACTGGCCCGCGCCCGTGGCGGTCTGCGTGGCGGTGGCGGAACCGCTCTTCAGGCCGATCTGGCCCACGCTCGCCGAGCCCATCGGGACGCGGTTGCGCAGGTCGGGCAGGTTGAAGGTGGTGCTGCCGTTACCGCCGAACGTGGTGCCGAGCAGCGAGTACAGCGCCTGGTTCTGGGCAATCGCAAGCTGCGAACCGTCGCAGAGCGCCCAGCCCTGCGGCGCGAACTGGATCGCCCACAGCGTGATCTGGCCCAAATAGAAATCCATGGAGTCTACTCCCTAGTCGCAATGGTCGTCGGGATGCCGTTGCCTGTTCGCCCCGGACGGAGAGCATCCCGATCCCCCGCGCCGACCTTCACCCAGCGATCCGATCGCCGTCGGCCACCGAAAGTGCGAACGGCGGCATCATGCCAAAGAAATAGTGCGGAGAGAAAGCATTACTCGCATCGGAGAATACCCGATCGGCGCAGTCATATACGAGAAAGGGTCTGGATGTTCGGTTTTGCATACTTTTGTAGGAAGCTGGATGGTGGGTGACGGACCATCGGGACGGGCGAATGTTCGACCCCAGGTTGGGGTAGCGGCGAAATAACCCAGGCAACGAGCGACCATCAATTTCGGCCGGCATTGTGTGCACACTGAAAAGGTGTACGCGTGTGTGCCGCTGGCCCCGGCGCTGCGATCCGTCCGCCCCGGCATGCCGGCGCAGCCCGATCACCTGAGCGGATGCATACACCAATATGCGCATCGCTCGAGATTCATCGAATTGCGACAAAATCCAATGAAACGGTACGCAGTGTTACCGCGACTCTACCGCGAATCGCGCCGAGTTTCGGCTTTGAAACATCGGCATTCTTGCCCCCAAAGGATTCGAATCATCCTTGTGTATCTTGATTACTCTCGCCATTCGGTGGTAGAGAATCCAGACAACTACCCAAAGGCGATAAACCGTGCGGGCGGATGGTCCGTGCGATTGTTCACTGAACGCGGAAGGGCGGAACATGGGCCATATCGGAACGTCGAAGAATCGGGGCAAGGGCGCGCGGACCACCAAGGCTGCCGGCCGTACGGGTTCGCCGATGTTCGCCATGGCGCTGGAGCCGCGCTTCATGTTCGACGCGGCCGGTGCCGCGACGGCGGCGGAGACGGCGCATCACGACGACGCGGCGGCGCCGACCGCCGACGCGGGCGCGCACAAAACCACCGACGCCAACGACGCGCTGGTCAAGGCGGCGGCCGAAACCGCGCCCCCCGCCGCGGCCCCGGCCCCGGCGGCTGCCGCGGCGGCACCCGTGTCCGAGCCCGTCGAACTCCGCCCGGCCAGCCCCGACCTGAACGAAGGCCGGAAGGAAGTGGTGTTCGTCGAATCGAACGTCCCCGACCTCCAGACCCTCGTGAACGACACCCGCGCGGGGGTGGAGGTCGTTCTGCTGGACGCCTCGAAGGACGGGCTCGCCCAGATCGCCCAATGGGCGGAAACCCATTCCGGCTATGATTCGATCCACGTCGTGTCGCACGGCGCGGAAGGCGAAGTGTTCCTGGGCACCCTGACCCTGGACCAGACCACGGCGGCGGCCCGGTCGGCGGACCTCGCCACCGTCGGGCGGGCGCTGACCGCCGACGGCGACCTGTTGCTGTATGGCTGCTATGTCGGCAACGGCGGGCGTGGCACCGCCTTGCTGGACACGGTCGCGGCGCTGACCGGCGCGGACGTGGCGGGATCGGTCGATGCGACCGGCGACGCCGCGCAGGGCGGCAACTGGGCCCTGGAAAAGACGGTCGGCACCGTGACGGCGGACGCGGCTGTGACACGGGCCAGCGAGTCCTGGGCGCATCTCCTGACGCTGCCGGACGGCCTGCAGGATGTCCTGAACAGCACCACGACGGGTCCCTTCGCGAACGGCTTCACTTACACGCTGGGTGGCAGCGGCGAGACCACCAAGTTGAGCACCAGTCCGAGCGGCATATACCTTCAGAGTTCTAATTCCACCACGGACCATACGGGCACGTTCACCATTTCCGCCGACAACACGAACGTCGCCAGCTTCGACCTGACCGCCATTACTTTCGTAAAGTACAACACCGTCGCCGATTTCACGTTCACCATCACCGGCCACAAGCTCGATAGCAGCACTGTAACGACGACGTTCTCCACAACCAATGGCTCCACGGCCTACACGACCGGCGACTACACGCAGTTCACCGGGATCACGAGCTTCGACGTCACCATCCTCTCCACCAGCGGTTCCAACACCAACATCTCCCAGAACACACTGGACAGCTTCACCATCGCCAACGCGGTGGCACCGTCCTCCAACCACGCGCCCACGGTCGATCTGAACGGCGCCACGGCCGGCACCACCAACGCGGTGACCTGGACGGAGGCGGGATACAGCGTTACCGGGTCCGGCCCGGTCGCCATCGCGACCAGCGACGCCACGATTGCGGACCAGGACGGCGACAACCTGTCCGCGATGACCGTCACCGTCAGCAACGCGAAGACGGGCGACGCGCTGTCGCTGTCCGGCACCTACGGCAGCATCGGCGTTTCCGGCAACGGCACCTCGACCCTGACGCTGAGCGGCAACGACACCGCCGCCAACTACCAGGCGGCGTTGCGGGCCATCACCTACAGCAACAGCACCGACAACCCGGACACCACGGCGCGCACCATCAACGTCACCGTGACCGACGTCAACGCCTCGCCGAAGACCAGCACCGCCGTCGCCACTACGGTCACCGTCGTCGCCAGCAACGACCAGCCGGGCACCATCTCCGACAGCGACGCCACCGCCAACTCGGTCCCGGAGAACTCGGCCGCCAACACCACGGTGGGCGTCACCGCCTCCGCCACCGATCCGGACGGCGACACGCTGACCTGGACGCTGACCGACGACGCGGGCGGGCGGTTCCAGATCGACTCCTCCACCGGTGTCGTCTCGGTGAAGAGCGGCGCCGTGCTGGATTACGAGAGCGCCACCAGCCACACCATCACGGCGCAGGCGGCCGACCCCAGCGGCGTCACCCGGACCCAGACCTTCACCATCAATGTCAGCGACGTGAACGAGGCGCCGACCAACATTTCGCTGGCGTCCAGCACGATCACCCAGTCGGCGGCGACCGCCGGCGCCAGCATCGGCGCGCTGTCCTCCACCGACCCCGACGCCGGGCAGAGCTTCACCTACACGCTGGTTTCGGGCACCGGGTCTGCCAACAACACGTCCTTCGACGTCAGCACCGGCACGCTGAAGGTCGGCGCCACGCCCCTGACGGCGGGGACCTATTCGGTGCGCGTGCGCACGACCGACAACGGGTCCCCCTCGCAGTATTATGAAAAGCAGTTCAGCATCACGGTGACGGACAACGTGCCGCCCGTCGTGCAGAGCATCGCGCCGACCGGATCGCCCGCCGCCAACGCCAGCACCGTCACCTTCCGCGTCACCTTCGACGCAGTCGCCAACAACGTCAGCGCCGACGACTTCCAGCTCACCACGACCGGCACTGCGGCGGGCAGCATCGGCACCCCGACCACCACGGACAACATCGTCTGGGACGTCCCGGTGACCGGCATTTCCGGCGCGGGTACGCTGCGGCTCGACCTGAAGGGCAGCACGAACATCACGGACGCCGCCGGCAACGGAAACAACACCAACGGCTATGCCGCCGCCTTCAGCTCCGGCACGGCGCAGACGGTGGACCGGGTCGCCCCGACCTTCGACGCCGCGAACTCCTCCCCGGCGGACAACGCGACCCTCGTGCTGGCGAGCGCCACGCCGGTGCTGAAGTTCAGCGAGGCGGTGCAGAAGGGCGCGTCGGGCAACTTCACCCTCTACAACGTCACCGACAGTACGGTGATCGAGACCTTCGCCTACAACTCCAGCAAGATCACCGGCTGGGGCACGTCGCAGCTCACCATCACCCCGACCTCGGCGCTGCCAAGCGGCAAGAACATCGCGATCCAGTGGGACGCCACGGCGGTGACCGACACGGCGGGCAACGCGCTGGCCGGCAACGCCACCAACACCACCTACAACTTCACCACCAACACCACGCCGACGATCGGCGGCACGGCGACCAACCAGGCGGTCAACGACACGACGACGGTGTCGCCCTTCTCCGCCCTGACGGTGACCGATCCGGACACCCAGGGCATGGACGCGACGGTGACGATCACCAACGGTGCCAACCGGGGCGACTTCACCGGCGCCTCGGCAACCGGCTGGACGCGCACGGTCAGCGGCAGCGACTACGTCTACACCCGCAGCTTCTCATCGGGCAGCAACATCGGCAGCACCGTGCAGGCGGCGATCCGCGCCCTGGTGTTCCAGCCGCGCAGCAACGCGATCGCGCCGAGCACGACGGAGACGACCTCCTTCTCGGTGTCGGTCAACGACGGCACCGGGGCGGTCAGCAGCGGTTCGATCTCGACGGTGACCACCTCGGTCA
>NZ_JBPXMQ020000039.1:0-57684 GCF_053470405.2 Azospirillum mesophilum
CGGGGCACATCTTCTTCGCCGACAAGTGGTACGGCTTCGACGACGCGCTGTACTGCGCGGTGCGGCTGATCGGGCTGGTCAGCAAGCTGGACGTGACGCTGGCGAGCCTGCGCGACCGCCTGCCGGCGGTGGTCAACACGCCGGAGACGCGCTTCCAGGTGGACGAGGAGCGTAAGTTCCGCGTCGTGCAGGAGGTCAAGGAGCGTCTGGCGGCCGAGGGCGCCACGGTCAACGCCATCGACGGCGTGCGTGTGTCGACGCCGGACGGCTGGTGGCTGCTGCGCGCCTCCAACACCCAGGACGTGCTGGTCGCCCGCGCCGAGGCCTTCGACGAGGCCGGGCTGGAGCGGCTGAAGGGCATGGTGGTCGCCCAGCTGGAGAAGTCCGGCCTCAAGGCCCCCTCCTTCGAGGACGGCGGCAGCGCACACTGATACCAGTTCGAACTGGTATTGGCCGCGACGGCGCCGGCTTCGGCCCGTAAGGGCTGAAGCCGGCGTGGCGTGTGAACGCAGCGGTCCGACTGTTTCCGACCGCGCATCATTCGCGCTGATGCGTAGCGCGATGATGCCGGTCCAGCGCTCCGCCCAGCCAGAAGAAGATCAGGCTGACCCCACCCCCCAGCAGCGCGGTCTGCAACGGCGTCGCCACCCCCTGGAGGACCTGCAGGAGAAGCCCGGCGACGGCCAGGGCCGCGGGGTAGACGGCGCCGTCGTTGACGACGCGGAGGCGCCGCGCCGGCCCGGGCGGCAGGGCGTAATAGTTCAGGGTGAAGACCGGGTGGTCGATGGCGGCGTGGCACGCCTCGTAATTCACATGGGCCAGGATCGCCGTGGGCAGGCGGAAGTCGGCGGCCAGGACGGCGAAGGACAGGAAGGTCAGGCCGGGGTAGAGCCGGTTCAGCGCCGTCCCCGGGCGCCTCATCAGGGGGTGGGTCACCAGCAGCGGCAGCACCATGCTCAGCAGGTTCAACGCCATGGTCACCGCGCCGAGGAAGCCGCCCAGCGCCTGTTCATCGGGAAAGCGGCTGGCGTAGACGGAGAAGGCCAGATACTCCGCCAGGGTCTGCAGGAAGATGTTGAGGAACAGGCTGGCGGCGAGCAACGGCGCCATGGGGTGGCAGCGCCACAGCTCCGGCAAACGGGCGAGGCCGGCGGCCACGCTGTCCTCCGCCGGCTCATCCCCGGCGGGCGGCGGCGCGGCGCCCCGACCGATCCGGCGCAAGGCGGCGAGGGTCACGAGCAGGATCAGCACGCCCCCCAGTGGTGCCATAGAGGGCGGCGCCATGGAGGATGGCGCCACGGTGGACGCCACGGCCACCAGCCCCGCGCCCATCGTGGCCCCCACCGCCATGGCGGTGGCGAGCGGAGCGTTCAGGCGGGTGGCTTCGGCGGCGGAGAAGCGTTCGGCGAACAGCAGGTAGAACAGGCTGTAGGCCATCAACTCCAGCAGGCTGACCGCCAGATAGCGTGCCAGAGCCAGGGGCGAGGCCAGGACGCCGCCGTCGTCCAGGGCGGCGATCCCAGTGCCCGCCAGCATGGCCGCCAGCATGGCCACCGCCAGCCCCGCCAGCACCCAACCGAGCAGCCGGGCGCGCGGCCAGCGGTGCACCACCGTGGACAGGACCAGCGACACCGGCACCGACAGGACGGCGAACAGGCCGTAGTAGAGCGGCAGCCGCTCCGCCCCCGCGACGCCGAGGAAGGCCGCCGCCGCCAGGGTGGAGGCGTAGGCGTTGCCCGCCCCGATCAGCCCGGCCAGCCCCAGGAACCGCCAGGCGCGCGGGGGGAGGGCGCTAAACAAGGGGATTGCCGGGATAGAACTCGTTGTAGTTGCACAGAAGCTCCTCCCCGGCAGCGATGTCGCGGGAGGCGATGGTGTATTCGCCGTTGTTGTCGGTGTTCGGGTCCGGGCTGTGGTTCATGAAGCGGGCGTGGTCGCCGTCCAGGATGTGCACGTCGGCGCCGGGCCGGTAGGGATAGCTGTAGGTCTCCAGGAAGGCGCGCGTCGCCGGCGGCGCGGTGTCGCGCTCGGCCCGCGTGAACAGCCGGTCGATGCCGGGGTCGAAGCGCCAGACGATCGTGCCCTTCGCGATGTCCTCGGCAGCGAACAGCCCGATGCCATGCACCGTGCTCGGCCCAAGAACCGCTTTCACCATCAGCATGTGTCGTGTCCCGTGATTTGAAAAGAGGAAGGAGAGCCCTCAGAGGACGCACCGTTGGCCATCCGGCACCGCCTCGCACCAGCAGGGCTTGCCGAGCTTGACCAGATCCATGCGCCCGTAGTCGATGGTCAGCTGCTCGCCCATGTCGATGTCGCGCAACGCCTCGACCATCAGGCCGCCGGCCTTGACCCGGCAGTTGGGCCGGCAGGAATGGTTGATGTAGTCGATGCCCGAGATGTCCTGCCCGTCGATCGGCATCAGGGCGAAGAGGCGGCCGTCCGTCACCGTCACATGGATCGACATGCCCCCATCCAGGCCGCGCCAGTCCACCGAGCCGTCGGCCCGCAGCTCGAACACCTCCGCCCGGCCGTCGAAGAAGCCGAGCACCGTGCCCGCCCTGATGCGCCTGCGCGCGAAGACCCCGCGCTGCCCGGCGATCATCCTGACATCGACATACTCGAAGGCGGTCCAGCTCATCGAAGGATTTTCTTAAAAAATGCTCAGATCATTCGCATCAAACTCATGCAATGGCATTCTGGCAAGCAAGAACGTGCAACGCCTGCGTGCGGCCCTACGGACAAACCGGAGACATCGGCCAGGGGGCCGCGGCGTCTTGGCCGACGGTGCCGTTCCCGTTCGCGGTGTAGACGAGCAGGCCCGGCGGACGCTGCGCATCAGGAAGGAGCATGGGATCTTGCTTGACGTCTACCGGGCGATGGGCCGCAACCCGCCGCTTGAGGAAATGTGGTGGAGCTACAGCAGACGATTGCGCAGGCTCTTGAGAATCAGGGGCTTGGCTGTGTCACTCCCTGGCATGCCCGAGGCTTCGCCCCTCGACGCTTCAACCTCCGTCAGACGCAGGACGCCATCGCCGCAGGCCACCACGGGATCCCCGTCCAGGCCATAGCAGACCTGGCCGGGCACGGCGAGAAACGGTCCCGGATGCTGGGTCCGCTGTGCCCGCCACACGGTTATCCGGGTCTCGCCTTCCAACGTGGTGAAGGCGCCATCGAAGGGGCGCGAGGAAGCGCGCACGAGGCGCAGGATCGTTTCGGCCGGCGCGGTCCAGTCAATGCGGGCGTCGGAAGGCCGGCGCGGGTAAACCCGCAGGGCGGCGGCTGGGTCATCGCTCTGCGGCTGGGGCTCGATGGTCCCGTTCTCCAAGCCGTCGATGGCCATGACGAACATCTGCGGGATCCGCTCGTCCATCCAGGCGTAGACGTCCCCAATGTACGTGTCCGGACCGAGGGGAAAACGGTCGCGCACGACAACGGGACCGGCGTCCAATTCCTCAGCCATGCGATGGATGCACAGGCCCACATGCGGTTCGCCGTTCAATATGGCCCAGTTCGGGCAGGCGTTGCCGCGATAGCGCGGCAGGTCCCCAGCGTGGGCATTGAAGACACCCAGGGGAAATGCGTCCAGCAGTGCCGGCCCGAGCAGCGCAAGCCAGTTCATGGATATGGCGGCCCGGCAACCGAAGCTCGCGAGCCGCGCGACATTTCCCGGGGTGTTGATGGCGAGATCATCAAAAAAGGCTGCGCCAGCCCGGCGCGCCAACTTGGCGAAGTCCTCCGGGCCAACCCCATAGAACGCCTCGGCCCGGCAGGTCCAGACCACGGGAATTTCATGTCCATGCTCCAGGAGACGTTCACCCGCAGCAAGCAGCGCGCGCGTCCGGCCGATCACGGCAACCCTCATGGCCAGGCTCCGGGCACGCCGTCCGCGATCTGCGAGACGGTCCGGAACCGCCCGGATCCGCCGGCACCGATCAGGCGGGTCAGAAAGGTCCTGGTCCCCAAGCCGGGGTTGGCGTATCGGCGAACTTCGGCTTCATCCAGTGCCCACAGCGGGGTGATGCCCGCGGTCTCCTTCAAGGCTGAATAGCGATGCATGCCGTCCATGTTGAGCGCCACGTGGATGGGGTGGAAGTCGAAGATGCGCAGCCCCTCGCTTGCCGGAGGCTCGGCGCTCCAGTTCCACGACGGGTCGGCCGCGGCGAGGTCGTCTTCCCAGAAATAGGGAAGCCGAACGATGCCGCGCCCGGATCGGCCCAAATGCAGGCGGACCGGGCGCAGTCCAGGATGGAAGGGCAGAAACAGCGAAACGTCCGTCACGATCCCTGGGCATTCATCCGCCACCAGGGCCAGCAGGGGGCTGGACTGAACCAGGCCGTGCGTGCGCATCGCCCTGGCCTGCGGCGCGATGGTCAAGCAATGCGACAGAACGGCCTGCGGTGTGGCACCGTGGCTCGAACCGGGCAGGAAGTTCGGGTGGATGCCGATCTCGAACAAGGGGTCGCGGGCGAGATCGGCGAGGATGTCGCTGCGGTGGGTTGCGAAGAAGGTGGCGGGCACCCCTGCCGCCCGGCAGAGCCCGGCGCACAGGTCGATGCACCAGTCCGGCGCCCAGTCGACATCGAAGGTCAGGGCGGCCGGGCCGTCGTTCCCGGCCGGGGAGGGCGTCATGGCGGCGCCCCTCCGGCCAGAAAGGTCCGGCACCATTGCTCGACCGACAGCAGGGACCAGATCAGCAGACGCCGGTTCTCGCGCCCTTCCAGGTGGTTGGCGATAAGCCCATGCACCGTCCGAAAGTCGAGGTAATCGTAGATCCGGGCGCGGCTGTCCAGAAGCATCCGCCGCACATAATCGATGCTTTCGCCGCGGAACCAGCTGGCGTCCGGGGCTGAAAAACCCTTCTTTTCACCCTCGCTGATGGTTTCGGGAACATAGCGGCTCATCACGCGGCGCAGCAGCAGCTTGCCGTCGCGGGTGCGCTCGAAGTACTGGCGCGTCTTGTCGCCCGGCGTGTTCTCGTTAAGCCGCACCACCTCACCGAGATTGCCCAGCTTGCAGCCGACCGGCAAGCGCTGTGCGAAATCGACGAGGTCGTTGTCCAGAAACGGCACGCGCGTCTCCAGGCCATGGGCCATGCTGAGCTTGTCGTCCACAACCAGCAGCCCATGCAGGAACGTGCGCGCCTCGAAGTAGAGCGAGTGATTGATATAGTCTTCCGGCCGGGTCAGCTGGTCGGCGTGGCGGCTGAAGACATTGCGGAAGATGTCCCGCGTGGAGACATGCCTGACGTCCCGCCATATCGGGCACAGCAGGTTCGGCATGACGGAGGACGGAACGAGGCGCTGCCAGTAGGCGAAATACTTGTCGACATACTGTTCGAAGCCATCGTTGACGACGGCCCGGTAGTAGCGCCAGGGATAGCCGCCGAACAGCTCGTCCCCCCCGGTCCCGGCCAGCACCACCTTGCCGAACTTGCTGGCGAGCTGGGCCGCATAGAAATTGGGATAGCTCTGCCCGACGCGCGGCTCCTCCAGGTGCCAAGTCATGCGCGGCAGCACCCGTTCCATGTCGCCCGCTTTCAGCACCATCTCATAGTGCTCGGTGCGGAACAGGTAGGACATGTGCTCGGCCATGCCGCGTTCGTCCATGGCAAGCTCAAGGCCGGACGCGGAATGCAGATCGAAGCCGACGGTGAAGGTCTTCAGGTCGGGGACCTGCCTGGCGGCCACCGCGGCGATGGAGCCGCTGTCGATCCCGCCGCTCAGATAGGCCGACACCGGCACGTCGCTGATCATCTGGCGGTTGACGGCCTGGAGGAACAGGCGGTCCAGTTCCTCAGCATAGTCTTCTGTCGTCCCGCGTTCGGCAGGCTCGCTGAAGGCGAAATCCCAGTAGCGTTCCAGCCGCGCCGCATCGTCGTCGCCCGAGGCGCGGACGCGCAGGAAGCAGCCCGCCGGCAGCAGCTGCACGTTCCTGAACAGCGTCCGGTCGGTGAGAAAGTTCTGGAAGGTGAAGTATTCGACCAGGGCTTCCTCGTCCATGCGGGCCTCAAGGGCGCCATGGGCGAGGAGAGCCTTCACCTCCGACCCGAACAGCACGGTGGCGCCGGCCCGGCTCCAGTAAAGCGGTTTGATGCCGTAGCGGTCGCGCGCCAGGATCAGCTCGCGTTCCCGGCGGTCCCAGATGGCGAAGGCGAACATGCCGTTCAGGCGGTTGAGCGCTCCTGCCCCCCATTCGGCCCAGGCATGCAGGACCACCTCCGTGTCCGTGCGCGACTGGAACCGGTGCCCGCGCGCTTGCAGTTCGGCGCGCAGTTCGGGATGGTTGTAGACCTCGCCGTTGTAGGTGATGGCGTAGCGCCCGTCGGCGGTCACCATCGGCTGCCGCCCGGCTTCCGTCAGGTCGATGATGGCAAGCCGGCGGTGGCCCAGTCCGCAGTTGCCGTCGGTCAGGACGTCCCCGCCATCCGGGCCGCGGTGGGCCAGCCGTTCCGTCATGCGGCTGAGCAGGGCCGTTGCCGCCGGCGCTCCGTCCAGGTTCACAAAGCCCGCGATCCCGCACATGGCTCACCCGCCCCGCCGGGCGATGACGGAAATCCCGGCGTCCTGGACGTGTTCGCGTTCGATCGCCAGCCCCTCCTCGGCGCACCAGGCGCGCACTTCCTCGATCGACTGCCGGTGGGCGTTGCGCGGGCCGTACCAGTCGAGATTGATGTGATTCAGCTCGTCGAGGCTGAGTTCGGGGTGGTGGAAAGCCTTGAACACATGCCAGTAGAACAGACGTTGCAGGTCGATCCGCCCGGCGGGGATGCCGAGGAGGTCGATCGGCTCGGGAATGTCCACCTCCACGCCAAGATCGCCAAGCAGCTTGCCCAACCGGGTGAGCGGCATCATCGCCTCCCACGCCTGGGCCGGGGGCATGTCCTGCAGGCGGTCGCGGATGTGGTCGTCGGTGAACTCGCGGATCGGTCCTTTGCGCCGGTAGACGTAGAACAGGAACCGTCCACCGGGCTTGAGCTTGCGGACCAGGGACTGGATGGCCCCGCGGGTGGAGTCCGTGTGGTGCAGGACGCCCTGCGACACGATGACGTCCACCGAGGCGTCGGGAAGCGGAAGGTCGGTCAGGTCGGCCTGGAGGAAGGCCCCGGGCAGGCCTTTTTCGGCGAAGAGCGCCGCCGCGGCTTCGACCGCGGGCGAGATGTCCACCCCGAGATAGCGCACCCGCCGAATGCGGTCGCCGAGGATGCCGACACCCGAGAGGCCGGCCCCACACCCCGCCTCGACCACCAGCGGCTCCGGCCCATGGTCGGCCCACCAGGGGGCCTCGGCCACCTCCCCGTAGTTGGTGCGGTACCAGTCGGAAAGAAGACGCCGGCTCGCGTCGCTCCGGAAGCGGTCCTCGCCGCTCCAGATGTATTCGAACATACGGCGCGTCTGCGCCTGAGCCTCCGATGGGCGGGTGTCGTGGCGCAGGATGCCGTTCAGCCGCACCAGCCGGCCCATTCCCCAGGCCGCCGGACGGGATTCGCCCTCCGGCGGGAGGTCGATTCCCAGCACGGGGCCGAGCCAGGCGGGAACGCGCGACAGGTGGTCAAAGACCATGGAGGGCCTCAATGACATAAGCGTAGTCGTCCGGGGCCATGCGGTTGTGGAGCGGGATAGCCATGCTGTCGCGGTCGCAATCCCGCGCTCCCGGGAAATCGTCGGGGCGGAAGCCGAAAAGGTCGCGGTAGTACCCCAGCATGTGCACCGCATGCGTTCCCGGCCGCGTCGCGATGCCCCGTTCCTGCAGGCGGGCCATGATCTCGTTGCGGGGCGCCGGGGCGCGGTCGGGATCGACCCGGGTGACGAAGGACTGCCAGGCATGGCGGCCGTCCGCCGGTTCGTCGGGCAGGTGCAGCCAGCCCAGGCCGGCGAGTTCGCGCCGGTAACGGGCCGCCGCCGCCGCCCGCTCCGCGATGAAGCGGTCGAGCTTGCCGAGTTGGACCAGCCCCACCGCCCCCTGGAAATCAGTCATGCGGAAGTTGAAACCGAGGACGTCGAAATCGGGCAGCAGATAGGGACGCTGGCCATGGTGGCGCACCTCCTCGGAGACGGAGGCGCCATGGTTGCGCAGGATGCCGATGCGCTCGGCCAACGCATCGTCGCGGGTGGTGACCATGCCCCCTTCGCCGGTGGTGATCGACTTGCGGGGATGGAAGGAGAAGGCGGCGACGTCGCCCAGCCCCCCGGCGGGACGGCCCCGGTATTCGGCACCGGCCGCGCAGGCAGCGTCCTCGATGATCGCCACGTCCGGCGGCAGGGCGGCGCGCAGGTCGTCGATCGCGGCGCACAGGCCGAACAGATGCACCGCGATCACCGCCCGGGTGCGCGGCCCGGCAAGGCGGGCCGCCGCGCCGGGGTCGAGGTTGAACGTCGTCCGGTCGACGTCGGCGAACACCGGGGTGGCGCCGACGTACAGGACGGCGTTGACGGTGGACACCCAGGTGAAGGCGGGGACGATGACCTCGTCGCCGGGGCCGATGCCGCAACCGGCCAATGCCAGATGCAGGGCCGTCGTGCAGCTCGTCGCGGCGAGCGCGTGGGGGACCCGGTGACGTTCGGCGAACGCTTTTTCAAAGGCGGCGACCTTGGGTCCCTGGGTGAGCCATCCGCTTTCGATGGGCTCCCGCAGGGCCAGCCACTCTTCCTCCCCCAGGCTTGGCAGGGCGATGGCGACCTGACGCTTCGGCCTCCCGGTCATGACGACGCGGTCCGGCAGAAGGGACGGGGGTGGGGCATGGCGGGCTTCACCGTTCCGTGATCTCCTCGATGGCGTGGGGGCCGGTTTCGCGATACCGCACGCCCGTGCCCGGACAGACGAGATCGGGGCCGAGGGTATGGCCGGCGCGGCTGACCCAGCCAATCCGTTGCGCGGGGACGCCGGCCATCAGCGCATAGGCCGGGACGTCGCGCGTGACGACGGCGCCGGCCGCGATCATGCAGTATTCCCCCAGGGTCGTGCCGCACAGGATGGTGGCATTGGCGCCGATGCTGGCGCCCCGCCTGACCAGCGTGGGCTTGAATTCCGACTTCCGGTCGATTTCGGCCCGCGGTATCAGGACGTTGGTGAACACGCAGGACGGGCCGCAGAAGACCCCGTCCTCCAGCGTCACGCCCTTGTAGACCGAGACGTTGTTCTGGATCTTGCAGCGGTTGCCGATGGTCACGCCGGGTCCGATGGACGCATTCTGCCCGATGACGCAATCCCGCCCGATCCGGGTGTCGGGCAGGACGTGGCTGAAATGCCAGATGCGGGTGCCCGCGCCGATCTCCACAGGATCGTCGACGTAGGCGGACTCGTGAACCCACACCTCCGGCCTGTTCGCGGCTGCCGTGCCCCCCGACGTCATGGGCGTTCCCCCGTGCTGAATTCCCTGGCCGACCATAGCGGAACTTGCTGGAAGTCTGGTTGCCAAATCGTCAATTCGGCGCGCCGGCATCCACACGGCCAGGCCGGGTGAGCCTGGCATATGAGCCTGGAAAGTCTTTCCCCGTTGAGCGATGATCCCCGCCCACCCGTTGCGGCCGTCCCCCGCCGCGCTCGGCCCAGGGATCCGATTGAGGCAGACAATGAAGATTTTCGTCACCGGCGGCGCCGGATTCATCGCATCTCACCTGATCGACCGGCTGCTTGCGCGCGGCGACGAGGTGGCCGTCATCGACAATTACGCGACCGGCCGCCGGGACAACCTGACCCCAGGGCCGAAGCTCCAGGTCGTCGAGGGATCGATCACCGACGCCCCTCTGGTCCGCAGCCTGATCGGCGATTTCAAGCCCGACCTGGTGGTTCATGCCGCCGCCTCCTACAAGGATCCCGACAACTGGAGCGAGGACGTCCGGACCAACACCCTGGGCACGGCCAACGTGGTCCAGGCCGCTGTCGCCGCGGGCTGCCGGCGCTTCATCTATTTCCAGACGGCGCTGTGCTACGGGCTGAAGCCGCTGACCCAGCCGATCACGCTCGACCACCCGATCCTGCCGGGCGGTTCGAGCTACTCGATCAGCAAGACCGCCGGCGAGGAGTACATCGCGCTGTCCGGTCTCGACTACGTCACCTTCCGGCTCGCCAACGCCTACGGCCCGCGCAATCTGTCCGGACCGCTGCCGACCTTCTACCATCGCCTGACGTCGGGAAAACCGTGCTTCGTCATGAAGACCCGGCGGGACTTCATCTACATCGACGACCTGGTGGATTGCGTCCTGCATGCGGTCGATGGCCGGGGGCATGGCGCCTACCACATCTCCTCGGGCTCCGACCACGCCATCAAGGACCTGTTCGATGAAACCGTGCGGGCCTTGCGCATCAACCTCGAACAGCCGGTCGAGGAACGCGAGCGCCATCCGGACGATGCCTTCACCATCCTGCTCGACCCCTCGCGGACCCATGACGAGTTCGGATGGTCGGTGAGGACGCCGTTGCGCGAGGGGGTGGCCCGCACCATCGACTGGTACCGTGAATTCGGCATCACCCAGACCTACACCCATCTGCGGCAGCCGACGGAGTGAGCGCGATGACGGAAGGTTTCGCCGGCCGCACCGTGCTGGTGACGGGGGGAGCCGGCTTCATCGGGTCGAACCTGTGCCGGCGCGTTCTGCGCGACGGCCCGGCCCGCCTCGTGATCGTCGACAATCTCCTGTCGGCGGAGATGGACAACGTCCCCGTCCACCCGGCGGTCGACGTGCGGCCCGGTTCCATCGCCGACCTGCGGCTGCTGGCCGCGCTGCCGGCGGAGGTGGACTACGTCTTCCACCTGGCCACCTATCACGGCAACCAGAGTTCCATGCATGATCCCGTCGCCGATCATGCCAACAACACCCTGACCACCCTGCATCTTCTGGAATGGCTGAAGGACCGGCCAAGCCTGCGCAAGGTGGTCTACGCCTCGGCCGGCTGCACGGTGGCCAGGAAGACCTTCGACGAGACCGAGGCCACCGCCGAGGACGCCCCGGTCCCGCTCCATCTCGACAGCCCGTACCAGATCTCGAAGATCATCGGCGAGTATTACGGCAACTATTATTTCGGCCGGCACGGCGTGCCTTTCGTCAAGGCCCGCTTCCAAAACGTGTACGGTCCCGGCGAGATCCTGGGCGCCGGCCGATGGCGCGGCACGCCGGCGACCGTCTGGCGCAACGTCATCCCGACCTTCGTGTGGAAGTCCCTGCACGGCGAGGCGCTGCCGGTGGAAAACGGCGGCATCGCGACCCGCGACTTCATCCACGTCGACGACATCGTCGCGGGTCTGGTGGCGTGTGCGCTGCGGGGCACGGCGGGGGAGGTCTACAACCTCGCCTCCGGCGTCGAGACATCAATCCGCGATCTGGCCGAGACCATCAACGAACTGACCGGCAACCGGACCCCCATCGCGCTTGCCCCGGCCCGTTCCTGGGACCACTCGGGACGGCGCTACGGCGACCCGTCCAAGGCGCGGGAGTGGCTGGGATTCGTGGCGTCCGTCCCCTTGCGCGAGGGGTTGGCACAGACCATCGAATGGACGCGCGGGAACCTGGCGATGATCGAACGCTGCATCGGCCGGCACGCCGTGTTCATGCAGCGGGACGCCGGATAAACCGCGTCAGCGCAGCAGGTTGCGAAAATCCTGCGCCCGGTCGTGGAATTCCTGTTGCCACAGTTCCAGGCTCAGGAACCCCCAGGTCTTGCGCGAGAATCGCCCGCTGCGCGACAGGTTGGCCAGAACCCGGCCGTTGTCGACGTAGGGACGGGACAGGGCCTTGCCCGTGCCGAAGACGTCGTGGAACCACCCGGACAACGGCCCGGCAAGCCATTCCTTCAGCGGAACGGGAAAGCCCATCTTGTCCCGCCGGTTCAGAACCGGGCCGGGCAGGGCATCGCGAAAGGTGTCCTTGAGCAGGTGCTTCATTCGGCCGTCGCGGAACTTGACGTCGGCCGGGATGGTGGCGACGAACTCGACCAGCGGGTGGTCGAGCAACGGAACCCGGCTTTCCAGCCCGTGCGCCATGCTCATCCGGTCCTCGACATGCAGAAGCGCCGGAATCAGGCACTTCAGGTCGAAGTGCGTCATGCTGTCGAGATAGGCTTCCTTGCGGACATTGGCGCGGTTGTTGAAAATGGCCCGGAAGTCGGCGGCCACCCTCTGCCGGTCCAGGTCTTCCCACCGCACCTCGTCGGTGATGTCGCGTGACTGGTCGACGAGACGGAAGTACCGCTCGTCATGCGGCCCGAACAGCCCTTCGCGCCAAAACTCCTGCAAAAGGGGCTTGTATTCCTGCAGGACCGTCAGGTTGGGGATGATCGACTCCGCCGTGACGACGAAGTTGCCGTTGGCATAGGTCCCCTCGATGGCCGCCTTCAGGCACTGCTCGAAGTAGGCGACGAGATAGCGGGCGTACCCGCCGAAAATTTCGTCGCCGCCCTGGCCGCCCAGCACGACCTTGACCTTCGAGGCGGCCAGAGCGGACACCATGTACTGCGGGAAGGCGCCGGGACCGGCAACGGGATAGTCGAGGGCGCGGATGACCGACCGGATGTTGTCGCGGAAGTCGTCGGGGGTGATGTCCACCTCGTGGAGCATTCCCTGCGCCGCCTGGGCCGCAACGCGCGCGTGGGCGCTTTCGTCGTAGCCGGCGGGCTGGGAGAACTTCCCGTGAAAGCCGTCGAGCGGCTGGCCGGCGTGCGCCGTGGCCAGGGAATGGATCAGGCTGGAATCCATGCCGCCGGACAGATAGGCGCCCACCGGCACGTCGCTGCGCAGGTGCAGGGCGACGGTCTCGTCCACCAGATCGCGCAGACGCCGGCTGAAGTAGGTGGGGCTGTGGTCGAAGTCGATGTCGTACGAGATATCCCAGTAGCGCCATTCGCGCACGCGCCCGTCCTCCACGGCCAGGGCGTGCCCCGGCAGCAGTTGGCGAACGTGGCGGAACAGGGTGTGGGCGCCGATGGTGTACTGGAACGTCAGGTATTCGGTCAGCGCCAGCGGGTCGGTCTCGATCTCCGGCAGGAAGGGGAGGAGCGCCTTGGCCTCGCTGGCGAAGACGAACAGGTCGCCGGCCACGGTGTAGTAGAAGGGCTTGATGCCGAACCGGTCGCGTGCGCAGAACAGGCGTCGGCGCGGTTCGTCCCAGAGCGCGAAGGCGAACATGCCCCGCAGCCTTTCCAGGATGGCGTCGCCATACAGGACATGGCCGGCCAGCAGGACTTCGGTGTCGGATGAGCTGCGGAACCGCCACTGCGCCTCGCAGGCGCGGCGCAACTCCGGCGCGTTGTAGATTTCGCCGTTGTAGGTCAGGATCTGCCCCTGCGGGCTGATCATGGGCTGGCGTGCCGCGTCGCTGAGGTCAAGGATGCTGAGCCGCCGGTGGACGAGGCCGACCTCGCCGCGCGGGCTCGTCCAGGTGCCGTGACCATCCGGTCCGCGGTGCGCGATCAGGCCGCTCATGGCCGACAGCGCCCGGTCGAGATGGGGCACCGGCGCTCCGCCAAGATGAACGACACCTGCTATTCCACACATTCCGGACCATCCACTGAAACCTGTTGTGCCAAACCCCTGTTGAGCCCCGCTACTCCGCGAGGACCCCGGCGCAGAAGGGATGGCAATCCCCGGCAAGCCCCCGGGGATTGGCGGTGCGAACCTCGAAAACCGTCTCGATCGCCGCCCGTGCGTCCTCCAGGCCATAGCCTTCGCCGGCGAGGATGCGTTCGTAGGTGACCGTGTGGAGGTCGGTGAAGCCTTCGCTGAACTCCAGTTCCTCGCCGTCGATGACGATCGAGCGGAAGGTCCGCTTGCCGGCGGCGCGGGCTTCGGCGGGAAGATGGTCGGGGTTGATCGACAGGAACCAGCGCACCCGGGCCCTCTCGAATTCGAGATAGCCGGCGGCCACGTCGGGCTTGTGGATGTGCACCGTGCAGGAGCGCCGGGGGCCGAAGACCCACGCCAGCATGTCGAAGAAATGGACGCCGATGTTGGTGGCGATGCCGCCGGACTGTTCGATGTTGCCTTTCCAGCTCACGTGGTACCAGCGCCCCCGCGAGGTCAGGTACGTCAGGTCCACGTCGTGGATCCGGTCCTCCGGCAGGCGGGCGACCTTGGCCCGCAGCGCCTGGATGGCCTCGTGGTGGCGGAGCTGGAGGACGTTGAAGATGCGGCGGCCCGACTCCCGCTGGATGTCGGCCAGGGCATCGATGTTCCAGGGATTGAGCACCAGCGGCTTTTCGCAGATGGCATCGGCGCCGGTGCGCAGCGCAAAGCGGATGTGAGCGTCGTGCAGGTAGTTGGGCGAGCAGATCGACACGTAGCGGACCGGCTTGCCTCTGCGGCGGAGCTTGTCGATGTGCCGGTCGAACCGCTCGAACTCGGTGAAGAAGTGGGTGTCCGGGAAATAGCTGTCGAGAATGCCCACGCTGTCCTTGGGGTCCAGGGCGGCCACAAGGTCGTTCCCCGTGTCCTTGATCGCCTTCATGTGGCGCGGCGCGATGTAGCCAGCAGCACCGATCAGTGCGAAAGGTTTCATGAACATTCCCCGGACAATGGGCGCCACTCGGCATGGCGCGTGCGGCAACCGGCGATACTGTCGCCGCCACACGGTTAAGGATTTCATAAATCGGCGCTCTGACCGGGAAATGCCCGGCAATTTCATCCGCTTAAGATTGTGAAAGCGGCGAAGCCTGGCCGGTGGTTCCACAGGAATCCAAATTCGGATACCAATAAACGCTTTTGGTCGAACTCGACAGCCTCTTGCAGAGCAAGATGCAGGAGGGGGCGATGCGCCCGGCCGGACCTGAAGCGCTCATGCGCCGCCCTTTGGGGGGTGGCGGCCCTATGATAGTCTGCCACCATACACGTCCGGTATTGCCGCATGGCCGAGACTCACGTGGTTGCCGGCTTTCGGCAGCCGTGCCGGGAACGGTATGGCGCCGGCGCAACTCACTTGGACTGAAGGCGGGTGTTTGATGACCCCATTGCGCGTCGGCGTGCTGGTGGATGGTCTTGAAAAGCGCGCGTGGATCGCGCGGATTCTGGAGGAGATCCGGAACACCGACTGCGCCCAACTGTGTGCGGTCGTGGTCCGCGCCCCGCGCGCGGCGGCCGAGCCTGACCCCGCCGAGCAGGCCGACGCCGCGCGCCGCCAGATGTTCTGGCGGTACCAACGCGAGGACCGGGAATCCAACACGCCGCAGCCCGACGCGTTCGCGGCGGTCGACATTTCGCCGCTGGTGGCGGGGGCCGAGATGCTGACCGTCACCCCCCTCGAAACCCGCTACTCCGACCGTTTCAGTGATGCGGACGTCGCGCGCATCCGCGCGCTCAAGCTCGACGTGCTGCTGCGCTTCGGCTTCCGCATCCTGCGCGGGGACGTGCTGTCGGCGGCGCGCTACGGCGTCTGGTCTTTCCATCACGGGGACAACCGCCGCTACCGCGGAGGCCCGGCGCTGTTCTGGGAAATTTACGAGGGCAACCCGGTGTCCGGCGTCATCCTGCAGGCACTGGACGAGAGCCTCGACAGCGGCTTGCCGCTTTACCGGTCCGATGGCGCCACCAACCAGTTCTCCCTGGCGGGCAACCGCAACCAGGCTTATTGGAAGGCGGCAACCTTCGTGGGCCGCGTGCTGCGCCGGGTGCACCGGCACGGGTGGGAGCGCGTCGCCGCCGAGGCGCGGGCCGCGCAGCGGAACGACCCGGTCGGCACGCTCTACCGGACGCCCGACAACATCGCCATGGTTCGCTTCCACGCCATGCTCGAAGACCGTCGCCGGGCGCAGCCGGTCGACTGGCGGTGGAGCGTCGTCGTCCGGCCGCGCCAGCCCGGCGTGCCGCTCGCCGACGCGCTGCGCACGCCCGGCGGATGGACGCTCCACGCTCCCTTCGGGCATTGGTACGCGGACCCCTTCCTGTGGGAGCGGGACGGCCGGACCTTCCTGTTCTTCGAGGACTATTCCCAGGCCGAGGGCAAGGGGGTGGTTTCCGTCGTCGAAGTTCTGGGCGGCGGGCGCTTCTCGGAGCCCGCCGTTGCGTTGCGGCGGCCCTACCATCTCTCCTACCCGTATGTCTTCGCCTGGGGCGGCGCTCTCTACATGGTGCCGGAGACGCGGCAGAACGGCACGCTGGAACTCTACCGCTGCGTCGGCTTCCCCGACCGTTGGGAACTCGACGCCGTGCTGATGTCCGGGGTGGAGGCGGTGGACGCCACCATCATCGAACACGGCGGGCGGCTCTGGATGTTCACCAACATCGCGGCCCACGGCGCGTCGAGTTGGGACGAGCTGCACGTTTTCCACGCGGAGCATCCGGCCGGCCCATGGACGGCGCATCCCGGCAACCCCGTGGTGTCCGACGTCCGCCGCGCCCGCCCGGCCGGCCGACCGTTCCTTCAGGATGGCCGGCTGATCCGCCCGGCGCAGGACTGTTCGCTCCGCTACGGCTACGCGCTGACGTTCCGCGAGGTGCTGGAGTTGACGCCCGCGTCCTTCCGCGAGTGCGACGTCGCGACCGTCACGCCGGAGCCGCTCGGGCACATGGGCGTGCACACCATCGACACGACGGCGTCGTACCTGGTCCACGACGCCTACGACGAGCAGGTCACGCTGGCTGATTTCGCCCGGCAGCTTCCGCGCGGCGGACGCGGCTACATCTTCGGTGCCGGAACCGGTGGCGCCCTGGTCAAGGCCGCCATCGAGGACGCCTTCAAGGACGGCGGTGGATTCGCCGTCGACGCGTTCATCGACAGCCACAAGGCCGGTTCCCATTGCGGCCTGGAGATCCTCGGCACCGAGAAACTGCTCGCCGAGGGGGACCGATCCGCCATCATCATCCTGACGGCCCAGTCATGGCAGGACGTGGCGGCGACGCTCAGGGCGGCGGGGTTCCGCTTCCTGGTCAACGCCTTCCCGCACGTCGCGCGGGCGCTGGACGAGCAGCGGGCGCCGGCACGGGTCATGAGCCAGACCGAAGCGGCCGACGCGATGATCGCGAAATACACGACGGACGCCCGTTCGATCATCGCGACGACCGAGGACCTGGACAGGCTGCCGGCCGACCGGCCCGTCCTCGTCTATGGCGCGGGACAAGGGGGGCAACGCATGGCGGCCCTGGTCCGCGCGGCCGGCCGGACCGTCGCCGGCTTCGTCGACACGCACAAGGCCGGCACGCTGGACGGTCTGCCGGTCCACACGGTCGACAGCGTTCTGGCCGCCAGCAGGGGCGAGACGGTGATCATCGCCAGCCAGCACTGGCACGAGATCGACACACGGCTGATCGCGCACGGGATGTCCACGGCGCTGAACGGCTTCCCCCTGCTCGAGGGGAAAGCATGGCGCGACTGGTGGCCCGCCGACCTCCGGCCCGCCGGGGCGGGGGAATAGCCGGGATATCCCGGCCCTATTGCCAGAGAAGCCGTCCTGGGCGATGGTGCCGGGCTTTTTGCGGTGTGCCCGATCCGGCCGCCGGAGCGGCAGGGGAGGCGGAGCACATGGCGGACCCTCGGGTCCTGTTTCTGGGAAGCAAGGCGTTCGGGCTGCGGGTGCTGCGGGTGCTGAAGGCGGCCACGCCGACGGCCATCGGCCATGTGCTGACCATCGACGATTCGGCCGATGCCCGCAGCGTGCTGCCGCTGATCCGCGCTTATGCGTCCGAGAGCGGGATGGCGGTGGATGTCTGCGCATCCCGCGACGCCGCCAAGCGGGCCATTCTCGACTACGCCCCGGACATCTGCTTCGTGTGCGGATGGTACTGGCTGTTCGACCGGGAGACCATCGATGCCGTGCCCGGCGGCATCGTCGGCATCCACAATTCGCGACTGCCGAAGTACCGGGGTGGGGCACCGCTCGTCTGGGCGCTGATCAACGGCGACACGACCGTGGGATCAACGGTCTTCGTCATGGGATACGGGATGGACGACGGGCCGGTCATCGGCACGGTGGAGGTGGCGGTGGACGGGGACGACACCATCGCCGACGTCCTGCAACGCCTGGAGGATGCGGTGGCCGGCCGGCTCGCGGGGTTCTGGCGGGGCTTCCTGGACGGCACCATCCTTCCCGTTCCCCAGGACCATGCGCAGGCGACCTTCGCCGCCCAGCGGCTTCCCGAGGACGGGCTGATCGACTGGAGCCTGGACGCGACCACGCTCCACAACTTCATCCGCGCCCAGTCGTTCCCCTATCCCGGCGCCTTCACCGTCCACGAGGGGCGGCGGATCACCATTGCGCGGGCCCGGCCGCTGCCCGTGACCTACCACGGCCGACCGGGCCAGGTGCTGCAACGCCAGTCCGACAGCGTCACCATCGCCTGCAGCGGCCACAGCGCCATCGAACTGCTGGAAACCCTGGAGGACGGCACGCCCCGCCCCCCCGCCGCCATCTTCACCTCGCTGCGCGTCCGCCTGCGCTAAGAGCACATCACTCCAGGCCGGGACGAATTACCACTTGTTAAGCATGCCAGGGGTAGTGGTGCGGCTTGCGCCCGATTCCGCAGCCCTTTCGGGACGCTTGGGAAAGGCCAGCCTGCAAGGCGGGGCAGCCGCCTGACGGAGAGAACATGCCTGGTCTCGCACAGCCGCCGCACTTGGCCTTCATCGATCTTCAGGCACAGCGCCTGCGCCTTGGCGACCGCATCGACCGGGCGATCGGCCGGGTGCTGGAGCACGGCGGCTTCATCATGGGTCCGGAGGTGCAGGAACTGGAAGCCAGACTGGCGGCGTTCGCCGGGGTCCGCCATTGCGTAACCTGCGCCAACGGCACGGACGCGCTGCAACTGGCCCTCATGGCGCGGAGCATCGGTCCCGGGGACGCGGTCTTCGTTCCGGCCTTCACCTTCGCCGCCACGGCCGAGGCTCCGGCGCTCCTGGGGGCTACGCCGGTTTTCGTCGACGTCACGGAAGACACCTTCACCATGGCGCCGGCCAGCCTGGAAGCCGCCATCGACACGGCCCGGCGCTCCGGCCTCAGGCCGGCGGCCGTCATTCCCGTCGACCTGTTCGGCCAGCCTGCCGACTACGAGCGCATTCTGCCCATCGCCCACGCCCACACCCTGTTCGTCCTGGCCGACGCGGCGCAGAGCTTCGGCGCCACGCTGTCCGGCCGGCGCGTCGGCGGGCTGGGCGACGCGACCACCACCAGCTTCTTCCCCGCCAAGCCGCTCGGCTGCTACGGAGACGGCGGCGCCGTCCTCACCGACGACGACCACTTGGCCGCGATGCTGCGCTCGCTGCGGGTGCACGGCCAGGGATCGAACAAGTACGACAACGTCAGGCTCGGCCTGAATTCCCGGCTCGACACCATCCAGGCCGCCATCCTCATCGAGAAACTCGCCGTGTTCGAGGCGGAGATCGAGGCGCGGTCCCGCATCGCCGGGGTCTACTCCGCCGGACTGGCGTCCTGCGATGGGGTGTGGACGCCCGTGATCATGCCCGGCGCGACCTCGGTTTGGGCGCAGTACACCATGCGGAGCGAACGGCGCGACGCATTGGCGGCGTGCATGAAGGCCGCCGGCATCCCCACCGCCGTCTACTACCCGATTCCGCTGAACCGGCAACAGGGCTATGCCCGCTGCCCGGTCGCCTTGGGCGGCGTGCCGGTGGCCGAACGGCTGGCGGCCTCGGTCCTGAGCCTGCCGATGCACCCTTATCTGGAAGCGGATGCACAGGAGCGGATCGTTGCGGCCGTCCATGCCGCCCTGCGGTCCGGGTACGCCGTCTGATGTGGCCGCTCCCGTGACGAACACCCGGCCCATGGGCGACGACCGGCGGACCATCGTCGTCTTCTACAACGCCCGCCATTCGCTGCCGCTGCGCTCGTCCAACGAGGCGCATGTCTACAGTTGGGGGCGGTACTCGAAGCACCATGTCCTCTACATCAATGTCGGGTACGGGGTGCCGTGGCGGGTGCTGGACCGGCTCGACATCGACGCCATCGTCTTCGACACGATCTTCCTGTCGATGCACTGGGATCCGGGGCTCTTCGCGTTCCGGGCCGGTCCCTGTCTGCGCCTGCGCGACCGCGACTGCCCGAAGATCGCTGTCGTCCAGGACGAGTTCATGAACATGAACATCGTCGTGCCTTTCCTGGAAGCGGTCGGGATCACGCATGTGCTGAGCTGCGCCGAACCCGCTGACTGGCCGACGATCTATCCCGGGCTCGATCCCGGCCGTGTCGGGTTCCGCACGGCCCTGACCGGCTATGCCGACGAGAACCGCCTGGAGCGCATCGCGCGCATGCCCAGGCCACCGCGCGACATCGACATCGGCTACCGCGCCTGGAACAACCCGCACTGGCTGGGGGAGTACGGCACCCACAAGGTGCGCATCGGGCAGGAGGTCGGCGCGGCGGCGCGGCGGCGCGGCCTGCGGGTCGACATCAACGCCGTGGACGCCAAGGATTTCCTGATCGGCGACCGCTGGTTCGAATTCCTGCTGCGCTGCCGCGCCGTCCTGGGTGTCGAGGGCGGCGCCAGCCTGTGCGACTGGGACGGATCGGTCCGGGCGCGCGTCGAAGCCCATCTGCGCGCCCATCCCGACGCCACCTTCGAGGAAACGCGCGCGGCCTGCTTCCCCGACCAGGACCACGCCATCGACCTGGCCTGCCTGTCGCCACGGCATTTCGAGGCGTGCATGACGCGGACCTGCCAAGTCCTTCTGGAAGGCCGTTACAACGGCATTTTCGAACCGTGGCGCCACTACATTCCCGTCCGGAAGGACTATTCCAACCTCGACGAGGTTCTGGATGCCCTGGCCGACGAGGCGCTGACCGCGCGGATCGCCGAGCAGGCTTACGAGGACATCATCGCCTCGGGCCGGTGGAGCTACCGCGCGTTCATCGGGGATCTGGAACGGACGATCATCGAACCGGCACCGCCGTCACCACGAGCCCATGGCGCTTTGACCAACGCGGCTGCCCGCCTGCTGCTGCGCCTGCGCGAGGCCACGGTGCTGCGCTTTGCCCATGTCGAGGCGGCGACGGGAGGAACGGCGCCGTCGGCGGTGGACCGCTACCTGTTGGCCGAGGGGCGGCGGATCCTGGACCTGCAATAGGACGGACCGCGTCAGGCCCGTCCGCCCGTCAGAAGCCGGGCGATCAACCGGGCGGCCGAACCGTCGCCGTAATCGGGGATGGGCCGCCGGGGCCGGTAGTCCGGGCCACGCCAGAGCCGGTTCCAGCCCGCCTCGACGGTCTCGGTCCACTCGGTCTCCTCGCGCAGCGTGACGCAAGGCTTCTCGTGGAAGTAGGCTTCCTTCTGGAGGCCGCCGGAATCGGTGAGCACGACGGTGCAGCCGTCCAGCAGCCGCGCCATGTCCAACGGACCAACCGGCGCGATCACCATCAGCCCGTCGAGGGACAGACCGGCTTCCTCCACAGCCTGTCGCGTGCGCGGATGCAGCGGCAAAACGACGGGATCGTCCTGCGCCCGTGCCTTCAAGTAGGCGAGGATTTCCCTCAACCGTTCGCGGTCGTCGGTGTTCTCGGCCCGGTGCACGGTCGCCAGGGCGAACCGCCCTTTCTCCACGCCGAGCCGTTCCAGGATGGTCGAGGACACCCGCGCCGTCTCGGCCAGCTGGCGCGCGACGTCCAGCATGACGTCGCCGACATGATGGACGCCGGCCGTGATGCCTTCGCGGGCCAGGTTCCGCACCGCCGCCTGGGTGGGGCAGAACAGCAGTCTGCTGAACTCGTCGGCGACGATGCGGTTGATCTCCTCCGGCATGGCCCGGTTGAACGAGCGCAGCCCGGCCTCGACATGGGCCACCGGCACCCGAAGCTTCACCGCGGCCAGGACACCGGCAAGGGTCGAATTGGTGTCGCCGTACACGAGCACCCAGTCGGGTGCTTCCCGCCCGATCACCTCTTCCAGCGCCATCAGCATCCGGCCGGTCATCGCCCCGTGCCCGCCCCCGTGGATGCCGAGGTTGAGGTGCGGCTCCGGCAATCCCAGCTCGGCGAAGAACACCTCGGACATGCCGGAATCGAAATGCTGGCCCGTGTGCACCAGCGTCTCGGCGGCCCCGGCCTCGGCCAGTGCCCGGCTGACGGCCGAAGCCTTGACGAACTGCGGGCGGGCGCCCACCACGGTCAGGATCCGCATCGGACTCATGCGGCGCCTCCCGCCCGCGCATGGGTCCGCGCCCAGTACTCGTCCCACAAATGCCGGCGCACGATGGGAAGGGCGTTGAAGGCGTCCGTAACCCCACCGGCGATCAGTGTCCGCTCGATGTCCGCCCAGGCCTGGCTGGCGATGACGATGGTGCTCTCCCGCGCCGCGCCGTTCAGGAAGGCCGCGGCGCGGATGACCGGCAAGCCGTCAAGCTCCCCGTCCTGCCAGCTGTCGACAAAGGCCGCCAGGGCGATGCCCGCGCTTTCCAGCGCACCGCGGACGACGCGCCCGCCCGTCCCGGTCCCGTAAATGTGGATCGGCCGTCCTTGCGGCAGCTTGTGGAAGTCTTCCGGCCCGTGCAGGAGATGGCGGTCATCGACGACCGTTCCGGCCCGCAGCAGGGCGCCGAGCAGGCCGGCCGCCGCGTCCTGGTCGCCGCGCCGGCGCAGATAAGGGCGGGCGTCATAGACGAGGTCGGCATCCCGGATGTCCCCGGCTCCGGCGGGATCGGATGTGGTGACCACGACGGTGCCGGGGCGCATCGCCCCGGCGTCGGCCAGGAGGTGCCGGCCGGGCAATGCCGCGACCGCGTCGCGCAGGCGGTGGCCGGCGGCCTCGTCCTCGCCGATGATGCGAATGGGACGGCCTGGAGGGAGTTGGATGGGGTCGTGCATCGCCAGCACGGAGTGGGGCAGGCGACGAGCGCTCATGCGACGATCCTTTCATAGGCGATGCCGAGACCGCCGGGGATCCCCAGATTCTCCACCGCATGGGCGATGCCGTCGATGTCGCCCGAGCGCAGGCCGGCAAGGAAGCGCGGCACGCCGCCGCTGGGGTCGCCGCCGTCTTTGGTGTGGCCGTCTTTGGTGTGGCCGTCTTCGGTGTGGCCGTCTTCGGTGTGGCCGTCTTCGGTGTGGAAGAACACGACCAGCCCCCCGTCCCGCACGAGCGGACGGAACGTGTAATACAGGATCATGACGAGGTCGTAGCGGACGGTTCCGTCGATCAGCAGCGCGTCGAGAACGCCGGTCCGGGCGGCCATGCCGTGGAGGAACGGCATGTCGCCGACCCGCCCGAAGAAAATGGTGTGCCGTCCGTCCGACAGCACCGGTTCGCCGTGGTCGCGGACGCTGATGGTGAACACCTCGTCGAACCGCATGCCCCAGAACAGGGTCGTCAGCCCGCTGTAGAAGTCGGACAGCAGGACCCGGCCGCGCCCGACGCCCTGCCGGTCGAGAAGGGCCAGAAGGGCGGCAATTTCGGCACGGTCATAGTGGATGGCGTCGGTCGCGACGTCACGACGGTTGCCGCGCCAGCGTGCCGGCCGAACGCGCGGTGGCCAGAACGGGGTCGGGCCGGGGGCGGGCGGCGGCCGGTAGGCTTCGAAACGGGCCAGCAACGCCTCGACATCCATCGGGATGTCTTGCGCGGCGTTTCCCGGAGTGGGAGTCGTGGTGCCGGTCATCGTGACGAGCGTCCGAAGAAATCATCGTGGAACGCCGGCCATTTCCGCTTCAGGATCTCCCGCGTCCGGGCACCGTCGGCGTGGGCCGGACCCGGCGGATGCGGGACATGGCGGGCGGCCATGGCCGTGCTGAAGACGATGCTTGTCCCATCGAGCTGCCCGATGTGCCAGCCCAGCAGCGTGTCCTCCAGTTCGCCGTAGATCAGGTCCTCGTCGAAGCCGGGGGTTTCCAGGAACAGCGCGCGGGAGATGGCCATGTTGCCGCTGGCCAGCTGGTAGAAGCGCCGCGTCGGCCGGTCGGGGCGTTCCCAGACGCCGAACTGCTGGCGCGGATCGGGGCTTCCTTCGAAGTAATAGCTGGAAACATGCCCGGCCAGCACCGCCCGTTCACCGAAGGCGCGGAAGGCGCGCAGGACGGCGCCGACGTGCCCCGGACCGACCAGGATGTCCGGATCGAGGAAAAGCAGGTAGCGGCCGTTCGCGAGCCTGGCCCCGGTGTTGCGCGCCCGGCTGGCGCCGAAGCCGTTGCGGCGCTGCCGGATGTAGAGCACGTCGGGCGGAAGGTGCTCCTCGACGTCGTCGCCGGAGCCATCGTCGACCACGATGACTTCCAGCTCGTGCGCGGCGCATTCCTCCCGGTCCTGGGCGCGCAGGCAGGCCAGGCATCGCAGAAGGACATCCCGGCGCCGGTAATAGGGGATGACGGCGGAGACGCGCGCGGTCCTGCCCATGACCTTGGCGAAACCGTGCTCGGCAATCGGGTCGGCCGGTCGGAGCGGCGGCATGGTCAGGGGGTCACGCCGGCGGCATCTCGGCGGTAATGATCAGACCGCCCTTGTAGTCGGCCCGGTCGAACAGCGACAAGAAGGACAGCGACAGGAATTTCGGCAGGAAGCTGTCGAGGGTCACGACCTTGCCTTCGCGGATGAACAGCTCGAACTGCTCCCAGGCGTAACGGTCCCCGGCCACCCGCCGGGGCGAATGCCGCGCGTCCTGGATGTGGAAGCCGTTGTCTTCCACCAGGCGGATCACTTCATCCCGTTCCAGGAAGCGCGGCGTGGCGGTACCGGCAACCCCGAGCAGGCCGGCGACGTAGTCGTCGTAGCTGGCGGGGACCCGGTTGCCGTAGCGGCGGCGCAGTTCCTCCAGGCGCGGGCTGCCGTCCCGGTAGGCGTCACGGATCGGAATGGGACCGACGCCGTTGACGACGACCAACCGCCCGCCCGGCTTCAGGACCCGGCGGACCTCCGCCAGGAAATGGGGCGGCTCGTCGATCATCGTCAGCACTTCGGACGCCAGCACCTTGTCGAAATGGCCGTCGGGAAAGGGAAGGGCGGTGCCGCTGACGCATTCAAAGCTCAATCGGCCGATCAGGCTGCCGGGGATGCGGATGGTCCGGACGTAGGGGTTGATGTCCACCCCCACCGCCTCGGCGGCCAGCTTGGCCATCTCGATGGTGATGTAGCCGGAACTGCAGCCGAGGTCGAGCACGCGGTCGGCCGGGTCGATGGCAAGGGCGGCAAGGATTTCCGGCGCCTGAAGGCGCTTGAGCAGGTTCGGAGCCCCGAACAGCCGCCCGCTCCAATCGTTGCGCAGCGATCCGCTGGGGACATATCCGAAGCTGAAGTAGTTCGGCTTCGCCGCCGGGGGCAAGCTGGGCATGGTGTCGTCTCCGCTGGGCTCGGGGTCGGGATTTAGGCGAGAAGCAGCCAGAGGACGCCGACCAGCAGAGCCAGCACCCCGCCGGCCATGGCGGCCATCCGCCGCAAGGCGTCGCGGTCGATCAGGGCCAGGGCGAGGTGATAACCATTGTAGATGTCCTGGCAGCCCGCATCGGCAAGCTGCTTGGCGATCTCATCGACATACATGCTCCCGATGATCACCGACGCTCCCGCCGGATCCTTCAGGAACTCGCTGGCCTTTTGGATCGGCACGCCCTCGATCTCGCCCGTCTTGAAGTTGTCGAGAACGCCCTGGAGCTGGACAGAGCGGTCCTTCCGCAACTCCTTGACGAGGACCTGGCCGGCCTTGCCAGCACCGAAGACGTAGATCGGCGCCCCTTTCGGCAGATAGGATGCACCACGCAGCATTTTGATCATCGCAACACTCTATCATGCGGACTCCGGGCAATCCATTGGATCGGCCGGAAGTGTGTATAATCAATGGATTGATGCCCCGGCCTCGGCGTTCGCATTCCGGCTGCGCCGGCCGCCGTCACCGCCGCGCGGCATAGGGGTCGATCAGGCGGTCGGGCGGCAGGCCGAGTGCGTGGGCGTGGCTTGCCATGCTCCCGCGCGAGGCGGGCGAGGACGGCGTCAGGCAGATGCCCCCGTCGAAGCCGGCGATCTCCGCCGAGGAGCGGATCGGCAGCCCATTGAAGGTGTGCCCGGCCCGCTCATGGTCGAACAGAGCCACGCCACCGGCCTCCAGCGCTGCCGGAAGCTCCGGGTGCAGGCGGACCATCCGGCCGAAGTCGCTGCCGATGCCCCAGATCCCCCGGATCGCGCCGGAGCGGACGCCGACGGCCAGTTCCCCGGCGATCGCCTTGAGGTCGTGGTCGGGGAAGAGGAAATATTCCATCGTCTCGCTGGTGATGAGCTTTGTGCCGTCCGTCAGGACGTTTTCGAACTGGTAGGTCTGCGACCAGATCCCGCAGTCGCGGCAGTAGGGGCGCTCAGAGAAATCCTCGTCGATGAGGTCGCCGCGCACCCGCTGGTAGGGGACGCCCTGCCAGATGTCCCGCAGAGACGAGCCGTTCAGGTTTCCCATGGACACCATCCCGTCCTGCGGGACGCGGACCAGGGTCGTGCAGCACAGCGAAACCTCGCCGCCCGGATAGACGAAGACCTGTTCCCACACGGCGCGGCAGGGGCTGCGGGTCTGCTCCCGAAAGACCCGGTCGGTCAGGTTCCAATAGATGCCGTCGGGCTCGGGCGAGAACAGCTGGTAGACCGAAACGCTGGAAACCCCGCGTTCCCGCCAGTGATTCTTGAAGTCCTCGATCTCGGTGCTGGCCGGCTCCTGGTCGATGATGCAGAGATTGACGCTCAACCCGGGGTTCAGCTCCTGGCGCAGGCGCAGGAAGCCTTCGACGTTGCGCTGCGTCCGCGCCAGCTTGGCGCCGCGGATCGCCTTGTAGGTGTCCTGGCTATGCGCATCGACGCTGAAGCTGACGCTCTGCACCCCCGCTTCGATCAACTGGCGCGACCGCTCTTCCGTCAGGAGGGTGGCGTTGGTGGTGATGTGGACGATGGCGCCGGGGATGCTGGTCAGCAACCGCACGATGTCGGTGATCTGCGGGTGCAGCAGCGGCTCGTCCAGTTCCCCCATATGGAAGCTGAAGGGAACGTGCTGAGACGGAGCCGTCTTCAGCTCCGCCACCAGCTTTTCGACGAGGGTGAGGGGAAGCCATAGCTTGTGGTCGAAATAGTCGACCTGGCGCGTCCGCAGGGCCTCCGGCGAATGGTAGGGGCACATGACGCAGGACAGGTTGCACTGGTTGCTCAGCACGAGGCTGATGTTGACCGGCAACGGGAAATGGCGGTCGAGTTCCTCGATGAAGAACTGTTTCTGCAGCGCCCTGTCACCCAGATCGAACGCCACGGATTCGGGATCGATCCCCTCGCGCCCCAGCGTGTCGGCCACCGAAAGCGGTGCGACCAGCCGGCGCGGTTCCGGTTCGGGCAGGGTGGCGAGCTCCACCGGAGCCGCGGCCACGGGCGCGGCCCGGCCGGCACGGCGCTCCAGATCGCGGACGATGAGCACGGCCCGGCCAACGGTCAGGAACGTGTTCACGCCCGGCACCAGGACGGCCGTCGCCTCCTTGCCTTCGGCCAAGCGGGCCAGCAGTTCGGCCACATGGGCCGGGGTGATGAAGCGATGGCGCACGAAGGCGACGTGGGTGCATCCCGACCGGCGCAGGGCGGCCAGGGCAGCCTCGTCCGAGGGGGTCGCGGAGGTGCGGCGGTCGTCGGGCGTGCCGGGAACGCCGCGCCCCGCGGCGACCAGCAGCCGGAAGCCCGGATCCGCCGCGAACAGGCGCGCCAGCACGTCGTAATGCCGGTCATCGTCGCAATCAACGACCACCGTCACCGCGACCGCCGCCCCCGCTTTCCGACCGCTCGCCGGGCCGAGATCCGCCGCGATAGCCGGCGCGTCGGTTCCAGGCGCGATCTGCTCCATGTCCATGCACTCCTGGCAAAGCGGTCGTTCCGATCCCGGGCGACTCCGTCTGTCAATGTCTAGGAGACTTGGCGTAAACAATTTCTAAACAATTAATTCGTTCGAATCTTGGACCGTGGCGGCAATAGGCGACGCGTGGGAATAACCGGAATTACGAAACCGCCGCCATCATGACTGGGCGGGTGAGTTGGAAGGACGAGTGCAAAGCATGGACTTGGCGCCTCACGGCCGAGCCATGATCGGGTAAGCCCGGGCAGCCGTGCAGGAGATTTGCAACATCGGACGAAACGGCCCAGGTTGACCATGCCGCCGGCCTTACGGCTGACACGACACGATCCCGCGACCTTCCCCCGGAGGCCTTCCCATGACCAACAAATTCCTGTCGCAAAGCCTGGATGTCGAGCTGTTTCGCATCACGACGGCCCCCGTCCCGCTCATCCTGTCCTTCGACACGCCGATCGCCGGCTTCGGTTCCTGCCTGGCGGCGGAGATCAACCATCATGCGGCGTCTTTGGGGTTCACGACCTGCTACGACGATCCCCATGCCTTCCATTACGGGCCGGAGACGCTGGCCGAGGTTCTGGAGATCGCGGCATCCGGACGGCCCCATGACGAGGATGACGTGGTCGTTCTGCCCGATGGCGGCGTGGTCCTCTATCCCTACAACATGGGGCAGCTCCGCCTGTTCGGGGAGGACGCGGTCCCCCGTGCCCTGGCCATGATGGACAGCCATGCCGAACGGTGCCGCGAGGTCATCCGCAAGGCCGGCCTCCTCATCGTGACGTTGGGCAGCCCGCGCGTCTTCCGGCTGCGCCAGAATGGGCGCCCGATCACGCGCATTTCCCATCTTCCGGACGATTTGTGGCTGCTGCGGCTGTTGTCGGTGGACGAGGTGGTGGCGACCCTCGACCGCATCGTCGCCGCCGTGGCCACCATCGTCGGCGGCCCCGACCGGGTGCCCCCGATGGTCTTCACCGTGTCGCCGCAACGTTACCTCTTCGCCGCCGCGGTCCGGGGCGAGAACCGGGACCCCTTCGTCGACAACACCCTGTGCAAGAGCGTGCTGCGGGTGGCCATCGAGTATTTCCTCGACCGGAGCGCCGGCCGGCCCTTCCATTACTTCCCGTCCTATGAAATGGTGATGGAGGAGCTGCGCCTGTTCGACTCCCTGGCCCATTATGATTTCCAGCATGTGGGCCGCCTGACCCCGCCCTACATCACCAAGCGCTTCCTGCAGACCTTCGCCACCCCGGACATCCTGGGCCAGCTCGACTTGGCCGTGGACTTCGGGGCAGCCAAGGGAGAGGTGGAGCGCTTCCTCGACGGTGGGCTGGCGCCTTCCGATCCCCGCGTCCTCGGACGCTTGGAAGAGATGCTCGCCCGCTTCGCCGCCACTCCCGGCCAAGCCAGCCCCGTCAGCCGGCGGCTGGCGCGCGAACTGGCCAAACGGCTGTCCGGCCGCGCCGATGGTCTGGAAGAGGCGGGTGCGCCTGTGCGGAGGGTTTTGGAAGCACTGCGCGCCCTGTGATGCGCGACCAGACAATCCGGGAAAGTCATTGCCAATAACAGGGATGGGTCAGCAGCAGAAGCGCGTGGCCAGGCTCAAGAAACACCTCCGGCTTGGCGAAGTCGACATACATGCAACGCCGCCCTGGCGCGCGCTGGTCAAGATTGCAGTCTTGGACGACATGGCGATAGGTCCGCAATCTGACATTGCAGTCCGAGAATGCGATGCCGAATTCATCCAGGCGGCCCGGCACCGCCTCGGTGAAAGCGGTCCGTTCCGCGGTCCGGACGGCGCCCAGGCCGTGCATGGTGAAGCTGACCGGGGCAAAGCCGAACAGGCCCTGGAACACGTCCAGTTCCCGCCGGAAGGCGCCGAAGAAATCATCCTCCAGATAGCAAGAGGAGTGGAGCCCGACCTCCATGCCCAGGGCTTTCTGCCGCGCCACCTCCTCCCGGCATTCGGCGGGGTCGTAGTCGATCCCGTCGACGCGGATGTAGGTGGCGGCCGGGATGCCCAGCTCATGGTCGACCGCCAGCAGCCGCCCCATGTTGCGCACGCAGTCGCGGGTGTCGACGTCGTGCCGGACGAACAGGACCGTCTGGCCGCGCGGGATCGCCGCGCGGCTGGTGAAGGGGAACACCGTCACGCCACGCCGGCCCAGGAGGCGGCGCAGAGTCGTCCGGTACACGTCGATGGGATAGGGGGCGGTGGCGACGATGGCCGGGGCCCGCCACAGGCTTCGGCGCCGCCACGCCCGGATCGAGGTCAAGGAAAGGTGCCGGATCATCCGTTGTCCCGCGTGAGGAGATGCGCCCGGACGAGGCCGGGCCCATGGCCTGCTGGTTGGAAAGAAAAGCGTCCGAAAAACCGCTCAGCCCAATTGGCGCAGCACATCGTCGAGTTCGTCCTGCAGCCATTCGGAGCCGGCCGCGCCGTCGGCGAGGGCGATACCCTTGCGGTAGGCCTCGGCCGATCTCTTCAGATCACCCATGCCCCGGTACGCGCGGCCGACCTCGCCGTGGACCCACGGTGTCGGCGGCGGCAGTTCGACGGCGTGCCGGAGCACGGCCACCGCCTCGGGGTATTTCCCTTGCCTGCGCAGGGCGTAGCCCAGATTGGCGTGCAAACTCATGTCGCTGGAATCGACGCTGATGGCGCGCCGCAGGCTGACCTCGCCATCCTTGAAGTTGCCGAGATAACATTGGCTCAGCCCCTCCTGCATCAACAGCGGGGCATGGCCGGGGTTGGTCACCAGCGCTCGCCTGCTCCACCGCGCCGACTCCGCATAGTTCCCGGTGATGGACAGCAGGATGGCGACGAAGTTGCTGGCCTCATACGCCGACGGGTCCAAGGCGGCGGCGCGGCGGGCCAGGCTTTCGGCCAGCGGCATGAGCTGGCAATTCATCAGGTCGCGGGCCACCCGTGAATATTCGGTTGCCAGATCGGCCGCTTCGTCCGCCGGAATGGCGGCGACCAGCCCGTCGGGCAGGGGGGACAAGGGCGCATGGACGCGCGCCGCGCGCACCAGGTCGCGCCAGAGTATGACGGCCGGGGTTTCCGGCTTGTGCTGCGCCGCCTGATCGAAAAAATCCGCCGCCTCATCCATTTTGCCGCGCAGAATTGCCTGCTGCCCGAGCCGGCACAGCGCAAAGGAGGCGTAGTCGGCGCGATGAGAGAGCGCATCCTCGTGGACGGCCTGGGCCTGCCCGACCTCCCCAAGGCGGCGCAGCACCTCAACCAGTTGCCAGCTCGCCTCCGGATAGTCCGGCTTGATGCGAAGGGCGCGCCGGAAGGCTTCCGCCGCCGCCGGCAGATTTCCTTCCCGGGCGATGCCGGTTCCCATCTCGCAATGATAGTTGGCCTCCGTTTCCATCCGGATACGCCATCGCCACGTCTCGACGACTTGCGGATCCAGAGGGCGGTTGGTCATCGGTGACGGAAACTGTGGGAGAGTGGACGGCATCGGCGGTCTCGGCGATCGGTACAAAGTTTGCTATTATAGACTGAGGGGCCGTCTGCTTAAAGATTACGTCCAGTTCGAAGGGAAACGCCGAGCCGATGTGCGGAATTGCCGGTATCGTTCGCCTGGATGGCGGGACCGTGGACCGGCGGGCGCTGGAACGGATGACACAGGCCCTCGTTCACCGTGGCCCGGATGGCCAGGGCATCCACATCCGCGGTCCGGTCGGGTTCGGACACCGCCGGCTGGCCATCATCGATCCGGCGCACGGACAACAGCCGTTCGTTGACGATGTCAATGGCGACACCCTGACCTACAATGGTGAGCTGTACAACTATATCGAGCTTCGCCGCGAACTTGACGGCATGCCCTTCGGCACCGATTCGGACACCGAGGTCCTTCTGCGCGGCCTGCAGAAATGGGGGCGGGAGGCATTGCCGCGTTTCGCCGGCATGTACGCCTTCGCCCACCTCGACCCGCGCAGCGGGCGGGTCCTGCTGGCGCGGGACCGCCTGGGAATCAAGCCGCTGTATTACTTTTCCGACGGCGCGCAGGTCCTGTTCGCGTCGGAACTGAGAGCCCTGCTGGCCTCCGGCATGGTGCCCCGAGACGTCGACCCGGACGCCCTGGCCGGCTACCTGCGCTACGGCCATGTGCCGACGCCGCATACGATCTACCGCGGCGTGCGCAAGCTTGAACCCGGTTGCTGCCTCGTCATCGATCCCGATGAGGCCCGAACGTCCCTGCACCGCTACTGGCGGCTCGTCCCGCAGGTGCGCGAACGGCCGGAGGCCGAGGCCCTGGAGGAATTGGAGGCCCTGCTCGGCGAGATCATCGCCATGCATGTGCGCAGCGACGTTCCTTTCGGGGCTTTCCTGAGCGGCGGCCTGGATTCGAGCGTCGTGGCCGCCTGCATGGCGCGCGCCATGCCCGAGCCGCCCCGCTGCTTCACCATCGGCTTTCGCGAACGGACCCACGACGAGGTTCCCTATGCCCGGCAGGCGGCCGAGGCGATCGGCGCGCGGCTGCGGGTCGAGCATGTGACCGTGGACATGACGGCATCGCTGCTGGGCGAACTGGCGCGAATCTACGGCGAGCCGTTCGCCGACTCCTCGGCGATCCCCACCTGGTACGTCGCGCGCATGGCGGCGGCGGAGGTGAAGATGGTGCTGTCGGGCGACGGCGGCGACGAACTGTTCGCCGGCTACAACAGCCACGCCGACGTCTGGCACCGCCTGCGATCGCGGGAGCCGGCAGGGCCGTCCCGGCCGGACTGGCAATTCCTGCACCACAACGCGCGCGACACGTTTCACGCCGACGCGCGGCGGCGGCTGATGGGAACCACCCGACCCGAGGACGACGAAGAGATCGCCTGTCCCGCCGGCCTTGACCCCGTGGGACGCTGCCAAGCCCGAGATCTGCGGTCCTACCTTCCCGACGACATTCTCACCAAGGTCGACCGCGCCAGCATGGCCCATTCCCTGGAGGTGCGCGTCCCCCTGCTCGACCACCGGCTGGTCGAATTCGCCTTCAACTTGCCGACCTCGCTGAAGCTGGCGCGGCAGCCGGACGGGAGCGTGCGCGGCAAGCACCTTCTCAAGCTTGCGGCCGAGCGCTTCTTTCCGCCCGCGGCCATCGACCGTCCCAAGATGGGGTTCGGCATTCCCATCCAGGCATGGCTCGACGGCCCATTGCGCCCGCTGGTGCAGGATCTCCTGGTCGGTTCCGCGGCTCCGGCGATCCCCTGGCTGGACGACGCGGAAGTGCGGTCGGTGGTGCGCGGCTACTACGACCGCACGGGCGCCAATGTGGCCCAGGTCTGGCTGCTGCTGATGCTGCGCCTGTGGCTCGACGAGGTGCACCGGGCCTGAAGCGGCAATCCTGGTTTGGGTGAGGTCGCATGGACTGGACGATCGGTGGGCCGAGTTGGCCAGTTCGGGCTTTGCCGTCAGGCGTGCTCGAAGCCGAAAGGCTTGCGGCGGCTTCAACTTCTGTTTCGGCGAAAGATCAGGGCTCGCGCAGGCTTTCGTTGAACACCCGCAGGATGGGGTGCAGGAAGTAGGCGATAACCGTGCGCCGGCCGATGATGATCTCAGCCGCTACCGTCATGCCGGGGATCAGCCGGAAGTCCGCGGGGACATCGCGCAGTTTATCGCGTTCGATGCTGATTCGGCTGCGATAGATGGTCCGCGCCTTGTCGGCCTCGGGTCGGAAGGAGTCCTCGCTGACGACCCGCACCGCTCCCTCAAGATGACCATATTGCTGGTAAGGCAACGCCTCGAGCTTCAACCGCACCGGGTCGCCGGTGCGGATGCGGCTAACATCGGACGCTTTGACTTCCACCTCTACTTCCAAGGACACGTTCAGGGGAACCATGGTGATCAGCGCTTCGGCGCTGCGGGCGACCGATCCCACCGAGCGTTGGGCGATCTCCAGCACCACGCCATCGGATGGCGCGCGTAGGTCCACGAGGTTGCTGCGCCGTTTCGCCTTGGCGAGTTCCTGGGTGGTCGTATCGATCTCGCGGCTCACGGATAGCAGCTTGTCGGCTCCTACCCGGGTCCACTCCTGCATAAAGGAGCCGCGTTCCGACTTTGCCTTTTCCAGGTTGTGGAGGAGTTCGCGTCCCTCGGCCAGCTTGCTGGTGAGCTGTTCCTTGATGTTCAGCTGGTTGAGCCGCGCCTCCATGACCTGAAGCTGGGACCCGACATCGCGCCGCAACAGTTCCTCCCGCATGGCGACGATCTGGTTTACAACCCGGAGCCGCTCGCGAAGGCTTTCCTGGGTTTCCCTGTTCGAGACGATGTTCTCCTCCAACCGGGCGACCGCGGCGTCGAAGGAGGCAAGGCGGGACTGGTATTCGGCCATCCGCTGCTCGCGCAACTGCACCTGGAAGGCCCGCGCGCGGTCACCCGGCGGAGCGTGCAAGGCCGTACCGTCGATCTCGCTGCGCAAACGCTCGGCCTCGGCCGTCAGGCTCACCAGCTTTTCTTCCAGGCCGGTGGCGTCGGCCTCGACGAAGGTCGGGTCGAGCGTGGCCAGCAAATCGCCTTCCCGAACGATCGAGCCCACCGACACCTCGACGGAGCGGACGACTCCGGTCTCCAGCGGTTGCACCACGATCAGCGGCTTGGTGGTGATCAGGCGGCCTGGGGCGCTGACAATGCGGTCCACCTCGGAAACGGACGCCCAGACGACGAGCGCGGCGATGAGCAGGACGATGACGTGCAGCGTCATCCGCGCCAGCCGAGGCGGCGGGCGCTCTTCGATGGCAACGGCGTCCGGCTGGAACGCGCTCAATGAGGCGGGCCGAGGGGGCGCGAGCCGGTGGGTTCCGCCTATCGGAGGGCTTCCGTTTGAATGGTCCATAAGTGCCGGTATATGGGACAGGTTTCGAGGAGCGCCTCGTGCGTGCCGAAGCCGGCCATGCGGCCTTCGTGCAGCACCAGGATCGCGTCGGCGTGACGGATCGTGGCCAAGCGGTGCGAAATGATCAGGGTTGTGCGGTTGCGAGTGACGTCGGGCAGATGCGCCTGCAGGATCGCTTCGCTCTCGGGATCGAGTGCGCTCGTCGCCTCGTCGAGGATCAGCAGCGTCGGACGGCGGAGCAGCGCCCGCGCGATGGCGAGGCGCTGCTTCTGCCCGCCCGACAGATTGACGGCCCCTTCCTCCAGCGGGGTGTCGTAGCCGTGCGGCAGCCGCTGTACGAACTCGTCGGCGCCAGCAAGGCGACAGGCCTGCACGATCTCCTCGAAGCCCGCGTCGGGCCTGCTGATGGCGACGTTGTCGCGCACCGTGCCGCGGAACAGGAAGTTTTCCTGGAGCACCACGCCGATCTGCCGGCGCAGGTGAATCTTGTCGATTTCCCGCAGGTCGTAGCCGTCGATGCGGATGATTCCGTCGCGCGTGGTGTGGAGCCCCTGAAGCAACCGGACGAGCGTGGATTTGCCGGACCCGCTGCGGCCGACGATGCCCAGCACGGATCCGGCGGGCAACGCGAAAGTGATCTTGTCCAGGGCTGGGGAGATGGCGGTCGGATAGCGGAACGACACGTCTTCGAACGTCAACGCCCCGGACAATTGCGGCTGCAGTCCGCGGCTCAGCCCCTGTTCGGGCGTGGCGTTCATCACCTCGCCCATCATGCGCACCGACACGGCGGCCTGCTGGTAATCGTTTATCAAGGTGATCAACTGCATCAGCGGCCCCGTCACCCGCCCGGCCAGCATGTGGAAGGCGACCAGTTCGCCCACGGTCAGGGTGCCGGCAAAGATAAGTTCCACGCCGAACCACAAGACGGCCACCGTCATGGCCTTTTCCAGGAATCCCGACACTGCGCGGGCGACGGCGGACAGGTTTCCGACGGAAACGCTGCGTTCGACGACTTCCGCCGACCGCCCGTCCCAAACGCGCCGGTGCACCGGCTCCAGCGACAGCGCCTTGACCGTGTTGATGCCGTGCACCGCTTCGACCAGCAACGCTTGGCGGTCGGCCTCCGACCGGTAAAGGTCCTGGAGACGGCGGCGGAAGGGGCCGGCGACCGCGGCGACGATGCCGGCCATCGCGAGCGTGATGGCGATGACCACCGCCGCCAGGGGCATGCTGTAGAACAGCAGAACCGGAACGAAGATGAACAGCGCGATGGCATCGAGCAGCGTGAAGAACAGCCGCCCGGTCATGAACTCCCGCACGGTGCGGGCCTGCTGCACGTGATTGACCAGAACGCCGGCGGACACGCGCTCGAAATAGTCGATCGGCAGCGACAGCAGATGGGCAAACACGGTGGTCGCCATCCGGATGTCGATCTTGGCGGTCGCGTGCAGCAGAAGCAGGCTTCGCAGGTAGGTCAGCGCCGTTTCGAAAACGATCGCGATCAGCACCCCGACCCCCAGCGCCGTCAGGGTGGAATAGGTCTGATGCAGGACGACACGGTCGATGACGAGTTGGAAGAAAATGGGAAGCGCCAATCCGATGATCTGCAGCACGACCGCGGCGACAGCGACATCGAAGAAGGATCGGGCTTGGCGCGCGATTTCCGGCACGAACCAGGACAGGCCGAAGGTCCGCCCGGTTTCGGTCAGGCGGAAGCGGCGCTTCAGCAGCACCACCTCACCAGTCCACACCGTGTCGAGCGTTTCCCTCGTCCAGAACTCGAACCCGGCGACGCGGGCCAGCGGGTTGCGGATGGCCACTTCCGGCACACCCCGGTCGCCGCGCAGGCCGGCCAGGATCACGTAACTGCCGTCGCGCAGGCGCAGCACCACCGGAAGAGCCTGCCCGGACTGCTGAAGATCGTTCCAGGTCAGGCGCAGGCTTTGCGCCTTCATCTGCGACGTGCGGGCAAGCCGGACCATCTGCCTGACGCTGATCTCGGCCGTTCCGAGTGCGTGGGCATGCACAAGATGCTTTTCGGACAGGTCGAGCCCGTGATGCCGCGCGATGGCCACCAGACACCACAGCCCGGTGTTTCCGGGCAGGGCCTCGGCAACGTTCATCTGTGCCGGCTTCATCTGTGCCGCTTGGGACAAGGCGCTTTCTCCCCTCGGGAAGCCCCGGCACGGGCGGGCATTGATGATCCGTAATCGTGCGCCATGTTCCGGCGGCGCGTCCTCATGCGTCCCGCGCGCCCTGCATGGCGGAGCCCTCGTCTTCCGGAGGCGCCTCGCCAACCCGGTCGTCTTCGGCGGGGGCGGGGGCGATCGCGGCTTCGGCCAGAGCCCGTTCCAGCGCCTGTCGCCTCCCTTCGCCATCTTGCCGGGCGACGGTGGTCACACCGGCCTCGCGAAGGGCGGTGACCAGCTTTTCCTGAGCCTCCAAGTCGGCGATGTCCGCAAGCAGCCGCGCCACGCCGCCAGCGGCTTGCATCGCCTGCTCGAAGATGCGGGTCGCGAGCGCCCGGTCGTGCTCGAACTGCTGGCGCATGGCCTCCCCGGCCCACAGAAGATCGGCCGTCCGTTTGGCCTGGGCCGCCGCCGCCGCGGTTTCCCGTGCTTCGCGCAGTGCCCGACGACGTGCGCCCACATGGCGCAGGATCCCCAACTTGCGGTGGGCCTCCCCAAGGCTGTTCGCGGCCTGCTCCGCGCCCTCCGCCCGCTCGTACAGGACACGCCAGTGGGGTTGTACGGCGTCGCGAATGTCGTCGTCCCCGACGGGGTTGGGCAGCCAGTCTTCCGACGCCTCGTCCTTGACGAAAAGAGGGCGCGGCTTGGCGTCCCATGGAAGCGCGTACGTGAGCGTGGCAGGATCGGGCATGCCATCCCGCTGCTTTCTCAAGTCATGCAGACCAGCGGCGAGTTCGGCGGCGAGGGCGGCCAGATCCTCCTCCCCATTGGACGCGGTTGGGGGAGTTTCCGGCGGCGAGGCCGTCGTTTCGACCAAGGTCAGCGGAGACGCAGGGCGAGCCGGCGGCGTGGGCGGCGGCGCCTCGATGTCGCCCCGGCTGTTGGTGGTGGTGAACCCGTTCCGGCGCTGTGGCACCGTGGGAGAAACGGGCCATAGAACGGGCTTGGACGCGGCCGGAGCCGGGACGGGCGGCCGAAGAGGGGCCGGCTGGTGAATTGGAACCTGCGAATGGCCGCACCACACCGCGCGCTCGATGGTTGCGACGACGTCGTCGATCTGGCGGTTCAACTCGACGGCGCGCTGCCAAGTGCTGGCCTGCTCCGGGCCTTTTGCGGATTCATCGGCCATGGCCGCGCATCCCGGTCATCGCCTGCCCGCCACGACGGCCTGATCGGCCGCCGCGATGTCCGTTGGCGCCGTCTCGGTCGGCCAGCCTTTCAAGCCAAGGACGCCGGGAGCCTTGGCGATTTCCACCTCGAAGCGGCGCAACCAGGACGCCGCGCGCAGCTTGTCGGCCAGGGAAAGCGTCTCGCTCTGCCCGGCGGCGCTCAACCGCAGGTTCTGCATGTCGCAATTCAGATAAGTCTGGCCATCCAGCCCAGGCATGGCGATCTCCACACCACCGGCGCGCGCAAAGCGGCCCTGTTCCGCAGTCCGCCAAAGCGTGAATTGGTCGTCGGCGAACTGCTCGTTGCGCACCGCAACCACGGCGGCCTGCGGGCACACGGTTTCGGCCAGCCACACGGCCGTCTGATGGCTGGTCCATTGCGGTGTCAGGGGGGTGACGAACACCGGCTGGACGCCGATGCCCCGGGCGGATGCCACGAATTCCCGAAGGGCGTTTTCAGGATGGGGCACGCCCATGACCTGGGTGAAGTCCGCCCGGAAGCCGGCGGGAAGATCGTGCAGGACGATGTCGATCCCCGGCACGCCCATGCTGTTGAGCAGGAAGTCACGGCCGAGTTCGCGATGGTGGATATCGTAGAGGACGCACCCGGTGCGCGGATCCTGGCGGGAAAGCGGCACCACCGAGCCGTCCGGCGCGTGCGCGCAGAAAACCCGGAACAGCGTGCGGCACAGCCAGTCGGCATCGAACAGCGCGGTTTTGACGCCCCTCATCCGGCAAAGATCGGCGAAGCCGCGCGCCCATGTGGACTTTCCGATCCCCCCCTTGTCGCCGACGACGCAAATCATGGTTGGCATGGCGAAAATGACCTTGTTGTCGCTCGAAGGTATCGATTCAGTCCGCAATAATATGACCCAGGATTGTAGTTGCAGGCCGTTGACAATTTATTAAGAACAAAACGCATCAGCATAATCGTCGCGCGGAAATCTTATCTGGACAGAGCAACTTGTTGGACCAGCGGATGACTCCGTTGCGCTTCTTCGTGAATCAGGACCTTCGTGAGTTCGTCGGTTGTGGCGGTGCTGGTGACCTTCAGATGGCAAGGCCCAGCAGTCCCGCCCCGCCCCCGCTCCCAGAGGCCAGAGACCGCCGGGAGCGGGGACGGAAGAAGCCCCGGCTTGGAGCCGCCGTCCAACGGATTGCCGGGCTTTACAAGTCTATCATGACCCCGATGAAGCCCGGCTTGCTCCATTGCACGCCGTCGTAGGCGGAAATTTCCATGAATATGCCGTCACGAAGGGGAGTTTTGATCACACTAAGATTGGGAACGAAGGTGAATTCCAGTTTCGCAAGATCGGCAGCGGAGACCAGATATTTGTCATTGGCTTGATCGGCTGCATCCGCAAGGTTGGTGGCGCCATTCAGCTCCATTTTTCCGCATACGGACGGGGCATTAATCTGGTACTGCGTGATCTGATCGCCCTCACGATCGGAAACCTCAAGAAGATCCGCGATTTTAAAGGGTTCGCTATTGTACACGTAGAAAGGAGAGGTCAAGGAGTACGCCTCTTCAATCACGGACACGGTTGGCGCGGAGTTGGTCAGTGTGACCGCAACCGCATTCCCCCAATTCACCCCATCGAAGGCCGAGACCGCCAAATCCTCGGTTGTGCCGCCCGTATAGGTTACCTTTCCGAGGTCGGCCTGAGAGACCCAGTAAATCTGGGCGGTTTGGTCGTCCCCGCTTGCCAGATTGGTGGCGCCGTTCAGGTTTACATGACCGCCACCGTTCGGGTCATGGATGGAGTAGAGCGTCACCGGGAGGTCACCGGCGTCGGCGACCTTGAACAAGGTGGACATGTCGACGGTCTGGCCGGCCTTCAACGACTGCCCCACGGCGGTCAGCACCGGCGCGCCGTTGTTCATCAGCACCGACGCGCTGCCGCTCCATTGCCCCCCGTCACAGGCCCGAACGCTCAGTTCCTCACGGCCGTTGCTTGTGTAGGTGACTTTTGCGAGGTCTGCGGCCGAGAACTCGTAGACGCCGGCGGCCTGGTCTGTCGCGTTGGCCAGATTGGTAGCACCGTTCAGTTCGATCGTACCGCCGCCCGCCTGGTCCTTGATGGCGTAGCGGGTGATCGTGTCCCCATCGGGGTCGGTCACATTGAACAGAGTGGACACATTGACCGTCTGACCGAGATTGAGCGTCTTCGGCAAGGCCTCGACGACCGGCGCGGCATTGGTTATCCGCAGCGGCACCACATAGCCTGCCCCACCGTCGAAGGCTGAGAACTCTACGTCTTCCGTTCCACCTCCGGTGTAGGTAAGCTTTGCAAAGTCGGAAGCAAGTATCTCGTATCGCCCGATCTCAGTATTGATTGAACCCAGCAGATTTGTGGCACCGTTCAAGTTCACCGTGCCGCCGCCTGCCTTGTCCCAGATAGAGTATTTCGTAATCTGGTCGCCCTCATAATCCGTGACGGAAAACAATTCGGAGAGGCTGACCGTCTCACCGAGCTTGAGCGATCGCGGATAGGTTTTGACGACCGGAGCGGCATTGTACACAGAGAGAAGTGCTTTCTCGCCCCAGCTCACCCCGTTATAGGATCTGGCCATCAAATATGCTGTGCCGTCACCCGTGAATGTGACTTTCGAAAGATCTTTGGCTGAGACCTGATAGTAACCTCTGGATTCTTCAAAGGAACTCAGCAAGTTGGTGGCACCGTTCAGGTTCACCGTGCCACCGTTGAGCGGGTTGAGATCCTGGAACCAGTACATCGTTATCGAATTGCTCGGATCGGTGACGCTGAACAAATCGGAAAGGGGCACCGTCTCGCCGGTTTTCAACCTCAACGGTGGCTTGGCGGTCACGACCAGCGCGCTGTCCGTCACCGTGAGCGCTGCCGCCCCGCCCCACTGCACCCCATCGTAAGCACGGACGCTCAGCTGCTCATTGCCGCCGCCGATGAAGATCACCTTGGACAGATCGGCGGCGGAAACCGTGTAGGAACCGGCAGCTTGTTCGGCAGCACTGGCCAGATTGATGGCTCCTCCCAGGCTGATCCGGCCACCGCCCGCCGGGTCGGTGATGGTGTAGCGCGTCACCGTATCGCCGTCAGGGTCGACGGCGCTGATCAGCGTGGACAAGGCGACCACTTTTTCCACGCCCAGCGTCGTTGACGTCGTGGTCACGGTGGGCGCGCTGTTGGTCATCGACAGCGTCGCCGGGGCGCTCCAGTGTGCCCCGTCGTAGCTCCAGACCGTCAGTTGCTCGATGCCGTTGCCGGTGTAGGTCAGCTTGGCGAGGTCGGCGGCGGAGACCTGGTAGTTGCCGGCGGCCTGCTGCGTCGCGCTCAGCTGGTTGACCGCGCCGTTGAGGTTGATCCGCCCGCCGCCCGCCGGGTCGGTGAAGAAGTAGACCAGCGCGTCGCCGTCAGGGTCGGCGGCGCTGACCAGCGTCGACAGGGCGACCGTCTGGCCGAGGCCCACCCCCCGCGAGGCCGCGGCCACGGTGGGCGCGCTGTTGGTGATCGACAGCGTCCCCGTGGCGCTCCACTGCGCCCCGTCGTAGGCCCAGACGCTCAGCTGCTCGCCGCCGTTGCCGGTGTAGGTCAGCTTGGCGAAGTCGGCGGCGGAGACCTGGTAGTTGCCGGCGGCCTGCTGCGTCGCGCTCAGCTGGTTGACCGCGCCGTTGAGGTTGATCCGGCCAGCCCCCGCCGGGTCGGTGAAGAAGTAGACCAGCGCGTCGCCGTCCTTGTCGGCGGCGCTGACCAGCGTCGACAAGGCGACCGTCTGACCAAAGCCCACCCCCTTCGACGTCGCGGTCACGGTGGGCGCGCTGTTGGTGATCGACAGCGTCCCCGTAGCGCTCCACTGCGCCCCGTCGTAGGCCCAGACGCTCAGCTGCTCGGCGCCGTTGCCGGTGTAAGTCAGCTTGGCGAAGTCGGCGGCGGAGACCTGGTAGTTGCCGGCGGCCTGCTGCGTCGCGCTCAGCTGGTTGACCGCGCCGTTGAGGTTGATCCGCCCGCCGCCCGCCGGGTCGGTGAAGAAGTAGACCAGCGCGTCGCCGTCCTTGTCGGCGGCGCTGACCAGCGTCGACAAGGCGACCGTCTGGCCGAGGCCCAGTGCCTTCGACGTCGTGGTCACGGTGGGCGCGCTGTTGGTGATCGACAGCGTCCCCGTGGCGCTCCACTGCGCCCCGTCGTAGGCCCAGACGGACAACTGCTCGGCGCCGTTGCCGGTGTAGGTCAGCTTGGCGAAGTCGGCGGCGGAGACCTGATAGTTGCCGGCGGCCTGCTGCGTCGCGCTCAGCTGGTTGACCGCGCCGTTCAGGTTGATCCGCCCGGCCCCCGCCGGGTCGGTGAAGAAATAGACCAGCGCGTCGCCGTCCTTGTCGGTGGCGTTGACCAGCGTCGACAGGGCGACCGTCTGGCCGAGGCCCACCCCCCGCGACATCGTGGTCACGGTGGGCGCGCTGTTGGTGATCGACAGCGTGGCCGCGGCGCTCCACTGCGCCCCGTCGTAGGCCCAGACGGACAACTGCTCGGCGCCGTTGCCGGTGTAGGTCAGCTTGGCGAAGTCGGCGGCGGAGACCTGATAGTTGCCGGCGGCCTGCTGCGTCGCGCTCAGCTGGTTGACCGCGCCGTTCAGGTTGATCCGCCCGGCCCCCGCCGGGTCGGTGAAGAAGTAGACCAGAGCGTCGCCGTCCTTGTCGGTGGCGTTGACCAGCGTCGACAAGGCGACCGTCTGGCCGAAGCCCACCCCCTTCGACGTCGCGGTCACGGTGGGCGCGCTGTTGGTGATCGACAGCGTGGCCGCGGCGCTCCACTGCCCCCCATCGTAGGCCCAGACGCTCAGCTGCTCGGCGCCGTTGCCGGTGTAGGTCAGCTTGGCGAAGTCGGCGGCGGAGACCTGGTAGTTGCCGGCGGCCTGCTGCGTCGCGCTCAGCTGGTTGACCGCGCCGTTCAGGTTGATCCGGCCGGCCCCCGCCGGGTCGGTGAAGAAGTAGACCAGCGCGTCGCCGTCCTTGTCGGCGGCGCTGACCAGCGTCGACAAGGCGACCGTCTGGCCGAAGCCCACCCCCTTCGACGTCGCGGTCACGGTGGGCGCGCTGTTGGTGATCGACAGCGTCCCCGTGGCGCTCCACTGCGCCCCGTCGTAGGCCCAGACGGACAACTGCTCGGCGCCGTTGCCGGTGTAGGTCAGCTTGGCGAAGTCGGCGGCGGAGACCTGGTAGTTGCCGGCGGCCTGCTGCGTCGCGCTCAGCTGGTTGACCGCGCCGTTCAGGTTGATCCGCCCGGCGCCCGCCGGGTCGGTGAAGAAGTAGACCAGAGCGTCACCGTCAGGGTCGGCGGCGCTGACCAGCGTCGACAAGGCGACCGTCTGGCCGAAGCCCACCCCCTTCGACGTCGCGGTCACGGTGGGCGCGCTGTTGGTGATCGACAGCGTCCCCGTGGCGCTCCACTGCACCCCGTCGTAGGCCCAGACGCTCAGCTGCTCGGCGCCGTTGCCGGTGTAGGTCAGCTTGGCGAAGTCGGCGGCGGAGACCTGATAGTTGCCGGCGGCCTGCTGCGTCGCGCTCAGCTGGTTGACCGCGCCGTTCAGGTTGATCCGGCCGGCCCCCGCCGGGTCGGTGAAGAAGTAGACCAGAGCGTCGCCGTCCTTGTCGGTGGCGCTGACCAGCGTCGACAGGGCGACCGTCTGACCAAAGCCCACCCCCCGCGACGTCGTGGCCAACGTCGGTGCTGCGTTCGGCTGCAATGTGCTGACCGACACCACCTGATCAGCGAATTTCAGAAATTGAATGTTCTGCAGGGTATCGAGGCCGTCCCGTCCGTTGATCTTGTCGGCAACCTTCACCATGCCGTTGACCAAGGAGGCGCTGTATTCCGACCGATTGCCTGTGAACACGGCGGTGTTGGTGCCACCGCCCCCATTGATCGAGTCGTTACCGGCGCCACCGGTCAGGATATTGTCCACCGCGTTGCCGATCAGAGTGTCGTCCCCACTGCCGCCGATCGCGTTCTCGATGGTGACGTTGTAAGCAATGGCGACGTTCTGGAAGGCCGCAGAGCCATAAGCGTCGTTGCCGATTGAGCTGAAGCAGCCGGCGCTCAGGTAGATGGTCGTGGCGCGGGTCTGGTTGGAGGCGTCGATGGTGTCGTTGCCGCCGCCGTCCCAGATCGTCATTGTCGTCGGAGACGAATTGGAGAAGGTGTAGGTGTCGTTGCCGCTGTGCCAGGAGGTGTTTGCCCCGTACAGGTACTGGATCGCCTGAATGTCGTACAGTTGCAGCGTTTGCGGATTGGCGAGAGAAAGATCTCCCCCGTAATAGGACATCACCGTGTATTTCACGCTGTCGGTCGAGGACGGCAGGTAAGGTCCGGCGGTTCCGCCGCCGCCGGCGTCGTAGTTGCCGGGGTGCTTCAGCCCCATGGCGTGGCCGATCTCGTGCAGCGTGGTCATGTAGCCATAGCTGCCGACCGTCTGCGTCTGGTTGACGGCGTAATTCGCGTTGAACCAGACGTCGCCGGCATACTGGCTTTGCCCGGGCCCCATGGCGTAGTAGGCGTAAGCTGCCGACCCGGAGCCCATGTTGCACTGACCGAAGGTAAGCTGGCCGCCGCCCGACGCGTCGTAGGTGAACTTGACGTTGGCGACCTGCTCGTAGAAGGCCAGGGCGCTCTGGATGCCCGTCTGCATGCCGGCGGTCACCGCCTGGAAGCCGCTCCGCTCCGCCGCGCTGGAGGCGTAGTAGGTCGGCACACTCGTCAGAAAACTGTAGGTCAGGGTCACGGCGGTGCCGACCGCCGTGTTGGCGTTCCACCGGTATGCGCTGCCGGCAAGCAGGGCGTCGATGTTGGTGTTGCCCGAAGAGATGGTGGCCGAAACCGGTTCCAAGGAGGTCGTGGTCGTCGAGGACAACTCGCCGAGGGCGGCGCGGCATTGGGAACAACCGCATTGCCCGTAGCTCACCACGAACTGATCGGATGTCGATTCGCTGCTGGTGGATAAGGTTGTGTTTTCTTGATCGTTCAGCATTGTCGGCACTCCCAATCCTTCATTCAGCGCGCATTGGGCATGGACGTCATTGGTTCGATGACCGCCGGCAGAAGCAGCGTGCGCAGTGCACGCCGCATTCCGGACTCGGCGTCGGCCGAGCGCGTGTCGACCACCACCGGGGGGGCCAGGAACAAGGGGATGGCGTCGCCGACCTGGCCTGGCCTGCGCACGGCAACGCCGATCGCGGCCTGCCCGGGCTGCGCCGGATCGGCCGCCGCGTTGGCGTGTATGGTCACGATCAGTGCCGTGGGGTCGACAAGCGCCGAATCGCCGGCCGAAGCCACAACCACCGGCCGGCGTCCTTGCGCCAGCCCGTCGGCGATGATCTGGCGCGCCAATTGGCCAATTCCGGCCGCGCTCAAGGCGCCGGTGTCCGCCGGATCAACTCGGCAGACCACCACGATCCGCTCAACGCCGGCATAGGCCAGCACGGGAGACGCCATGCCCATTCTCCAGGAAACCGACAGCGATAGCGTCAGGGCAAGGACGAAGCACCCGAGGATCCGCCTGAAGGCCTTTCCCACGCCTCGGCGCGTCGGCTTGGCGGCGCGATTCCCGTCGAGGGTTGACGCGTTCGCTGGAGCGTCCGGTAATGGTGTTAGCCCGTGCGAAAAGCCGATCATCATCCAGCGCCCAATCTTCCGTGCAGTCCCGGACCCGGCGCGTCGAAGCCTCACTTGGCTTCACGCCAGCTGCGAGCGCCTCCGTGCCCGGCAATCACCGCCAAGCTCTCCTGAGTACGCTGGTTGGCGGCGAATGCCCTTTAAGGCTGCGCTATAGTTTATCCCTTCTCGAAAAAGGGGCAAGACGAAAGATCTGCATCACATTTTATGCAGTCTGATGGAGAAGAAGGGGAGATGTTGGCGATTTCGATACCGATTCTAAAAATCGGAAATCAGAATCTCAGAAACGCAATGCAAGATTGAATACAGCGTTCCACCTCGCCCGACCGCACCCGCGGCGAGCCGTGTGCCGATCCCGGAATCAAGATCGTCGCCGCGCGCACCCGTGAGGCCCTGGAGAGACCTTGCCGGGCGTCCTCGACCGGTCAGTTCCTCCGACGCGCGCGGCTGGTTCCGCCGTTACGGCTGTGCAACGGCCTTGGACAAGCGTTTACGCCCAACGGATCCCGCGATCCGCCCTAAACCCGGAAAAGGTGCGAATCGGCCACCTGATAGTGAACGTAGGCCTTGATGTGGGGGTGCTGGACCAGCGTCGGCCGCACCTCGCGCCAGTGCTGGGTCGCGATGACGACGGCAAGCGGTTCTCCGGCATCGAGCGCCTGCCGCAGGCCACGCACGGTCAGGCCGTCCACGGGAGCGGCCTCCTCCCGGTCGAGATAGCTGCTCACATCCTGTCCCGGCAGCGCTCCGCCGCCTCGGCCAACGCCAACGCCGACCAGCCGGCGAAGGAGCCGATCTCAAGCATGCGCACCGGAGCTTGCCGCGGTCCCAACGCGCCGACCGCGGTCATGAGCCAGGGCGTACGGTCGGGAATGCTGCCGCACCCAATGGCGGAAAGCGGGAAGATCGGCTGGTTGCCAGCCAGAAGAGTCAGGAGGCTTTTCAAGGTGAAACGCCGCCTTCTGTATCAGAGCTGAAGCGCCCTGGAGCATAATACGACAGGTCCATGGACGACAGGCCTTCACCCCTCACGAGGAAGGCTCGGTCTTTCCCTTCGCCCCGTGTCCTCCTGAGTCGATCGGAAGGAAGACGATGTCCTGGGCGACGTTGTAGGTGGCTTCCCGTTCGAGCAGGCTGCGCTGCATCAGGCCGAAATTGTCGGCCAGCATGGCACGCCATTTGTCGGCCTGGGACATCTGCCCGTCTGTCCACCATTCCGGGTGGACAAGGAGTTGCAACTTCGGATGGCGCCGTTCCCGGAACAGGTCGCCGGGACAGCCTTCCCGCCAGTTCATGTTGCTGTCCGAAAGGTAATGGAATCCGTCCATGTCCTTCCGGTCGTAGGTGTTCAGGCAAGCAAGGATGATGGCGTTGTCGAGCACACGGCGGGATGGCTGGTGAAACGAGACGGCGCAGACCGGGTGGCCGAACTCCTCGGCCAACCAGCATCGCTCGCGCTCGACCTGGGCGGCCAGGACCTCGGGCGTCGCGTCCCGGAAGGGAAGTTCGTCGAAATGAAGGGCCAAGCGGTGTCCAAGCGCCAGGATCTCCCGGACGATGGCGGCGTTGGGCGGACTAAACAGGTTGTAAAGCGCCGAGCGGGGCATGACGAACCACGTGCTGTGCACACCGGCCTCGGCCTCGACCCGCGCCATCCGCAAGGCGGCGACCAGATCGTTGTCGCAATCGTGACGCAGCAGGCACGCCGGGGTGGACAGGCCGCGGACCTGAGCCAGTTCATCGAAGCCGGCGAAGCGGTAGCCTGCGTCCAGACCCGCGCGCAGAATGGCGGCGTAGCGAGCCAGGGTGAAGGCTTCAGGCTCGTTGCGGCTCATGCGACTTTTCCCGTGTCTTTCTGGAAATCGGCCAGCCCCTCGTACGGACCGACGACGGGCGGATGCAGGAGTTTGGTCATCCGCGCGATGTCGGCAACAAGATCGCCGGGACGCCGCGACAGGTCGGGGGCCAGAACCGGTGGACGGCCCGCAACGGCCCCGATCCGCTCGACCATCGCGCGCAGCGACACCACCTCCGGTCCAGCCACGTTGATGATGCCGGCGCGGTCCAGCCCCAGGGTGCCCACCACCGCCCGGGCCGCGTCGGACACATGGATCGGGTTGAAACGTAAGCCGTCGGCCCCTTCGATGGGAACCGGCTGGCCGCCCTGCACCGCCCGGACCAGCCTCGGCACCAGCATGGCCGGATTCTGCCCCGCGCCGTAAACGAAAAAGAACCGCAGCACGACCGTCGCGAAGCTGTCCGCGTAGCACAATGCCATCAGTTCGGCCGTGCGCTTGGCCGCGAAGTAATAGGCCAGCGGCCCGTTCCCTGGCTCCACGCGATCGTCCTCCCGGATCGGCCGGTCGCAGGATCCGTACAGCCCTCCGGTGGAGGCGACGATGAAGCGGCTGGCCCCGGCCCGGCGCGCCCAGTCGAGAAGATGCGCGCAACTGCCGGCGGAAACCGCGAATATCTCCGGCGCGGCCTCGGGAAAGCCACGGTAATCCGGCGATTGGGCGAGGTGGATCACCGCGTCGATGGCACGCGGCAACCCGACCGGCGGCTCCGGACGGGCAAGATCGTGGCGCAGCCAGCGGACAGGCCCAAGGCGGTGGTCCGCCGGCGGCGTGCGGGCGATGGCCCAGATCTCGTCGCCGCGCGCGACCAGATGCTCCAGCACCCGCCGGCCGACGAATCCCGTCGCCCCGGTGATCAGTACGCGCATGGCCCGCCTCCCAGCATGCGTGCGACCGCTGCCGGTCCGCAGTTCATCAGGGCATCGACGATCGACAGCCCCGCGACGAAATTCTCGCTTCCGCGCTGCTCGTACCGGGGATGCACGAAATCCTGCCGCAGGACGTCGATGCCGGCGGCCGCGAAGACCGCATCCTCTTGATAGCCCCCGGCTCCGCCGCCGACAAGATAGGTTGTCCCCCCCACCGCCTTGACGATGCCGGCCAGCAGGTCGGTCGCCCGCCCCTCCACCGGCAATTCGCTGGCCAGGACCAGTTTGCCGGCGTCCACGCCCATCATGGCGCACAGCCCACGGATCCCGGCGAGGTTGAAATCCCTCAGGCCAGAGGTGTCGGTCTCCAGCAGCGGCAGCAGAGCGGGGAACACCTCGGCGAAACACCGGGTTCGCGCGTAGTTCTGTTCGATGGCCCGGATCAGCTTGCGGCGCCAGACGCCGTTTTCGGCGATGCGGGCCTGGTCGATGCGGCTGCGCGCGTCCTCGCCACGCACCACCGGGACGGTGATCCACGCCGGACGGCCCCCCATCAGGATCCGCACATGGTTGGTGTAGTTGCCCCCGGTTCGCTGCAAGGCGACGTTGTCCAGCACGACGAAGATGTCGGCCCGCGCAATCTTGTCGAAGAAACCGAGCCAGGGCAGGAAATTGGGTTGGTGGATCGCCACCACGCATCGACCGGCCACGCTAGTCCTCCTCCACCGGCGCCAGCCCCAGTTCGGCGACCGCCAGCCGACGCGCCATGGCCACAGCCTCGTTCACCCAATCGCCGGGCCTGTCCACCCCGAGCCTCAGGCGCCAACGGCCAGAGGCGTAATCGATCCGCTCCAGGACGCAGGTTCCCAGGCGAGGGCCCCCGGCCCGGCCGTGAACCTCCAGCGCGATGGTCCGGTTCGCCCGGGCGCGGTCATCCGTATCCGGGGGCAGCGGTTCGAGCCGTACGGCGTCCCCCTCCAGCCGAAACCCTCCGCCTCCGGCCGAGAACTTCAGGCCGAGCACCTCCGGCACCGTCAGATAGCGGTCGATGATCCGCAAGGTTCCGGCCGGCTCCTGATAGTGGGCGCCCGGATGGGGCGGAACGAGGGCGCGCACCAGATTGTAGATGGAGCGCACGGACTGGCTCCACGCGAAGGCACCATCATCACGGGTGCGCCGACGGTGATGCCGGGCGTGGGATTCGTCCTGGGGAACAGCGGCAAGCCGCCCCGCCAGCACCTCCGGCAAGGTGTCGCGCAGAAGCCCGACGGTGGCCGCCTGCACACGCCGGCGCACGTCGACCCAGGTGTCGTCGAAGCCGAGGGGAACGCGGCGTTGCGCCAGGATCGGGCCGGTGTCGATGCCGTCGTCGATCATGTGCATGGTCACGCCGGTTTCCGCCTCCTCGTTGATGACCGCCCATTCCGTCACCGTGGCCCCGCGGTAGGCCGGCAGCAGGGCGCCATGCACATTCACGCACCCCGCCGACGGCAGGGACAGCACATCCGGCCGCAGCAGCATGGAGTACGAGTTGATGAGCAGAAGGTCCGGGTTTAAGGCGCGCAGCCGCGCGACGAAATCGGAATAGGTCGGGTCGGCGGGCCGCGGCTGCACCAGGAACGGCACTCCGGCCGCCCGCGCCAAGCCGGCGATGGACTCGTGCTGGGCCAGGCGGATCCCGGCCGCGACGAAGGCGATAATCCGCGCCGGCCCGAGAACGTCGGAAACGTCGAGGATCTGGGGGATGCCGACCGTATCCCCGAACAGCACGATCCGCCGCACCGTGGGCCGCCGCACCGTGGGCCGCCGCATCGGATCACTCCTCTCCGGAACGCGGGGAACCGGCCATCCCGGTAACCTCGCGCAGGCACCGCGCGAAGGCGGCGACGGCCTGTTCGGCATGGTGGTTGAGCCGTACATGGTCGAACAGATTGCGGCCGGCGGCGGCCACGGCCGCCGGATCTCGGGCCCATTCCCGCAGAATGTCCGCCATGCCCCGCACATCGCCCCCCGCCGCCCGGCCGCCACCACGACCCAGCATCCCATCGGGATCCTCACGGAGGGACAGAACCGGCACGCCCTGCCGGCCCGCTTCAAGGAACGTGTTGGGGAAGCCTTCGAACCGCGAGGTGTTGATCAGGCACAACGCCTGGTCGAGGGTCGCGCGGACACCTTCCGGGGACAACGCCTCGATGATCTCGACATTGTCCGGGCGGTCTGCCAGCAACGCCGCGAAGAGAGCGCGGTCCGCGGGATTGACGATCATGCGGAAGGGCAGTTCCGGACAGGCCCGGGCAAGCTCCAGGGCAATCTCCGGGCGCTTGATCCGGTCGGCCTTGCCGATCCACACAACGTCGCGGCGCAGGCGCGGCGCGCCGGTCTCGCTTCCGTCGAATGGGACGGGATTGGGCACGACGCGGGCCGTCCTGCCGAAGCGTTCGGCGGCCAGACGGACCTGGGTTTGGCTCTGCACGACGAGGGCATCGGCCTGGACCAGCGCGTAGTGGCAATAGTCGTTGCGGCTGCCATAGTCGTTGCGTTCCCACGATCCTGGCCGGTAGGCCATCGAGAAGTCGCTGTCGGAGCCGGCGGCGAGGAGCATGCGCCGGCGGCGCGCCTTGCACCAAGCCGCGAGCCCGGCCGCATAGTCGCCGACGCCGAATGTGACGTACACATCCGCGTCGGCGCGTTCCCAGACCGCAGACTCCTGCGCCCGCAACGGCGGGTGGTCGGACACGACCTCGATCATCGGGGCGCTCCACAGCCAGCACAGCCGACCGGGGAAGCGGAACCGGCCGGCTGGCGCCCGCGCGGTGTCGCGCAGCACGGTGATCCCGTCGATGCAGCCGCGGCGCGGTGCCGCCGGATCGAAGGCGACCAGGGACACGTCGATTCCATGCCCGCGGGCAAGCCCCTGCATCAGGATCAGCGCCCGGCGTTCCGAGCCCCCGTAGACCGTTGGCGCCTGCCCCGCCAGGAGCGGATAGGCCCCCGGCACCGCGAAGCACACCTTCATGGCGCGGCGCCGTCGGACGCCACCGCCGGAACCGCATATTCCTCCTGTGCCGCGAAGGCGTACACGGCGAAATGCTCGTCCGCATAGGCCACGGTGAAGCCGGCGACCGCCCCAGACACCGCGGGATCGCCGAGATATCCCTTGTCCACCAGGAGGTGGGTGATGCCGAAGCGCGTGTTCAGCATGCGGAGATCCATGGTCGGTACGGGATAGCGCGACCAGAGATCGTGCTTGGTCTGGGCCCACGGCAGCGGGTAGAGGGTGGGCACGCCCGTCCGGTAGACGATCTCGTAGGCGAGGTTGACCGGCACGCACACCACGCGGGCGCCGCTGACGCCGGCCGCCTTCAGCCAATTCCACACACCGGATCGCTCCGCCCCGGCCGCGACGGCGATGGGCGGAAAGATTTCGGCAATCAGAAAGAAGACGGTGAAGACCAGCGCGGTCAGGCCGGCGGCGGCCATCGGCCGTTCCGTCGAAAGCGTGGCCAGCCAAGTGGAGAACAGGATGGTCGCCGGCAGGAACCCGACATATTCGAGGTAGCGGTCGGCTTCGCCCAGGAAGGCCAGCTTCGGCAGCCCGGTCAGCAGCCAGACGACGACGGACGCAAGCCACAGCCCGACCAGACCGGTCGTCCATGGACCGTCCGGCAGTCCGCCGAACAGGAGGATCGGCCCGACCATGGCGTGGACCGGATAGAGCAGCAGCCCGCGGGTCGTGTAGTCGCGGTAGAGCAGTTCCTGGCGGAACGCCTCCATCTTCCCCAGCAAAAGGTTGTGCGCCATCCGCGCCAGGCTGTCGCTGGTCAGCGGCGAGCGCACATGCGGCAAATGGGTTGGGGCCATGACCCGCGCGTAATAATGAAGGTGCCTAAACTGATCGACCAGACTGTGCCAGTAGCCACCGCGAGTCAGCAGGATGGCCACCCCCACGCCGCCCGGAACGACCAGCCAGGTTTCCAGGCCGAAGAGAGCCGGCAGGGCCAGGGTCAGGATGAAGACCACGGCCTGGACCGCGAACTTGGCGGTCAGGCAGGCGAGCGCGACCAGCAGCGCCGCAGCCGCATGCAGGAGCACCCCGTGGAAGGCTCCGGCGGCGACCGCCGTCAGGCAGGCCACGCCGGACAGCAAAGCTGCGAACGGCCGGGGCGAGAAGTTGAAATCCGACACGTTGGATGGGTTGGCGTGCCGGTTGATGGGGGCCACCACATAGGCCAGCCCACCGACCAGCGTGGCGCCGACCGCCAACGACACCTGCCCCGGCACCGCCGTGGCCGCCGTCAACCCGCTCGCGACGCCGGTGATGAAGGCGAGCCCGGCTTTGGCGAGGAACGAGGGGAGATAATGATGGCGGTCGAGGGTGGCCCGGTTCACGAACGACCCGAGGACCGCCATCAGCGGAGGCAGAAAGAAGCGATCGCTGCCCAGGAACAGGGGAAAGCGGTCCGGCATGCGATGGTTGCCGGCGCGCGCGCCGTCGGCCATCAGCAGGTAGAAGAAGACGTCGGTTCCCGACGGCTCCCTGCCGATGCGTCCCAGAACCAGGAACTTGAAGGCAAGAGCGGCCAAGGCCGGCAGCAGTGCGGCCAAGAAAACCGCCGCCACGTCGGACAGCCCCGGCATGGAAACCGCGAAGGAGGTTGCGCTTCCCATCAGAAATGATAGAGCCCGACCAATTGGCCCGTGGGATGGGAAATCGACAAAAGCTCCATCCGAGCCCCGTGCCGGCGGCCCAGATCCTGATAGGCGCCGGGATCGGCGTAGGAACACCGGATCATCGGATGGGTGCCGCCATAGAGCATCCCCTTGGCCGGGCCGCTTTCGATGCAGAAGGTGAACAGAAAACGTCCGCCCGGCTGCATCACCGCGGCAAGCCGGGCCATGCAGGTTTCGATCTGCGCCTCGGTCAGATGGGTGAACACGGACTGGGCGTTGGCCCAGGCGAACGAGTGGCCGAACGACGCGAAGTCGAAATCCGTGTTCAGGCGGATGTCGTAGCGCTTGGTCAGGCCCTGGCGGCGCGCAAGGGCATGGCCGATGGCGATATAAGGCGGGTAGGCGTCGAGACCGCAATAGTTCCCGTCATCCAGGTACTCCACGGCCCGGCAGCCGAGCCGCATGGAACCGCAGCCGATGTCGAGCAGGGTGTCCTCCGGCCTGAGGCCCAACTCCTTCAGGGTGTCCATCTGCCAGCGGCCCAACTCGCTCCAGGCGGAGAAGTAGATCCCCGGCACTTCCCCGTGCTCCACGACGATGTCGATCAGGTCTTGCTCGTTCATGGCCGAGACTCCTGCGTCTGAGCCGTCCGAGGCGGCAGCACGATTTCAGGCGGGTAGATGATGCGCATGAAGCCAATCTGGCCCGGTTCGGACTGGATGTTGAGAACGCCGTGTGGGTTGTTGTAACGCCACAGGACCAGATCGCCGGGTTCGAGCGACACATCGCGGCCCATCACCAGGTTCCTGCCAGCGTTGTCGGTGAAGCAAAATCCTTCCCCGCCGTAGTCGTCCCCATGGCGGGACAGGAACAGCGTGGCTTGGACCCGGCTGAGGTCGTGCCGGGTCTTGTCGAGCTGTGCGACCGGATCCGCCTGGTACCAGTCGCGATGCCATCCAATGTGCGTGTCAATGTTGCGCGTGAACATCACACGGTAGCACAGCGCCCGTCCCCCGACCCAGGGCATCGTCTCGGCGAACGGCGCCAGCCCCATGACCTGGCTGCGGATCATCTGCACCATCATCGAAGCCGAGAAGGTCAGATCGTCATAAGGTGGGTTCCACGACCAGTTGTGGAACAACTCGTTGCCGCGATCGTCGGGGCTGTACGAGTTCGGGCATCCGAAATAGATGGAATCGCGTCCGCGGTAATCGACAAAATACTTTCGCGCCGAGCTGTCCTTGAACTGGCTCCACACCGTTTGCAGGTGTTTCACCTGGCTTGGCTGAAGATAGTTCCGAATGATGTAATAACCTGGACCGCTGGAGTGAAAGATCGCCATGCGGATATTGCGCAGGTCATTGTCGGGTATTTTGAGACAATCATAAGTCAGGTCCATGGGACCGCTCCGGATTGGACGCGCGGAAATTTTCCGGCCATTGGAAACAGGGTCGGCTGGCGGCAGTAAACAAACAATGAATGGTACCGTCAAGTTGGCGCTGCCATGGCCGGGGGCTCCGAACTCGGGCCGGAGACGGGGGCACCGGTGGGGTAACGAGGGTCTCCGCATGATGCCCGCCACGGCCCCGACTGGACGCCCGGGCCGGCACGCCACATACTCGCCGCCCTGCACAGCGGCGAAACCGTCCGGTTGCAGGATCCTGCAGGGTAAGGAGGCATCGGTCCAATGGACATTCGGGGCAAGAAATTTGTGGTCATCGGCGGGGCCGGCCTCATCGGCTCTCACACGGTGGACCTTCTGACGCGCGAGGACGTGGGCGAGATCGTCATCTACGACAACTTCGTGCGTGGCCGCATCGAAAACCTCGGCGATGCCCTGCGTGACCCGCGCGTGAAGGTTTTCGAGGTCGGTGGCGACATCTGCCAGACCGACATCCTCAACGCCGCGCTGAAGGGCGCGGACGGCGTCTTCCATTTCGCCGCGCTGTGGCTTCTGCAGTGCTACGACTTCCCGCGCGCCGCCTTCGACGTGAACATCCGCGGGACCTTCAACGTCCTGGAAGCCTGCGTAGCCAACGGGGTGAAGCGGCTGGTCTATTCCTCCTCCGCCTCGGTCTACGGCGACGCCGTCGAGGAGCCGATGACCGAGGACCATCCGTTCAACAACACCAATTTCTACGGCGCCACCAAGATCGCCGGCGAGGCCATGGCGCGCGCCCTTCACCACCGCTACGGCCTGCCCTATGTCGGCCTGCGCTACATGAACGTCTACGGGCCGCGCCAGGATTACAAGGGCGCCTACATCGCGGTGATCATGAAGATGCTGGACGCCATCGACAACGGCGAGGCTCCGGTCATCTACGGCGACGGCAGCCAGGCCTACGACTTCGTCGCCGTGACCGATTGCGCGGCCGCGAACATCTGCGCCATGAAGGCGGATGTGGCGGACCGCTTCTACAATGTGGGAACCGGCACGCGCACCTCGATCAAGCAACTGGCCGAGATGGTGGTGGAACTGACGGGCTGCCGGCAGCCGCTGCGCTACGAACCGGGCGGGCTGACCTTCGTCAAGAACCGCATCGGCAGCACGGCCCGCGCCCGGGCCGACATCGGCTTCGAAGCCAAGGTGCCGCTGATGGAGGGCCTGCGCCAACTCATCGAATGGCGCAGGACGCACATGGCCGAGGTGGAAGCCCGCCGCGCCCGGGGCTGAGGCCGGTCAGGGCGCCGGCGGCAATCCCCGCATGAGGCGGTCGTAAGCCGCCTCGTAACGGGCCGCGCAGGCGTCCGCCGACCACCATCGCAGGGCATGAGCCCGGCTGGCGCGCCCGATGGCGGCGCGCCGTTCCGGCGAACGGACGAGATCCTCCAGAACGTCGGCAAGCGTCGCCGGCGTCGCCGGGACCACCGGGCAGTCCGCCAGATAGCCGCAGGCCGCGCCGGGGAACTCCTCTCCGGCGTCGATGCACGCGACGGTCGGCTTGCCCAGCATCATCGCCTCGCGGGCGGTGGCGCCGTGGCGGCCGTAGAGGACCTGATCGACGATGATGTCCGCCTGCGCCTGGATGAAGCGCACCTCGCGGTTGGGAATGTCCTTCACGAAGTCCAGGCGCACCTTGAGCCCCTTTCGCCGCAGGGCGTCGATGGCCGCGACGACGGCATGGGTGCCCTTGACGTTGCGGCCGTCGCGCGCACGCGCATCGAAGTTCCCGACCGCATGATAGACCACCACCTCGCCGTCCTCACGCGAGCGGCGGAAACGCGCGGGGATCTCCAAGTCGTCGCGCCACAGATCCGGGTCCAGCGCGCAGGTCAGCGGCTCCTGGTAGACGCTGGGGCCGTGCTTGTGGTCGAGCAGCGGTTCGGTCTCGACGCAGATCATGTCGCACACCGCCTTGACCCGCCGCCCCCAGGCCAGGCTGGTGGCGTCGTCGCACTGGTCGGGCCGCGTGCTCCACACGCAGGCCGGGCAGCACCGGTTGCGGCTCCACCGGTCGAAGGTCGATCGGGCGACCATGTCCTGGCATCCGTAATGAGAATACGCGATGCGCATTCCGGCCCGCTTCAGCGCCAGGAAGTCCCAGGGGACGTTGCCGGTCCCGCTGTTCTCCGGGAACAGGGCCATGCGGCCCTTCCCATAGAAATGCAGCAGGCGGAACCGTCCGGCCAGCCCCGCGTAGAAGCGGCGGACATTGTCCAGGAACCGGTCTGGTTCGGGGTCGAACAGGTCCAAATCCTGTCCATGGAACAGGAATCCGTCGCGGGTATCGTCCTCGACGTTGACCGAGATCGCATCCCATCCGCGCCGGCGCAGGGCCGCTGCCAGGTACAGGAAATTGTAGTAGCTGTTGCCCAGGAAGACGACCGACCGCCGGGGCGGGGCCGAAATTGGGGCCGGGGTTGGGGCCAGTCCGCTGCGAAAAGGCTCAGGCACCCCGCGGCCATCGATCATGCCGTGGATCGAGGCCAGTTCCTCCAGCATCTCCGGGTTTGCCAACGCCTGCTCGATGAACTGCCCGGCCACAACTTCCGGATCGTCCCTGCAAAGAGACGCCAGGTCGAGAAAGAGCGGATGCTTGGAGCAATGCATGGGGTCACGGATGGGAGGGACACCGGGCACCATAGAACAGCCGCGGGCCGTCTCGAAAGGCCGAAAGCGCGGCTCCGCCCGCGCGGGCCGGGGTCGGGGTCGGGGTCGGGGTCGGGGTCGGCCATTGCGGGCCGTAACCGGTACGGCGCAATATGCGGCGTCCGTCCCGCATCCAGGACCGAGCGATGATTATCTGGCGTCCCGCCGACCTGCCCCGCAGCGTCCCAATTTACATTTTCGGCGCGGGCCAGGGGGGCATGACACTGTGCCGCTGGGCTCGCCGCCAACCAGCCCTGCGGGTTGCCGGATTCATCGACAACCGCAAGACCGGCCACATCGGGGGCGTGCCGGTCTTCACGCTGGATGCCTTCCAACAGCGCCGCGGGCCGGACGACGTGGTGCTGGTCGCAAGCCAGCACGTCAAGGAAATCGGCGGGCAGCTGGAGGCGGCCGGAGTGGAGCGGTGGGCCGACGCCCACCCCTGCGCGATGCACCTGATCGACCGCGAACGGGTGATCCGCGGTCGCGCCATCATCGCCACCGGCCTCACCGCCCTGGTCTTGGCCGGCTTGGCCCTGCGGCACATGCTGCTTTAGCACTACTCTGCCAGCCCTATGGATTGGGGAGGAAGCGGAAGCTGTGCTGGCATTCCGGACATCGGACGTAGACGGTCATGCAGCGTTCCAGGATGGCTTGACG
>NZ_JBPXMQ020000040.1:0-8525 GCF_053470405.2 Azospirillum mesophilum
AATTCCCCCTCTCCCCTCCGGGGAGAGGGCCGGGGTGAGGGGGACTCCCTCTCCCCTCCGGGGAGAGGGTTGGGGTGAGGGGGTCTGGCCTTCCCCGCGCGTCCGGCAAAAGCGCATCCCCCTCACCCTCCCCTCTCCCCGGAGGGGAGAGGGAAAAATCAAATCCCCCTGACCCAGGAGACCACCGATGGCGGCCGACGCCGAGAAGCCGATCCCCCGGGCCACCTACCGCGTGCAGCTGCGCGCCGAATTCGGGTTCGACCGCACCGCCGAGATCGCCGACTACATGGCGCGGCTGGGCGTCAGTCACCTCTACGCCTCGCCCTACATGAAGGCACGGCCGGGCAGCACCCACGGCTATGACATCGTCGACCACAACGCCCTGAACCCGGAACTGGGCGATCCCGCCGCCTTCCAGGCGCTGGTGGAGGCGCTGCGCCGCAGCGGGCTGGGGCAGGTGCTCGACTTCGTGCCGAACCACATGGGCGTGGGCGGGTCGGACAACGCGTGGTGGCTCGACGTGCTGGAATGGGGACCGGACAGCCCCTTCGCCGGCTATTTCGACATCGAGTGGGAGCCCGACCGCCGCTACCTGCAAGGCAAGGTGCTGGTGCCGATGCTGGGCGACCAGTACGGCGCCGTGCTGGAATCCGGCGCGCTGGAGCTGCGCTTCGACGCGGAGGCCGGCGGCTTCGCGGTCTGGGCCTACGGCACGCACAAGCTGCCGATCCGGCCCGCCGACTACGGCGCCATCCTCGGCACCGAGCATCCGGAGCTGGAGAGCATCGGCGACGCCTTTCAGCATTTGGACTACGTCCACCCCCACCAGGTCCGCCGCTCCGCCGCCCTGAAGGCGGAGCTGGCCGCCCTGGTCGCCAACCAGCCGGACGTGGCGGAGGCGGTGCAGCGCCGCCTGAAGCGCTTCCAGGGCGAACCCGGCGAACCGGAGAGCTGGAGCCGCCTGAACGACCTGATCGCCAACCAGCACTGGCGCGCCGCTTATTTCAAGGTCGCGGCAGACGACATCAACTACCGTCGATTCTTCAACATCAACGAGCTGGCCGGCCTGCGCATGGAGGAGCCGGAGCTGTTCGACGTCGCCCACCGCTTCGTCCTCAGCCTCGTGGACAACGGCACGCTGGACGGCATCCGCATCGACCACATTGACGGCCTCTACGACCCCAAAGGCTATTGCGAGCGGCTGACCCAGGCGGCGTCCCGCCCCTTCTACCTCGTGGTCGAGAAGATCCTGGCGCGCCACGAGCGCCTGCGCGAGGACTGGCCGATCGACGGCACCACCGGCTACGAGTTCGCCAACCTGCTGGGCGGGCTGTTCGTCGATCCGAACACGGAAGAGGCTTTCACCCGCCTCTACGCCGACTTCACCGGCCGTGGCGACAACTTCGAGGATGTGGTGCGGACCAGCAAAATCCGCATCATGGAAAGCGAGATGGCGAGCGAGCTGCACGTCCTGTCCCGGCAGGCGGCGCGCATAGCCCGGTCCAACCCGCGCACGGCCGACTTCACCGCCAACATCCTGCACCAAGCGCTGAAGGAGACCATCGCCCGCTTCCCCGTCTACCGCACCTACGTGGACAGCCGGAACTGCGACGGCCACCTGTCGGACCTGGACCGGCGCGACATCGACTGGGCCATCGCCCAGGCGCGGCGGATCGAACAGGGGCCGGACGATTCCGTCTATGACTTCCTGCAACGGCTGCTGACCGGCGATCTGGTGGGCGAGCCGCACAGCGGCTACAGCCGGCAGCAGGTGCTGCGCTTCGCCATGCGGTTCCAGCAGTACAGCGGCCCGGTGATGGCCAAGGGGCTGGAGGACACGGCCTTCTACCGCTACAACCGACTGGTCGCTTTGAACGAGGTCGGCGGCCATCCCGACCATTTCGGCGTCAGCGTCTCCGCCTTCCACCGCGCCAACCAGGACCGGGCGACCCGCTGGCCGCACGCCATGCTGGGCACCACCACCCACGACACCAAGCGCGGCGAGGACACGCGCGCCCGCCTCTACGCCCTGTCCGAGATGCCGGACGAATGGGAGCGGCAAATCCAGACCTGGAGCCGCCTGCTGCGCGCCCGGCGCGGCGACGTGGAGGGCACCGCCCCGCCCGACCGCAACGACGAGTATCTGTTCTACCAGCTGCTGCTCGGCGCTTGGCCGGCGGAGCTGACGGGGGTGGATCCCTCCAGCCTCGATCCCCATACGATGACCGAGTTCGCGGAGCGCATCGCCGGCGCCATGACCAAGTCGATGCGCGAGGCCAAGGTCCACACCACCTGGGCCGCCCCGAACGAAGCCTATGAGAGCGCGATGTTGAGCTTCGTCCACGACGCGCTGGACGTGACGCGCAGCAACGCCTTCTTCGATGCCTTCCTGCCCTTCCAGGCCCAGCTTGCCCGCATCGGCATGGTCAACGGCCTCAGCCAGACCCTGCTGAAGCTGACCGCCCCCGGCGTGCCGGACGTCTACCAGGGCTGCGAGCTGTGGAACTTCAGCCTCGTCGATCCCGACAACCGCCGCCCCGTCGACTACGCCGCCCGCCGCGCCCTGCTGGACGAGGTGGAGGGCGCCGACATCGCCGGCCTGTTCAACCGCTGGCAGGACGGTGCCGTGAAGCTGGCCCTGACCCGGCGGGTGCTCGCCCTGCGCGCCGACAAGGCCGCGCTGTTCCGCGATGGCGCTTACGAAGCGCTGGAGGCTGCCGGCACCCGCGCGGAGCATGTGGTCGCCTTCGCCCGCACGCTGGCCGACGACGCCGTGGTGGTCGCCACACCCCGCCTGATGGGGTCGCTCGGCGAGCGTCCGGACTGGGGCGACACCTCCGTCCCCCTGCCGCGCGGCCAGCGCTGGCGCAACGCCCTCACCGGCGCGACGCTGGAAGCCGACGGAGCGGTCACCGCCGCCGCGCTGTTCCAAGACTTCCCGGTGGCGCTGTTGGTCCGGGAGGAATAGGCAAAGTTCATCTTCAAGCAGACTGCCTTGACAACCCCTCGCCCGGCTCCGCCGGGAGAGGGAGGAGCCCGCGCCGAAGGCGTGGGAGGGTGAGGGAAAGGTTTTGCCGAGAATCGAGGTGAAGCTGACGCAGGATTCTCGGGTCAACCTTGCCCTCACCCTCCCATGCTTCGCATGGGCCCCTCCCTCTCCCATCGGAGATGGGCGAGGGAATTTCAAACCGGAGACACGGAGCCATGCAGCACCAGCTCGTGCCGCTCGACCATGGGTGGATCGAGGACACCCCCGCCAAGCCCGCGGTCTTCGGAACCGTCCTCTCCGGCGACCCGCAGGAAAGCTTCCTGAACCTCTATGACGGCCATGCCGAGCGCTTCGCCTGCGGGGTGTGGCAATGCACGCCCGGCATCGTCGCCATGAAGGACTGGCCCTACGACGAGCTGTGCGTGCTGCTGGCCGGGCGGGTGGTGATCACGCCCGAGGGCGGGTCGCCGCAGGAATACCGGCAGGGCGACGCCTTCGCGATTCCGAAGGGCTTCACCGGCACCTGGGACATCCGGGAAACGATCCGCAAATACTACGCGATCCAGAAACCACGCAGTCGGGCCGAGGCGATGAAGCGCATCGTCCTCGGCCCCTTGCGGCTGACCCTAAAGCTTATTCGGCGCGGGTCAGCCAACACTCACTGAGCAGCCATCACTGACCGGTGCCGCCGGCCCCGCCGGAAGCGCCGCCCGAGCCGGTCCCGGCGCCCGACGAGCCGCTGGCACCGCTGGAGGTGCCGGCCCCGCCCATGCCGGTGGAGCCGCTGGTGCCGGAGCCGCTGCCCATGGAACTGCCGCTCGACCCGCTGCTCATGCCCGAGGAGCCGCCGCTCGACGAGCCGCCGCTGCTACCCGACGAGCCGCTCATCCCCGAACCGCTCATCCCCGACGAACCTGACGTCCCACTCGACGAGCCGCTGGTGCCGGCGCCGGAGCGGCAGGACGGGTCCGTGCTGCCGGGCGGGCAGGCCACCGTGCTGCCGGAGGCTCCCGTGCTGCCGCTCTTCCCACCGGTGCCGCTCGTTCCCGCGGCCAGCGCCGGCCCGGCCAGGAGGGCAAGCGCCGTCGCGGCGCCGATCATCCAACGATTCATAACCCCATCCTTTCATCGCGGCCCCCCTTGACGGGAGGCGAATTCATGGCGGGAAGAACAAGAAAGGGCGAAGATCGTCGCGAAGGGATTGGCCGAATCTTCCGGTAGAGCGTTAACCCAAAGACAGGGGTTTGAACGGAAGAAGGAAACGACCGTCCCATGAATCCCTTTCTCGCCGGTGCGCTCGCCGGGCTCGCGGCGACGGTGCCGATGACCTGGGCGATGAACCGGCTGCACCGCCAGTTGCCGGAGCGGGCGCGCTATCCCCTGCCGCCACGCCTGATCACCGAGCGCGTCGCCACCGAGGCCGGGGTCGGCGACGCCATGACCGAACGCCAGCACGAACTGCTCGCGCTGGCCGGCCACTACGCCTACGGCGCTGCGACCGGGGCCGGCTTCGCGCCGGTGTTGCGGGCGGTCGGCGGGGCGCCGGTGGCGACGGGGGTGGCCTACGGGCTGGGAGTCTGGGCGGCGAGCTATCTGGGCTGGATTCCCGCCGTCGGCATCCTGCGTCCGGCGACGGAGCATCCGGCGGAGCGCGTCGGCATGATGCTGGCCGCACATGTGGTGTGGGGCGGGGCCACCGGCTATTTGACGGCCCGCCTGTCGGACTGGGGGACGGAGCGCTCCCCCGCGCGCGGAGCCTGGACCGCACGGCGCGTCCGGGGCACCGACTTGGCCACGGAAAGCGCCGCTCCCGAGCAGCATCGCGACCATGGCCGGGCGTCCATCCCGGCCTGAAACTGTTAACGCACCAAGCCACAAACCCAAGGAGGGGAGACGACCATGAGCAACCATCGCCAATGGGTCGAGCTGGACCCGACCAACGGTGCGACCTCGGACAAGCCCCAGGACGCGCCCGCCGGCCCCGTCGAGGACCCGGCCGTCGAGGGAATCGGCACCGACCAGCCGGGCGGCGATCCCGCCATCGCGGACGAGGTCGTGGCCCCCGACCAGAACGCCGGAATCAGCCGCTGATTCGGCGCTGATCCGCCGCACGGCTTCCAGACGCAGGGTCCTGCCGCAGGACGGCCCGCCCTCTACCCCCGCCGCAGCAGGTGTTGCGGGGACGGCTGCGGTTGCGTGGTCTGTTGCGTGGTCTGCTGCGCGCGGCCCGGCCGGCCGAACAGCTCCAGCGCCGCCGGGATGGAGGACGGGCGCAGGCCCGCCAGGATCTCGCCGACCACGCCCACGGCGTCGACCAACTCGTTGGGCATCACCGGCTTGCGCAGCAGTCCGAGCGCGAAGTCGCGCGCGTCCTCCGCGCGGTGGTCGAAGCCGGTGATCAGCACCGAGGGGATGGCGCAATCCTCCCACAGCTTGCGGGCCAGCGTCAGGCCGTTCTCCCCCCCGGCCAGATAGACGTCCACCAGCGCGAGGTCCGGCCGCTCGCGGGGGCCGATCCGCGCGGCTTTGTTGGCGTCACGCACCGGCCCGACGACCGTGTATCCGGCGTTCTCCAGAACCGCCTTCACAGCCGGCCCGATCAACGGGTCGTCCTCGACCACAAGCAACTTCACGGCATCACGTCCTTACTGGCTTCGGGCTCCGGGGCGGCCTCTCGGGCCACCCTGACCCGAAGCGCCCATGTTTGTCCATCCGGTGCCACGATCAAGGGGTCGAAGGTGTAGGGCCTTCCGGGCAGGGGAAACCTGCGCCCTCCCCCAGTGTTGGGCCAATCTGCAACAGGCGCAACCGCTGTGGGAGCCACGCATGAAATTCGTCGAATTCGCCGACCGGGCCGGAGCCACCGTTCTGGTCAACCCCGTCGGCGTGCTGTACCTGCGCCAAGTGGACGACAACCGGACGGAGCTGGTCTTCGCCGGCCGCGCCGAGCCGCTGATGGTCACCGCTCCCCTGGACGAGGTCGCGCAGACCCTGGAGTCGGCCGCGCCGGAACCGCCGGAGCCGACGACCATGGCCCTGGTCTCGTGACCGGTGGCCCATCCTCCAGAATGGGGCGCCCCCTCTCCCCAGGCCGGGAAGAGGGAGGCCTTCGGCGCCTACACGTCGTAGATCGGTCCCGGAGTCGTCTTGTTCTTGCCGCCGTGCTTCTGCTCTTCCTTGTCGGTCAGCTCCGCTTCGCCGCCCTGGTCGGGCTTTGCCGTGCCCTGCTGGCTCTCGTCGATCTTGCCCGATTCGGGAGTCTGGGTCTTGCGCTCGTCGGCCATGGTGTTTCTCGCTTTGGTTGGCGTTCGCTACGATCAACATTCCCCTGGCCGTTGTGTTGCACCGCTCCCGTGTTCCCACCGGAGGGCTGGTCCGCGCACGGCGCGGGTTGCCTGCGGCGGCGCGATCGCACACCTTTGACGGGAAACACACGGAAGGACCGCCATGATCGACCTCCACTACTGGCCGACCCCCAACGGTCACAAGATCACGATGTTCCTGGAGGAAGCAGGGCTGGACTACACGATCCACCCCGTGGACATCTCCGCCGGCGACCAGTTCAAGCCGGAGTTCCTGGCCTTCTCCCCCAACAACCGCATGCCGGCCATCATCGACCGGGCGCCGGCGGACGGAGGCGAGCCGATTTCCGTCTTCGAGTCGGGCGCCATCCTGACCTATCTGGGCGAGAAGACCGGCCGGTTCCTGCCCAAAGACGTGCGCGGCCGCAAGACGGTGCTGGAGTGGCTGTTCTGGCAGGTCGGCGGGCTCGGGCCGATGGCCGGGCAGAACCACCATTTCGTCCAGTACGCGCCGGAGCAGATCCCCTACGCCATCGACCGCTACGTGAAGGAGACCAACCGTCTCTACGGCGTGCTGAACAAGCGGCTGAAGGACCGCGCCTTCATCGCGGGCGACGATTACACCATCGCCGACATGGCCTGTTACCCCTGGATCGTCCCGCACGAGCGCCAGCGCCAGGACTTGAGCGACTTCCCCGAGCTGAAGCGCTGGTTCGAGGCCATCCAGGCCCGCCCGGCGACCATCCGCGCCTATGAGAAGGGCAAGGCGGTGTCCACCCGCCCGTCGGTCACCGAAGAGAGCAAGAAAATCCTGTTCGGCCAGACCGCGTCCAACGTGAAGGGCTGAAACAATCCCCTCTCCCTCCGGGGAGAGGGGAAGCGCCTACGTCCCCACGCCCAGCCCCAGCGACATCATCCGCTCGTACAGCGACGCGCGGGAGATGCCGAGCAGCTTCGCGGCGCGGGCCTTCACCCCGCCCGTCTGCTCCAGCGCCGCCGTGATGGCCGTCCGTTCGGCCGCGTGCAGCACCTCCGACAGGGGCCGCCCTTCGAAAGACGCGCTTTGCGAGGCAGCAGTGGGGCGGCCCGCCGGCACCCGCAGCACACTGCGCACCAGATCGCCGTTCAGCACCGGCGCGTCGGTCATGGCAGTCACCCGCTCCAGCAGGTTGGTCAGCTCCCGCACGTTGCCGGGCCAGTCGTGGGCGCGCAGCGCCGCCAGCGCCGAGTCGGTCAGCTCGCGCGGCGGGCCGCCCTGCTGGAGGGCGAGCTGTTCGAGAATCCGGTCGGCGAGGCTTTCGATGTCCTCCGGCCGTTCGCGGAGCGGCGGCAGGGTGATCGGCACGACGTTCAGGCGGTAGTAGAGGTCGGCGCGGAACTGCTTCTCCCGCACCAGCGCGTCGAGGTCGCGGCTGGTCGCGGCGATGATGCGCACGTCCACCCGCACCACCTTGTTGGAGCCGAGCGGCTCGATCTCCCGTTCCTGCAACACGCGCAGCAGCTTGGCCTGGAGCGGCAGCGGCATGTCGCCGATCTCGTCCAGGAACAGCGTGCCGCCGTTGGCGAGCTGGAACTTGCCTTCGCGCAGCTTCCGGTCGGCGCCGGTGTAGGCGCCGGGGGCGACGCCGAAGAACTCCGCCTCCAGCAGGCTTTCCGGGATGGCGGCCACGTTGATGCCGACGAAGGGCCGGTCGGCGCGCGGGCTGGCCGCGTGGATGGCCTGGGCCAGCATCTCCTTGCCCGTCCCAGTCTCGCCCAGCAGCAGCACGGTGCTGTCCATCTGCGCCGCCCGCCGGCCGAGCCGCTTGATCTCCCGCACCGCCTCGCTGACGCCGAGGAATTGGGAGAAGGAGTATTTGGCCCGCCGCTCCTCCGCCAGTTCCTGCTGGGTGCGGGTCAGCTCCTCCTGGGCCTTCTGGTATTTGGAGACGAGCGGGCGCAACTGCTCCGCCCGGTCGAACAGCACGAAGCCCAGCGCGCCGATCACCGCACCGTCCGCGTCCTTCAGCGGCAGGCGCGACACGACGAAGGAGCGGTCGCCGAACTCCATGATGTCCACCATCATGGGCTGGCCCGTCTCCATGGTGCGGCGAAGCTGGCTGGCGGGGATGACCTCCTCCACCGGCTTGCCGAGCGGGTCGTCCTTGATGCGCAGCAGCGCCTTGTACTTGTCGTCCATCCAGGCGATGCGGGCGTGGGGGGGGGGGGGGGGGGGGGGGGGGGGGGGGGGGGGG
>NZ_JBPXMQ020000040.1:8533-56549 GCF_053470405.2 Azospirillum mesophilum
TCTTCCCTCAGGGCGGTGCGGTTGTGCCTTCCCCCCCCCACGGTGCCGACGCACATGCCCTCCAGGTGCCCGAACAGCGACGCGACCGCGCGCTGTTTCAGGGACTCGAAGTCCAGGTCTTCCGTCACGCACCCCTCCAAAGCAACCGGCTGTTTTTCATTCTTGCGCCGTCGTCGGTGCAATGGTTGCTGCAATGCAGCGCGACGCGGCGGTACTTCTTACGATTTTCATCGTACCGCAGCGTCGCGCGCAAGGGGAAGATGCGCGTTATTCTTGGAATGGTTCCGGATTTACCGGATTTTGGTCAGGGCTTTTCTTCTCACCCTCGAACGAACGTCATAGGCGAAAAGATTTCATGCCTCACTGTGCCGTCCAGCCGCCATCCATGCTGACGCTGGCCCCGGTCATCTGCGCCGCCGCGTCGGAGCACAGGAAGGCGGCCAGCCCGCCCAACTGTTCCGGCGTGACGAAGCTCTTGGAGGGTTGCTTCTCGCTCAGCAGTTCGCGGCCGGCATCCTCGTTGCTCAGGTTGCGGGCGGCGGCCAGTGCGTCGATCTGCTTCTGCACCAGCGGGGTCAGCACCCAGCCGGGGCAGATGGCGTTGCAGGTGACACCCGTGCCCACCGTCTCCAGCGCCACGGTCTTGGTCAGGCCGACCACGCCGTGCTTGGCCGCCACATAGGCCGACTTGTTGGCCGAGGCCACCAGCCCGTGCGCGGAGGCGATGTTGATGATGCGGCCCCAGCCGCGCCGCTTCATGCCCGGCAGCGCATGGTGGATGCCGTGGAAGACCGCCGACAGGTTGATGGCGATCACCGCGTCCCAGCGCTCCGGCGGGAACTCCTCCACCGGGGCGACGTGCTGGATGCCGGCGTTGTTGACCAGGATGTCGACCGCGCCGAACTCCGTCTCCGCGTAGCCGATCAGGTCGCGGATCTCCTCCGGCTTCGACAGGTCGGCGCCGTGGTAGCCGGCGCGCACGCCGAACTCCGCCTTGATGCCGGCGCGCAGCTCCTCGATGGCCTTGGCGTCGCCGAAGCCGTTCAGCACCACGTCCGCCCCGGCCCCGGCCAGCGCGCGGGCGATGCCGAGTCCGATGCCGCTGGTGGATCCCGTGACCACCGCGACCTTGCCCTTCACACTCATGGGTTTCCCCCTATGCCTTTGCTCTTTCGTTCTCAGTGACGATGGCGGCGGGCCAGGAAGGCCTGAAGCTCACCTACGATGCCGCGGCGGAACAGCAGGACGCAGACCACGAAGATCGCGCCGATCACCACAGGCACCGGCAGGTTCGTGCCGGCCAGATAGCTTTCCAGCGTCACCACGATGCCCGCGCCCACCACCGGGCCGAACAGCGTGCCCATGCCGCCCAGCAGCGTCATCAGCACCACCTCGCCCGACATCTGCCACGTCACGTCGGTCAGCGAGGCGAGCTGGAAGACCAGCGACTTGGTCCCGCCGGCCAGCCCGGCAAGGCTCGCCGACAGCACGAAGGCCAGCAGCTTGTAGCGCTCCGTCCGGTAGCCCAGCGAGATGGCGCGCGGCTCGTTCTCGCGGATCGCCTTCAGCACCTGCCCGAAGGGCGAGTGCACCGTCCGCCAGATCAGTGCGAAGCCGATCAGGAAGACAGCCAGGACGAAATAGTACATCGCCAGCGGCTCGTTCAGGTCGATGACCCCGAACAGGTGCCCGCGCGGCACGCCCTGGATGCCGTCCTCGCCGCCGGTGAACTTCAGCTGCAGGGCCATGAAGAAGACCATCTGCGACAGCGCCAGCGTGATCATGGCGAAGTAGATGCCCTGCCGCCGGATCGCCAGCAGGCCGAAGGCCAGCCCAAGCACGGCGGAGAAAGCGGTGCCCAGCAGGATGGCCAGTTCCGGGCTGAAGCCCCACACCTTGGCCGCGTGTGCCGTGACGTAGGCGGCCCCGCCGAAGAAGGCGGCGTGGCCGAAGCTCAGCAGGCCGGCGAAGCCGATCAGCAGGTTGAAGGCGCAGGCGAACAGCGCGAAGCACAGCACCTTCATCACGAAGACGGGGTACAGCAGGAAGGGTGCGGCGATCGCCGCCAGCAGCCCGATCCCGACCAGCGCGAGATTCCGGGAGGAGTCCTGCGCCGGCTTGCGCACGGCGATGGTGGTCGACTGGACATCCGTCGTTTTGACTTGGGCGGCCATGGTTCAGCGCTCCCGTCCGAAGAGGCCCGCGGGCTTGATGAGAAGGACGATCGCCATCACGACGAACACCACGATGTTGGAAGCCTCGGGGTAGAAGACCTTGGTCAGGCCCTCCAGCAGCCCCAGCCCCAGCCCCGTGACGATCGCGCCCAGGATCGAGCCCATGCCGCCGATCACCACCACCGCAAACACCACGATGATGAGGTTCGAGCCCATCAGCGGCGACACTTGGTAGATAGGTGCCGCCAGCACGCCGGCGAGCCCCGCCAGCGCCACGCCGAAGCCGTAGGTCGCCGTGATCATGACCGGTACGTTGATGCCGAAGGCCTGGACCAGCACCGGATTTTCGGTCGCCGCGCGCAGGTAGGCGCCCAGCCGCGTGCGCTCGATGGCGAACCAGGTGCCGAAGCAGACGACCAGCGAGGCCGCCACGACCCAGGCGCGGTAGTTGGGCAGGAACATGAAGCCCAGGTTCTGCCCGCCCTTCAGCGCGTCGGGAATCGGGTAGGGCTGGCCGGACACGCCGTAGAAGTGGCGGAAGGCGCCCTCGAAGATCAGCGCCAGACCGAAGGTCAGCAGCAGGCCGTAGAGATGGTCGAGCTTGTAGAGCCGCGACAACATCGTCTTTTCCAGAACGACGCCGACCAGTCCGACCACGACCGGGGACAGCACCAGCGCCCACCAGTAGCCGAGGCCAAGCTGGTTCAGCAGCAGCCACGCCACGAAGGCGCCGATCATGTAGAGCGCGCCGTGGGCGAAGTTGATGACGTTCAGCATGCCGAAGATGACCGCCAGCCCGAGGCTCAACAGCGCGTAGAAGGAGCCGTTGATCAGGCCGAGCAGCAATTGGCCGAACAGGACTTGGGGCGCCACCCCCAGCACGTCGAACATGTCCGTCCCTCCCTGTGTGTTTTATGCTTTTTTGTTTTTGTGTGGGCTTTGCCCCCTCCCTCCCGCTTCGCGGGTCCCTCCCTCCCCCGCTGCGCGGGAGAGGGTATCGGGACTTGCGGCGGAGTTCCCTCCACCGCGAAGCGGGGGAGGGTTAGGGAGGGGGCAAAACCCTACATCGCCCTTACTTCACCAACGAACACCCGCTCTGCGCCGGATCCAGATACGCCTGCTGGGCCGGGATCGTCTTGACGATCTTGTAGTAATCCCACGGGGCCTTGGACTCGGCCGGGGTCTTCACCTGGGCCAGATACATGTCGTGGAACATGCGGCCGTTCGGGCCGATCTTGCCGTTCTTGGCGAACATGTCGTTCACCGGCAGTTCGCGCATCTTCGCCGCCACCTTGTCCGGATCGTCGGAGCCGACCGCCTCGACCGCCTTCAGATAGTGGCGCACGGCGGAGTAGACGCCGGCCTGCACCATGGTCGGCATCTTGCCGGTCTTCTCCATGAACTTCTTGGACCAGGCGCGGGTCTCGTCGTTCATGTCGTGGTAGAAGCCGGTGGTCAGCATCAGACCCTGCGCGGCCTGGAGCCCCAGCGCGTTCACATCGCTGATGAACAGCAGCAGGCCGGCAAGGCTCTGGCCCGACTGGGTGATGCCGAACTCCGACGCCTGCTTGACCGCGTTGGTCGTGTCGCCGCCGGCGTTGGCGAGGCCGATCACGTCGGCCTTCGAGCCCTGGGCCTGCAGCAGGAAGGAGGAAAAGTCGGACGTGCCCAGCGGATGGCGGACGGCCCCGGCGACCTTGCCGCCGAGCTGCTTGACCATCTTGCTCGTCTCATCCTCCAGCGAGTGGCCGAAGGCGTAGTCGGCGGTGATGAAGAACCAGCTCTTCTTGCCCTGCTCGACCAGCGCGCGGGCGGTGCCGGCGGCCATGGCGTAGTTGTCGTAGGTCCACTGGAAGCCGTAGGGCGAGCAGGACTTGCCGGTCAGGTCGGTGGAACCCGGGCCGGACATCAGGAAGATGCGCTTCTTGTCCTTGGTGATGCCCTGCACGGCCAGTGCTGCGGCGGAGTTCGGCACGTCGGCGATGACGTCCACATTCTCCGCGTCCACCCACTCGCGGGCCTTGTTGGCGGCGATGTCGGCCTTGTTCTGATGGTCGGCGACGACGATCTCCACCGGCGCGCCGGCGACCTTGTTGCCGAATTCCTCGGCGGCCATGCGCGCGGCGACGGCCGAGCCCTCGCCCGCCAGATCGGCGTAGATGCCGGATCGGTCGTTCATGACGCCGATCTTGATCACGTTGTTGGACACCTGCGCGTGCGCCGCACCGGCGGTCAGGGCAAGCAAAGCGGTGCCGCACAGCAAAGTCTTGAGCATCTCGAACTCCCTTATTCTGCTTTCTTTACACGCCGGCCCGGATCAAACCCCAAGGTAGGCGTGCAGCTTTTCCATGTTCTGGGCGAGTTGATCGTTGGGGATCATGTCCACGACATGGCCTTCCTCCATCACGTAATGGCGGTCGGCGATGGTCGAGGCGAAACGAAAATTCTGTTCCACGAGCACGATGGTGAAGCCGCGCTGCTTCAGCTTGCGCACGGCGACGCCGATCTGCTCGATGATGACCGGGGCCAGACCTTCCGTCGGTTCATCCAACAGGATCAGGTTGGCGCCGGTTCGCAGGATACGCCCGATGGCCAGCATTTGCTGCTCGCCGCCCGACAGGCGCGTGCCCTGGGTGGAGCCGCGCCCCTGGAGGTTCGGGAACAGCTCGTAAATCTGCGGCACGGTCATGCCGCCGTCCTTCACGACGGGCGGCAGGGTCAGGTTCTCGTCCACCGACAGGCTGGAGAATATGCCGCGCTCCTCCGGCACGTAGCCGATGCCAAGGCGCGGGATCTTGTGCTGCGCCATGCCGATCAGTTCCTTGCCCAGGAAGCGGATCGAGCCGGTGCGCTTGCCGACGATGCCCATGATGGAGCGCATGGTGGTCGTCTTGCCCGCACCGTTGCGGCCGAGCAGCGTCACCACCTCGCCCTGCCGCACCTCCAGGCTCACCCCGTGCAGGACGTGGCTTTCGCCGTAGAAGGCGTGCAGGTCGTTGATCTCCAGCATCGCCGTCTTGGTTCCGCTTGCGTCAGGCATGGCCCACACCTCCCGAACCCATATAGGCCTCCATCACCTGCGGGTTGCGCGATACGACGTCGTATGGCCCTTCGGCCAGGATCTCGCCGCGGCGGAGCACGGTGATGGTGTCGGACAGGTGGGCGACGACCGACAGGTTGTGCTCCACCATCAGGATGGTGCGGTCGGCGGACACGCGCTTGATGAGGGCGGCGGTGCGCTCGATGTCCTCGTGCCCCATGCCGGCCAGCGGCTCGTCCAGCAGCATCACCTCCGGTTCCAGCGCCAGCGTCGTGGCGATTTCGAGCGCGCGCTTGCGGCCGTAGGGAAGCTCCGCGGCGGTGTGGTTGGCCCAGGGGGTGAGGTTGACGTCCTCGATCAGCTGCATGGCGCGGTCGTGCAGCGCGCGCAGGCTCGATTCGGGCTTCCAGAAGTGAAAGCTGGTGCCAAGCGGCCGCTGCAAGGCGACGCGTACATTCTCCAGAACCGACAGGTGCGGGAAGACGGCCGAGATCTGGAAGGACCGCACGAGGCCGAGCAACGCCACGTCCGCCGGCTTCATCGCCGTGATGTCGCGGCCCTTGTAGAGGATCTGGCCGCGCGTCGGCGCCAGGAACTTGGTGAGCAGGTTGAACACCGTGCTCTTGCCCGCCCCGTTGGGGCCGATCAGCGCGTGGATCGTGCCGCGGCGGACCTGGAGGTTCACCTCCTTCACCGCGATGAAGCCCCGGAACTCCTTCGAGAGTCCGCGCGCTTCCAGAACGATGTCCTGGCCTGTCGCCATTCCTTCCCCTCCCTGTTGTCCCATTCGGCTCCGGTTCGTCCGGACGCAGGACTTTGCGTTTTGGAACATGCACAAGCATGTAGCGTGCCAACCACCGACGATACAGTCGTAACCATTGGAAAAGCTGACGATCCGCCCAGCCTCCACCCGCCGACACCCTGATGGCGGCGTCAGGATTCCGGACAGCCTGTCGCCGTTGCCCGACACACAAACAGACGGCGGCCCGTAACATTCTTGCACAAACGGTCCAATGCGTATTGATGCTTGCCAAAGCGGGGCGACCCTGCAATTCTGCGCAACCGATGGTGCCCCGTGACCGCAAAGGCGCGGGGATAATAGGGAATGCGGTGCGGACCCGGATGGGGGTCCAACGCCGCGGCTGCCCCCGCAACTGTAAGCGGCGAGTGCCCCTCCCAAAAGCCACTGTCCCTGATGGGGCGGGAAGGCGGGAGGTGGAACGGCGACCCGCGAGCCAGGAAACCTGCCGTCGACCAACCGCAAGTCCAGCCCGCCGGGTGTGGCGGAGAAGGGAACCTGTATCATGCTGAACGCCCCCGTCCTGAACGCCGTCCGTCATTCGTCCGTCTCGTCGCTCCAGACCGTCGCCGCCGCCTTCGGCGCGATGCTGCTGGGCGCCTTCATCCTGTTCGGCGTCGGCTTCGCCCAGCCGCAGACGATCCACGACGCGGCGCACGACGGGCGCCACTCCTTCGCGTTCCCCTGCCACTGAGCGTTTCTCCATGGTCCTGTTCCGGCGGCTGTTTCTGGCCGCCGTGGTCGCGGGCGTGCTCTCCGGCACGGCCGCGTCCGTCGTTCAGCAGGTGACCACCGTCCCCCTGATCCTGGAAGCCGAACGGTACGAGACCGTCCCGGCGCCCGCCGCCACGCCGGCTGAGTCCGGCCACACCGGTCAAGGCCACGTCCACGCCGCCCCCGCGCCCGCCGCGCCGGAGGAGGACGCGTTCCAGCGCGTCGGTCTGACGGTCGTGACCAACCTGCTGGTCGGGGTGGCCTATGGGCTGCTGCTGGCCGGCACGATGCTTCTGGCCGGCGCGCCGGTGGACGCGCGGCGCGGCTTGGTGTGGGGTGTCGGAGGCTTCTTCGCCTTCGCACTCGCCCCCGCCGTCGGCTTGCCGCCGGAGCTTCCCGGCATGGGCGGGGCGGGGCTGGAGGCCCGGCAGGCCTGGTGGATTGCCGCGGCGCTCTGCGCGGCCGGCGGGATGCTGGCGCTCGCCTTCGCGCGGAACCGCTTCGCCATCGCGGCGGGCGTCGTGCTGGCGGCGCTGCCGCATCTGGTCGGCGCGCCCCATCCGGAAAGCCCGGAAGGCGTCGTCCCGCCGGAGATGGCCGCACGCTTCGCCGTGCTGTCCATCGGCGTGGCCGCCCTGTTCTGGGCGGCGCTGGGCAGCACCTGCGGCGCCCTGATGCAGCGGGTCGTTCCGCCCCGCCCCTGACACTTTCGCTCTTTTAGGAGACGGCCGATGAAGACCGGCCCGATGGCTGCCCCAAAGCTGAACACCAAGACTCCCGCCACCGTCATCACCGGCTTCCTCGGCGCCGGCAAGACGACGCTGATCCGCAACCTGCTGGAGCAGGCGGCCGGGCGGCGGCTGGCGCTGATCATCAACGAGTTCGGCGACGTCGGCATCGACGGCGAGATCCTGCGCGCCTGCGGCAACCCGACCTGCACCGAGGACGACGTCATCGAGCTGGCGAACGGCTGCCTGTGCTGCACCGTGGCCGACGACTTCGTCCCGGCCATCGAAAAGCTGCTGGCCCGCCCGGAGCCGCCCGAGCACATCATCATCGAGACCAGCGGCCTCGCCCTGCCGAAGCCGCTGGTCCAGGCTTTCCATTGGCCGGCCATCAAGACGCGGGTGACCGTGGACGGGGTGGTCGCCGTGGTGGACGCCGCCGCGGCGGCCGAGGGCCGCTTCGCCCCCGACCCGGCGGCGCTGGCCGCCCAGCGCGCCGACGCCGGGCAGGTGGACCACGAAACCCCGGTGGAGGAGGTGTTCGAGGACCAGCTGCTCTGCGCCGACCTGATCGTGGTGAACAAGACCGATCTGGTCGAGGCCGCCGAACTGGCGAAGGTCGAGGACCTGATCCGGGGTGCCATGGCCGAGGGCGGCGTCGCACGGGACGCCAAGATCATCCGCGCGTCGAACGGCAAGGTGGACCCGCTGGTGCTGCTGGGCGTCGGCGCGGCGGTCGAGGACGACCTCCCCAACCGCCCGAGCCACCACGACGAGGAAGAGGGCCACGACCACGACGACTTCACCAGCTTCATCGTGGAACTCGGCCCCCAGCCGGACCCGGCGGCCCTGGCGAAGACGCTGGAGCGCGTCGCCGCCGCCCACGGCGTGCTGCGCCTGAAGGGCTTCATCGACGTGCCGGGCAAGCCGATGCGCCTGCTGGTCCAGGGCGTGGGCACCCGCATCCAGACCCACTTCGACCGCTTCTGGAAAGCCGACGAGCCCCGCCGCAGCCGTCTGGTGGTGATCGGCGAAACGGGCCTGGACCGGGAGGCAGTGACGGCGGCGATCGGCTAAGCTCTTCTTCTCCCTCTCCCCTCTGGGGAGAGGGGCGGGGTGAGGGGGTTGCGCTTTTGCCGAACGCCCCGCCATGCGCATCCCCCTCACCCTAACCCTCTCCCCGGAGGGGAGAGGGGACAACGCAGAGTTCACGCAAAGCACCGTCTGTCATGCACCTGCTCGCCGCCCGCCAGGAAGATCTCGACGCCGGCCCCCAGGCCGTGGACCTGGGGCAGACTCCGGCGGAGCTGGTGGTGCTGTCCTTTTCCGACAGCGACCTGACGGCGCTCGCCACCACCTGGAGGCGGGAGCGCGCGCAACTCCCCTCGCTGCGGCTGGCGAACCTCGCACGGCTGGGGCATCCGCTGTCGGTTGACCTCTACGTCGAATCCGTGCTGCGCAATGCCAAGCTGGTGGTGCTGCGCCTGCTGGGCGGGGCGGGCTATTGGCGCTATGGGCTGGACACGGTGGCCGCCGCCTGCCGGGAGGCGGGCGTGGCGCTGGCCGTGCTGCCGGGCTGCGCGCAGCCGAACCCGAGCCTGGATGGCTACGGCACCGTCCCACCCGACGCCGCGCAACGCCTGTGGTGCTATTTCACCGAGGGCGGGCCGGACAACATGGCCAACCTGCTGGCCTACGCCGCCACGCTCGCCGGGCACGAGCGGCCCTGGCGCGAGCCGGCACCGGTGCCGCGCTTTGGCGCCTACGAGGGCTGGCGGGGCACGGCGAGCGGCCCGACGGCTCCGGTGATCTTCTACCGCTCCCACCTGCTGGCCGGCGACCTGGAGACGGTGCACGCCCTGTGCGACGCGCTGGCCGAACGCGGCCTGTCCCCCCTGCCCCTGTTCGTGGCGAGCCTGAAGGAGCCGGACTGCGCGGCCTGGATGCGCGCAACCCTGACCGCCCGCAACGCCGCCGTGGTGCTGAACCTGACCGGCTTTTCCGCCGCGCGGGAGGACGGGTCGCCGCTGGAGGCCAACGGCACGCCCGTGCTGCAAGTGGTGCTGAGCACGGCACCTGAGGACGGTTGGCGGGCCTCCGCGCGCGGGCTGGGACCGTCGGACCTCGCCATGAATGTGGTGTTGCCGGAGATGGACGGCCGCATCCTGACCCGCGCCGTCGCCTTCAAGGCGGAGTGCGAGACGGATCCGGAACTGGAGTTCGCCCCCACCCTGATCCGCCCGGTGCCCGACCGCGTCGCCTTTGCCGCCGACTTGGCGCTGGCCTGGGTGACTCTCGGAGCCACCCCGCGCGCGCAGCGGCGGCTGGCGCTGGTGCTGTCCGACTATCCGGGGCCGGGCGGCGGCATCGGCCACGCTGTGGGCCTCGACACGCCGGCCAGCGTCGTCGGCATGCTGAACCGCCTGCGGGGTGAGGGCTACAGCATCGACGGCGCCCCGACCGATTCCGCCGCGCTGATGGCCGCCCTGACCGGCGGGGCCACGGTAAGCCTCAGCCTGGAGGACTACCGCCGCCTCGCCCCCGCCGAGGCCCGCGCCCGCATCGCCGCGACCTGGGGCGATGAAGGCGCCGATCCCCTCCTCTCCGACGGCGCGTTCCACTTCCGCGTCGTCACCTGCCGCAACGCTGTCGTCGCCGTGCAGCCCAGCCGGGGCCACGGCCCGTTGACCACCGCGCAGCATCACGACCCGGAGACGCCTCCCAGCCACGGCTATCTCGCCTTCCACCTCTGGCTTCGGCACGCCGTGGGCATCCACGCGCTGGTGCAGGTGGGCGCGCACGGCACGCTGGAATGGCTGCCGGGCAAAGCGGTGGCGCTGTCGTCCGACTGCTGGCCGGAGATCGTGGCCGGCCCTCTGCCCTGCCTCTACCCCTTCATCGTGAACAATCCGGGCGAGGGCGTGCAGGCGCGCCGCCGTCTGGGCGCCGTGCTGATCGGCCACCTGACGCCCCCGCCGGTCGAGGCCGGTCTGCACGGCGACCTTGCCGCCCTGGAACAGGCCATCGACGAGTACAGCCAGGCGACCGGGCTGGACCCGCGCCGGCTGGGCACGCTGCGCGAAACGATCCTCGATCTGGCGTGGCGGTCGGGCGTGGCCGCCGACTGCAACCTGCGGCCCGACGACGATCCCGACACGGTCCTGAACCGGCTGGACGCGCATCTCTGCGACGTGAAGGAGATGCAGATCCGCGACGGCCTGCACGTCTTCGGCACCACGCCGGAGCCGGAACGCCGCGCCCGCCTGCTGGCCGCCGTCGCCCGCTTCACGAAGGACGAGGATGTCGCCGGCCGGCTCGACTCCTGCGGCGAGGCGGAGATGGCGGCGCTGCTCGCCGGGCTGGACGGGCGCTTCGTGAGGCCCGGCCCCGGCGGCTCCCCGGCGCGCGGGCGGGCAGACACGCTGCCCACCGGGCGGAACCTCTACGCGCTGGACCCGCGCGGGGTACCGACGCCGACCGCCTGGACGTTGGGCTGGCAGGCGGCGGACGCGCTGATCACCCGCTACCTGCAAGACCACGGCGATTGGCCGCAGCGGCTGGTCGTGGACTGCTGGGGCACGCCCGCCATGCGCACCGGCGGCGACGAGCTGGCGCAGGCCATGGCGCTGCTGGGCGTGCGTCCGCTGTGGGAGAATGGCTCCGGCCGCGTCACCGGATTCGAGGTGATGCCGGCATCGGTGCTCGGCCGGCCGCGCGTGGACGTGACGCTGCGCATCTCCGGCCTGTTCCGCGACGTCTTCCCGCAGCAGATCGCGCTGTTCGACCAGGCCGTCCGCGCCGTGATCGCGGAGGACGAGCCGGCGGACGTGAACCCCGTCGCCGTCGCCGTCCGCGCCGACCGCGCCGCGCTGGAAGCCGGCGGGACCGCGCCGGAGGATGCCGACCGCTGGGCCAGCGCGCGGGTGTTCGGCTCGGCGCCGGGCGTCTACGGTACCGCCCTGCCGGGCATGGTGGCGCGCGGCGACTGGGCGGCGCGGGCCGACTTCGGCGCCGCCTATCTGGAGGGAAGCTGCCACGCCTACGGCAAGGACCTGGAGGGCGTGCCCCTGCCCACCCTGTTCCGCCGCCGCGTGGGCGAGGCCGACGCCCTGGTCCACCACCAGGACCAGCGGGAGCACGACGTGCTCTCCACCGACGGCTCCATGCAGTATGAGGGCGGCTTCTCCGCCGCCGCCGCGCTGGCGGACAACGATCCGACGCTTTACCACCTCGACACGTCGGAGCCGGAGAAGCTGGCCGTCCGCACCCTGTCGGAGGAGATCGCCCGCGTGCTGCGCGGCCGGGCCGCGAACCCGCGCTGGATCGCGGGGATGATGCGCCACGGCTACCGGGGGGCCGCGGAGCTGGCCGCCAGCGTCGACACGCTGTTCGCCTTCGCCGCCACCACGGCGGCGGTGCGCCCGCACCACTTCGACCAGATGTTCGACGCCTATGTCGAGGACGAGCGGGTGTGGGACTTCCTGGCGCAGTCCAATCCGGCCGCCGCCCGACATATCCTGGACCGCCTGACGGAGGCGCTGGAGCGCGGGCTCTGGCACCCCCGCCGCAACTCAACGGGCGACGATCTGCGCCGCCGCAAGGAGATGGTCGCATGACCACGCAACCGGTTCCAACCCGCAACGCGCCGCCCCGCAATGCCCCACGCCGGCGCGGCATGTGCCCCGGCGTGTTGGCGCCCATGGAGGTCGGCGACGGCCTTCTGGTCCGCGTCCGCGTCCCGGCGGGCGTGCTGCCGAGCGCTGCGGCCAAGCGCATCGCGGAGCTTGGTCGGCGCTTCGGCAACGGTCTGGTGGACCTCAGCCACCGCGGCAACCTGCAACTGCGCGGCGTCCGCGCCGAGGACATGGGCACGCTGATCGAGGAGTTGCGGCTGCTCGGCTACGTCTCCACCGACGCGGAAAGCGAGGCGGTGCGCAACGTGCTGACCTCCCCTACCGCCGGGCTGGACGCAGAGGCCGTGCTGGACGTGCGCCCCTTCGCGCTGGAGTTGGACGCGCGGCTGGCGGCGGACGCGGATCTGCACCGGCTGCCGCCCAAGTTCGGCTGGCTGGTGGACGGCGGCGGGCGGGCGACTCTGTTCGACAGCAGCACCGACTTGCGGTTCGAGGCCGTGGCGACGGAGGATGGGCCGCGGTTTCGCGTGGGCCTGGGCGGCGATCTTGGAACGGCGGCGCTGCTGGGGCTCTGCCGGCCGGAGGATATGGTGGAGTTGGGCGCGGCGGTCGCGCGGGCGTTTCTCGACCTGCGCGCCGGCTTGGTGGAACCGCCGCGGCGCATGGCGGGGCTGGTGAAGGCGGTGGGGGTCGAGGCGGTGCGGGAGCGGGTTGGGGCTCTGTGCCCCCTCCCCCCCACGCTGGCGCGTGGGTCCCTCCCTCCCCCGCCTGTGGCGGTGGAGGGAAAGACGGCGGCAGTCCCCTCCACCGCCATCGGCGGGGGAGGGTTAGGGAGGGGGCAATTGTTCCTCGGCCCCCAACCCTCCTGGCTCGGCGTGGCCTTCCCCTTCGGGCGCCTGGACTGCAACCGGCTGGAGGCGCTGGCCGACCTCACCCATGAACTCCGCCTCACCCCCTGGCGCGCCCTGCTGCTGGTCGGGGCGGGCGAGGCCGAAGCGGACAAGGCCGCAGCGCTGGGCGGCATCCTGTCCCCCGCCGACGTGCGTCTGAAGATCACCGCGTGCAGCGGCATCACCGGCTGCGACGTGGGCACCACCGACACCCACGCCGACGGCCTCGCCATCGCCCGGCGCGCGCCGGGGTTGCTGGAAGGGGTGCGGATGGTGCATGTCTCCGGCTGCGTGAAGGGCTGCGCGCATCCCGGCGCTGCGGATGTCACGCTGACCGCGCGTGAAGGCGTCTACGATGTCGCGCTGAACGCCGTTCCCGGCGCCGAACCCTGGCGGTCCGGCCTGACGCCGGCCGAGGCGGTGGACGCCGTGGCCGATCTTTCTATCGAGGAGTTGTCCCGTGTCTGATGCGCCGCTTTACGACTACATCCGCGATGGAGCGGCCATCTACCGGCAGTCCTTCGCCACCATCCGGGCGGAGGCCGACCTGTCCGCCCTGCCCGACGACCTGAAGCCGGTCGCCGTGCGCGTGATCCATGCCTGCGGCATGGTCGATGCGGCGCGGGAGCTGATGTTCTCCCCCGACGTGGGCTCGTCCGCGCGCAAGGCCCTGCGTGCCGGCGCGCCGATCCTCTGCGACAGCGAGATGGTGGCGCACGGCATCACGCGGGCGCGCCTGCCGGCCGACAACGCGGTGATCTGCACCCTGCGCGACCCGGCCGTGCCGGATCTGGCCAAACAGGTGGACAACACCCGCTCCGCCGCCGCGCTGGAGCTGTGGCGGCCCAAGCTGGAAGGCTCCGTCGTCGCCATCGGCAACGCGCCGACCGCGCTGTTCAAGCTGCTGGAGATGATCCGCGACGGCGCGCCGAAGCCGGCGGCGATCCTGGGCTTCCCCGTCGGCTTCGTGGGGGCCGCCGAGAGCAAGGACGCTCTGGCCGAGCATTCCTACGGCATTCCCTTCCTGGCCATCCGGGGCCGGCGTGGCGGCAGCGCCATGGCAGCGGCCGCGGTCAACGCCCTGGCGAGCGACGTCGAATAATGAGCACCGATCCCCAAACCATTACCGGCAAGCTTTTTGGCGTCAGCGTCGGCCCCGGCGACCCGGACCTGATGACTGTCCGCGCCATCCGCACCATCAAATCCTGCCCGGTGGTGGCCTATTTCTGCAAGCGCGGCACCTCCGGCCAGGCTCGGCGCATCGCCGCCGACTGCATCACGGCGGAGCACATCGAACTGCCGCTGGTCTATCCGGTGACCGTGGAGCTGCCGCCGCAGCACCCGGACTACGGCCGGCAGATCGAGGAGTTCTTCGACGAATCCGCCGAGCGGCTGGCCGAGCATCTGAAGGCCGGGCGCAACATCGCCGCGCTGAACGAGGGCGACGCCTTCTTCTACGGCAGCTTCATGCACCTGTTCCTGCGGCTGGCCTCCCGTTTCCCGACGGAGGTGGTGCCGGGCGTCACGTCGATGTCGTGCAGCGCCTCGCTATTGCCGCGCCCGCTGACGCTGCGCGACGACGTGCTGTCGGTCATCCCCGGCACGCTGAGCGAGGAGGCGTTGCTGACCGCGCTCAACAACACCGACGCCGCCGTCATCATGAAGCTGGGCCAGAACCTGCCGAAGGTGCGCCGCGCCGTGATCGCCGCCGGGCTCGCCGACCGCGCCTGGTACATCGAGCGCGCGAGCATGGAGAACCAGCGCGTCCTGCCTTTCACCGAGGCTCCGGAAGTCGCGCCCTACTTCTCGCAGATCGTCATTCCCGGCGTGGGTCTGCGGCGATGACTGCCAACCCAAATGATGGCTGGTTGAAGGTGGTCGGCCTCGGGCCGGGGACGGAGGACTGGCTGACGCCGGAGGCCCGGCGCGATCTGGCCGAGGCCACGGATCTCGTCGGCTATTTCCCCTATGTGGAGCGCGTGCCGCCGGGGCCGCAGGTGCGCCACGCCTCCGACAACCGGGTGGAGCTGGACCGTGCCCGCCACGCCCTGCAACTGGCGGCGGAGGGCCGCAAGGTCGCGGTGGTGTCGGGTGGCGATCCCGGCGTCTTCGCCATGGCCGCCGCCGTGTTCGAAGCACTGGACGACCCGAACGCGCCGGACGCGTGGCACCGGGTGCCCCTTCAGGTCGATCCCGGCATTTCCGCCATGCAGGCCGCCGCCGCGCGCGCGGGCGCTCCGCTGGGGCACGATTTCTGCGCCATCTCCCTGTCCGACAACCTGAAGCCCTGGGACGTTGTGCTGAAGCGCCTGCGTCTGGCGGCGGAGGCGGACTTCGTCATCGCGCTCTACAACCCGATCAGCCGCGCCCGCCCCTGGCAGCTTGGCGCCGCCTTCGACGCGCTGCGGGACATCCGTTCACCGGAAACGCCCGTCATCCTGGCGCAGGCGGTCGGGCGCCCGGACGAAAACCTGATCGTCACGACGCTGGGTGCGGTGGACGCGGCCCAGGCCGACATGCGGACCTGCGTCATCATCGGCGCCTCGCACACCCGGCTGGTCCCGCGCGACGGCGCGCAGCCCTGGGTCTACACCCCGCGCAGCTACGGGGTGCGGGCGTGACCGGCCAGCCCCTCCAGCCAGCGGAGCGCGGACGGCGCGTCGTGGACCTCGGCCACGCCGTTGCCGGGGGGGCGTTCGACCATCACGACGGGGATGCCGCGGCGGCGGGCCGCTTCCAGCTTCGCCTCGGTCGCCGTGCCGCCGCTGTTCTTGCTGACGATCACATCGATGTCGTGTTCGGCGAGCAAGGCGAGTTCGCCGTCCAGCGTGAAGGGACCGCGGTCGAGGATCAGGCAGTGGCGCGACAGGTTTGGCGTGGGCTCCGGCGGGTCGACCGCGCGGATCAGGTAGCTCTTGTCCGGCACCGCCTCGAACACCGCGACCTCCTGCCGGCCGATGGTCAGGAAGACGTTCTCGCCCAGCGGGCGCAGGGCTTCGGCGGCGGCCTCCATGGTCGGCACGCCGATCCAGCGGTCGCCCTCGCCCGGCATCCAGGGCTTGCGGGTCAGCACCAGCAGCGGCACACCGGCGCGCGCGCAGGCCGCCGCCGCATTGGCGGAGATCTGGTCGGCAAAGGGGTGCGTCGCATCCACCACCGCCTGGATGCCGTTCTCGACGAGGTGTGCCGCCAGCCCGTCCACGCCGCCGAAGCCACCGATGCGGGTCGGCAGGGGCGGCAGCACCGGCTGCTTGGTGCGCCCGGCCAGCGAGACGGTGGCGTCGATGGCCGGATGACCGGTCAGCAGGCGCGCCAGCGCCGTGGCCTCCGTCGTGCCGCCCAGTATCAGCGCTTTGAAAGGCATCAGCGCCTTCATGGTTTCCCTCTCAGCCGGTGGGTCGCGCGATGAATAGCACATCACCGGGGCGTTGGCTCAGCATCGTGGGCCTGGGCGAGGACGGGTGGGACGGCCTGTCCCCCGCCGCGCGCGCCCTGGTCGAAAGCGCCGAACTGCTGGCCGGCGGCGCCCGGCACCTGTCCCTGGTGCCGGAGATGAACGGGCAGGAGCGGCTGTCCTGGCCCTCGCCGCTGTCGGACGCCTACCCCGCCCTGCTGGTGCGGCGCGGACGGCGGGTCTGCGTGCTGGCGAGCGGCGATCCGTCCTGGTACGGCATCGGCGCCACGCTGTCCCGGATCGTCCCGGCGGAGGAAACCTTGGTGGTCCCCGCCCCGTCCTCCTTCAGCCTCGCGGCGGCGCGGCTGGGCTGGCCGTTGCAGGAGGCGGTGTGCCTGACCGTGCACGGCCGCCCGCTGGAGCTGGTCATCCCGCACCTGCAAGACGGCGCGCGCCTGCTGGCCCTGTCCTGGGACGGCACGACTCCGGCCAAGCTGGCGGCTCTGCTGATGGCGCACGGGTTCGGGCCGTCCCGGATCACCGCGCTGGAGGCCATGGGCGGCCCGCGCGAACGCCGCGTCGATGCCACCGCCGAGGCGTGGGACGCGGAGCGCGTCGCCGACCTGAACACGCTGGCCGTGGAGTGCGTCGCCGTGCCCGGCGCCCGCAGCCTGCCGCGCACGCCGGGACTGCCCGACGACTGGTTCGAGCATGACGGGCAGATCACCAAGCGCGAGATCCGCGCCGTCACCCTCTCCTGGCTGGCGCCCCGGCGCGGGGAGCTGCTGTGGGACGTGGGCGCCGGGTCGGGCTCCATCGGCGTGGAATGGATGCTGAGCGACCCAACCAACCGCGCCATCGCCATCGAGCACAAGGCGGACCGCCTCGCCCGCATCCCCGCCAACGCCGCCGCCTTCGGGGTGCCGGCGCTGGAGCTGGTGCGCGGCAAGGCGCCGGAGGCGCTGAGCGGGCTTCCCGCGCCGGACGCGGTGTTCATCGGCGGCGGGCTGACCAACGACGGCGTTCTGGACGCTTGCTGGACCGCGCTGAAGCCCGGCGGGCGGATCGTCGCCAACGCCGTGACGCTGGAAAGCGAGGCCATGCTGATCACGGCGCACAAGCGGCTGGGCGGGCAGCTGTCGCAGATCGCGGTCAGCCGCGCGGCCCCCATCGGCGGCTTCACCGGCTGGCGCCCGCTGATGCCGGTCACGCTGTGGCTGGCGGAGAAGGCGCTATGATCGCGGCCCCTATGATCGCCGCCGGCATCGGCTGCCGTTCCGGCTGTCCCGGCGACGAGATCGCCGCGCTGGTCCGCGCCGCCTTCGAGGAAGCGAAGCTGAGTGATGCTGCCTGTGCCGTCCTGGCGGCACCCGAACGCAAACGCGGCGAAGCGGGCGTGCAGGAGGCCGCGCGTCGGCTCGCCCTGCCGCTGACCTTCATCGATGACGCGGCCCTTGCCGCCGCTCAGGACCAGACCGTCACCCGCTCCGCGCGGGTAGAGGCCGCCGTGGGGGTGGCGTCCGTGGCCGAGGCCGCGGCGCTGGCCGCCGCCGGGCCGGGCGCTCGCCTGCTGCTGCCGCGCCGCTCCACTCAGCGCGCGACCTGCGCGCTCGCCATCTCGGGGGATTCCCAATGACCGTTCACTTCATCGGCGCCGGACCGGGCGCCCCCGACCTGCTGACCCTGCGCGGCCGCGACCTGATCGCCGCCTGCCCGGTCTGCCTCTACGCCGGCTCCCTCGTGCCGAAGGAGATCCTGGCCTACGCCCCGCCGGGGGCGCGGGTGGTGGACACGGCCCCCATGACGCTCGACCAGATCGTGACGGAGTTCAAAGCGGCGCATGAGACCGGGCAGGACGTGGCCCGGCTGCATTCCGGCGACCTGTCGGTGTTCAGCGCGCTGGGCGAGCAGACGCGGGCGCTGCGGGAACTGGGCATCCCCTACACCATCACCCCCGGCGTGCCGGCCTTCGCGGCGGCGTCCGCCGCGCTGGGGCGGGAGCTGACCCTGCCGGAGGTGAGCCAGACGCTGATTTTGACACGCACGGAGGGCCGCGCCTCCGCCATGCCCGCAAGCGAGACGCTGGAGGTGCTGGGGCAGTCCGGCGCGACGCTGGCCATCCACCTGTCCATCCATGTGATCGACCGGGTGGTCGAGCGGCTGACGCCCCTCTACGGCGCCGACTGCCCGGCGGCGGTCATCTATCGGGCGACATGGCCGGACGAGCGGGTTCTGCGCGGCACGCTGGCCGACATCGCCGCCAAGGTCGCCGAAGCACCCATGGAGCGCACCGCGCTGATCCTGGTCGGCCCGGCGCTGGGCGTGGAGGATTTCCGGTGCAGCGCCCTCTACGACGGGTCGCATGTCCGGCGGTACCGGGGGTTGGGGGAGTGAGGACGCCCATCCACGGCCAGAAACCCTCTCCCCTCCGGGGAGAGGGGAGGGTGAGGGGGTTGCGCGTGGCGGCGCGTCCGGCCAAAGCGCACCCCCCTCACCCTAACCCTCTCCCCGGAGGGGAGAGGGGACTATGGCTGATGTGGTCCCCGCCACCTGGCCTCACCCACGATGGCTCCGGCGCGGTCGGTGACCAGCACCTCGACCTCCACGGGGGCGCCGTCCAGCACGGCGAGTGCCGCGTCCTGCGCCAGCGCGGCCACGCGGTCGGCGAGCGGCAAGCCAGCGTCCTTCGCTATGCCCAGGACATGCGCCGCGGTGTTGGCGTGGCGGGCTTCCGCGACCCGCTCGGGCGCGGCGCCAAGCTCCGCCATGCGGTCCGCCAGCCAGTCGAGGTCGACGCTGCTGCGCTTGGAATGCAGGTCCAGCAGGCCGCGCGCCAGCTTGCCGAACTTGGCGAAGCCGCCGCAGAGCGTCAGGCGCGGCACGGGGTTGCGGCGCAGGTATTTCAGCGTGCCGCCGACAAAATCGCCCATGTCGATCAGGGCGTGTTCCGGCAGGCCGTAGCGGGCGACGACCGCCTTTTCCGAGGTGTCGCCGGTGCAGGCCGCGACGTGGGGCAGGCCGGCGGCGCGCGCCACGTCGACGCCGCGCTGGATGGAGGCGATCCAGGCCGCGCAGGAATAGGGCACGACGATGCCCGTGGTCCCCAGGATCGACAGGCCGCCGACGATGCCCAATCGCGGGTTCATGGTGCGGCGGGCCAGCACCTCCCCATTCTCCACCGACACTTCGACCACGACGTCCGCCGGCTGCCCGGCCAGCGCCGCCGCTTCCTGAACCGCTTGGCGGATCATGGCGCGGGGGACCGGGTTGATGGCGGGCTCCCCCACCGGGACCGGCAGGCCGGGGCGAGTCACGGTGCCGACCCCCTCGCCCGCGCGGAAGACGACGCCCTGGCCGGGCTCCGCACGCCACAGGCGGGCGCGGATCAGCGCGCCGTGCGTCACGTCCGGGTCGTCGCCCGCGTCCTTGACCACGCCGGCCGCCGCCCAGCCGTCTCCCTGGCTAGTCCAGGCCAAAGTAAAAGCCGGCGTCTGGCCGCCGGGCAGGGTCACCGTCACCGGGTCGGGGAAGCTGCCGGTGAACAGCGCCTCGCAGGCCGCGCGCGCGGCGGCAGTGGCGCAGGTGCCCGTCGTCCAACCCCGGCGCAAGGCCTTACCGTCGCCCTCTCCGCTCTCCACGCCGTTTTCCGCTGCCCCGTCTTCCGTCGCCCCGTTTTCCGTCGCTGAGTGCTCGTCCATGACCACAGAGCCGTTGCCCGACTCCCTCCCCTTCCCCTTGGATCCGGTTCCCTTCGCCCCCGGCAGCGTCTGGCTGGCGGGGTCCGGGCCGGGCGACCCCGGCCTGCTGACCCTGCTGGCCCTGCAAGGTCTAAGGCAAGCCGACGTGATCGTCCACGATGCGCTGGTCGGCGAACGGATCATGGCGCTGGCATCGCCCACGGCAAGGCTGGAGTTCGCGGGAAAGCGCGGCGGGCGGCCGTCCGCCCAGCAGGACGACATCACCAACCGCCTGATCGAGCTGGCGCGCGAGGGGCACCGCGTGCTGCGGCTGAAGGGCGGCGACCCCTTCGTCTTCGGGCGCGGCGGTGAGGAGGCGCAGGCGCTGGCCGAGCAGGGCATCCCCTTCCGCATCATTCCCGGCATCACCGCGGGCATCGCCGGCCCGGCCTACGCCGGCATCCCGGCGACGCACCGCACGGCCAACCAGGCGGTGATCCTGGCGACCGGCCATTCCTGCGCGGGCGGGCCGAACTGGAAGGCGCTGGCCGCCACGGGCGCGCCGCTGATCCTCTACATGGCCTGGAAGGGTCTGCCGGGCATCGCGGCGGAGCTGATGGAGGGCGGCCTGCCCCCGGATACCCCCGTCGGCGTCGTCACCGACGCGACCACCGAGCGCCAGCGCGTGCTGGTGACCGCGCTCGGCACCTGCGTGGAGGATCTGGCGAAAAGCGGCCTGGAGCCCCCGGCCATCATCGTGATCGGCGAGGTGGTGCGCCTGCGCCCCGTGCTGGAGTGGCTTCCCCAAGGAGTCGGCCATGCCCGGTAAGGCGCCGCGCGGGCTGATCGTCGGGGCGCCGGCTTCCGGCACCGGCAAGACCACGGTGACGCTGGGCCTGCTGGCGGCGCTGCGGGCGCAGGGCCTCGCGGTCGGGGCGGTCAAGGCGGGGCCGGACTACATCGACCCGGCCTTCCATCAGGCGGCCACCGGGCGACCGAGCTACAACCTCGACACATGGTCCATGGGGCCGGACCTGCTGGACTCGCTGGTCCGCCGCGCCGGGGACGGCACGGACATCCTGGTCTGCGAGGCCCTGATGGGCCTGTTCGACGGCGTGGCGAGCGTCGGGGCCACCGGCACCGGCGCCACCTCGGACATCGCGGAGCGCACCGGCTGGCCGGTGCTGCTGGTGGTCAACGCCAAGGGGCAGTCGCAGTCCGCCGCCGCGCTGGTCAAGGGCTTCGCGACCTACCGGGAGGGCGTGCGCATCGGCGGCGTCATCCTGAACAACGTCGGCAGCCCCCGCCACACCGCGCTGGCCGGCACCGCCATCGAGGCGTTGGGCATTCCCCTGCTGGGCGCCCTGCCCCGCACGCCCGACGTGATCCTGCCGGAACGCCACCTGGGCCTGATCCAGGCGGAGGAGACGGCGGACCTTCAGGCGCGGCTGGAGGCGCTCGGCCGCTTCGTCGCGCAGCATGTGGACTTGGACAAGATAACGGCGCTCGCCACGCCGTCGCGCGCGCCGGAGGGGGCCTTCGCGCCCGCCCTGCCGCCGCTGGGGCAGCGCATCGCCATCGCGCGGGACGCCGCCTTCACCTTCGCCTACCCGCATCTGCTGGAAAGCTGGCGCGTGGCGGGGGCGGAGGTCGTGACCTTCTCCCCCCTGGCCGACGAGGCACCGCCGGAGGGCTCGGATGCCGTCTACCTGCCCGGCGGCTATCCGGAACTGCACGCGGGGCGGCTCGCCGCCGCCGGGCGGTTCCGCGAATCCCTGCGCAGCTTCGCCGAGACCCGGCCTGTCTATGGCGAGTGCGGCGGCTACATGGTGCTGGGCGAAACGCTGGAGGACGCAGGCGGCACCACGCACCCGATGCTGGGGCTGCTCGGCGTGCGGACCTCCTTCGCCAAGCGGAAGCTGCACCTGGGCTACCGCCGGGCGGTGCTGCTGGCCGACACCCCACTGGGGCGGGCCGGCACGGCGCTGCGCGGGCACGAGTTCCACTACGCCTCCGTCCTCGCGCGCGGGGAGGACGATCCGCTGGTCACCGCCACGGCGGCAGACGGGTCGGACCTCGGGCCGCTCGGCGGGCGGCGGGGCAACGTCTTCGCGTCCTTCTTCCACGTCATCGCGGCGGACCGTTCCGAATGAACCACGCCTTTACACCGGAGGAGCGCGACGCGCTCTACAAGGCCATCTTCTCGCGCCGCGACGTGCGCGGGCAGTTCGCCCCCGCCCCGGTGCCGGACGAGGTGCTGACCCGCATCCTGACCGCCGCGCATCACGCGCCGTCCGTGGGCTTCATGCAGCCCTGGAACTTCATCGTGATCCGCGACCCGGCGGTGAAGGCCCGCGTCCACGCCGATTTCACGCAGGCCAACGAGGAAGCGGCAAGCCTGTTCACCGGCGAGCGGCAGGCGCTCTACAACCGCCTGAAGCTGGAAGGCATCCGCGAGGCGCCCGTCAACCTGTGCATCACCTGCGACCGCGAGCGCGCCGGCCCCGTCGTGCTGGGCCGCACGCACATCCCGACCATGGACCTCTATTCCTGCGTCTGCGCCGTGCAGAACCTGTGGCTGGCGGCGCGGGCGGAGGGGCTGGGCGTCGGCTGGGTCAGCATCCTGCACGAGGACAAGATCCGCGAGGCGCTGGGCATCCCGGAGCGGATCGTCCCCATCGCCTACCTGTGCATCGGCCACGTCTCCCACTTCCACGAGACGCCGGAGCTGGAAAAGGCCGGCTGGCGGGAGCGTCTGCCGCTGGAGGATCTGGTCTTCCAGGACCGCTGGGGCGAGCGGGGGTGAGGGCAAGAAAAAAGGGCCGCGGAAAGCCGCGGCCCTGAGTCTAGGGAGGAAACGCCCCGAGAATGGGCAAGGCCAAGATATGATGCAGCGCACACAAACTGGTATTACCAATCCGGAATGGGTGCAGTGCAGCATGCGCATACGCCACGAATTTGCTGTGATTTCGCTGCGATTTTGTGCTTACCCCCCGCCTCACGCCGCGGCCACCGCCGGGGAGGTGGGGCGGCCGGTGGCGCGGTCCAGGGCGGACCACACCGCCGCCTCGTCCAATACCGGCCAGCGCGCGGCGACGTGCTGGTCCGGACGGATCAGGTGAACCGAGCCCGGCCGGCCGCCGTACCGGCGCCGCGCCAAGCCGTCCGCGTCGGTGAGAAGGGCAAGCTCACCGTCGAAGCCCTCGGCGCTCGGCGCCACCACCAGTTCCCGCAGACCCGCCGGATGGCGTTGCAGACGCTTCAGCGCCGCGCGGTCCGGCAGGTTAGCGGGGCTGTCGGCGAAGACCAGCAGCGCGAAGTCGTGTCCTAGCTCGGTCAGCAACCAGCCGGGCATGCCATTGCGTTCGATGACAGGCGCGTCGGGGCAGGGCGTGCCAGGGCCCGCCCCGTCCTCCCACGGCGCCGAATCCGGGGTCTGCAACCCGCAGCCCTCCAGCGAGCAGGGCACCGACAGCCGGCCGGAGTTCACCAGACGCCGGGCGAAGGGGGCATCGGCGGCGAGGCTCAGCGCCGCGTCGCGGAAGAGCTGCGCGCCCGGTCCCTTGGGCGAAATGAAGTCGGTGGAACGGGTGGAGTTGCGGATGTTCTCGTCACAGCCGCGAATGCGTTCCTCGTCGTAGCTGTCCAGCAGCGCATCCGGCGCCGCCCCGCGCAGGACCAGGGCCAGTTTCCACACCAGATTGTCGGCGTCCTGAAGGCCACCGTTGCCTCCCCGCGCGCCGAAGGGGCTGACCTGATGCGCGCTGTCGCCGACGAACAGCACGCGGCCGTGCCGGAACCGTTCCAGCCGCCGGCACTGGAAGGTGTAGATGGACACCCATTCCAGCTCGAATGGCACCTCCTCCCCCAGCATGGCGCGCAGGCGCGGGATGACGCGCTCGGGCTTCTTCTCTTCCTCCGGATCGGCGCACCAGCCCAGTTGCAGGTCGATGCGAAAGACGTTGTCGGCCTGCCGGTGCAGCAAAGCGCTCGAGCCGGAGTGGAAGGGCGGGTCGAACCAGAACCAGCGCTCGGTCGGGAAATCCGCCGTCATCTTCACGTCGGCGATCAGGAAGCGGTCCTCGAACACCTTCCCTTCGAAGCTGAGCCCCATCATCTTGCGGATCGGGCTGCGGGCGCCGTCGCAGGCCAGCAGCCAGTCGGCCTCGACCCTGTAGCGCCCCTCCGGCGTTTCCACCTCCAGCGTCACGCCGTCGGGCGTGCAGGTCAGGCCGATGACGCGGCTTTTCCAGCGCAGCTCGACCTGGGGCAGTTCGACCGCGCGCTCGATCAGGTATTCCTCCACGTGATATTGCTGGAGGTTGATGAAGGCCGGCATCTTGTGCCCGGCCTCCGGCAGCAGGTCGAACTGGTAGACCATGCGGTCGCGGTGGAACAGCTTGCCCACCTTCCAGGTAATGCCCTTGGCGAGCATGCGGCCGGCGACGCCCAGCCGGTCGAAGATCTCCAGCGTCCGCTTGGACCAGCAGATGGCCCGGCTGCCGGTGGACACGCGGTCGTCCTCGTCCAGCAACAGGACCGGGATGCCGTGCAGCCCGCAGTCGATGGCGGCGGCCAGACCGACCGGCCCGCCGCCGACGATCACCACGGGCCGGCGCCCGGCCGTCTCCCCGCGCAGTTCGGGCGGGGTGACGTAGTGCAGGGGAAGGCTGCGGTGGGGCATGGCGGTTACTCCCCAGCCTTGGGGGCGGCGCCGGGGGCCTTCCAGCTGTCCACATAGCCGGTCCATTCGACCGCCTTGGCGCCCTCCCCCAGTTCCAGCGCGTCGCGGGTGTCGAGCATCACGGCATACTCGTCGGTGGCGGGCTTGCGCGGGGTGAAGGCGGCGCCCAGCGCCTTGGGGTGCGGGCCGTGGGTGAAGCCGCAGGGGTGGAAGGTCACCATCCCCGGATGGATGTTGTCGCGGCTGAAGAAATCGCCGGCGTGGTAGAAGATCACCTCGTCGAAGTCGTCGTTGTTGTGGAAGAAGGGCACCTTCAGCGCGCCGGGGTCGCTTTCGAAGGGGCGCGGGGTGAAGGTGCAGACGACGAAGCGGTCGGCGACGAAGGTCGTGTGGGCGCTGGGCGGCAGGTGGTAGCGGTGGCTCATCAGCGGCCGGATGTCCGCCACGTTCAGCCGCACCGGCACCAGATCGCCCTTCCACCCCACCGCGTCCAGCGGGTTGAAGGGGTAGGTGACGGTGGAGTTCTCCCCGCGCCGCTTGATGCGGACCTGCCAGGGCTTTTCGTCCTGCTGCGCCAGGAAGGCGTCGTCGATGGCCGGCACGTCCAGGATGGCCGGGTCGAACAGGGCGTGCGCCCCGACCAGCCCCTTGTCCGGCAGGCGGTAGGTGCCGTTCGTCGCCTCGATCAGCAGGGCGGTCACCGGTTCCGCGCACTCCATCCGCCACATGGTGGAGCGCGGCAGGACGATGTAGTCGCCGGTCCGGAAACTCAGGTGTCCGTAGTCGCAGAAGAATTCCCCCCGGCCGGCGTGGATGAAGATCAGTTCATCGCCGTCGCCGTTGCGGGCCAGATGGTCCATCCGCTCCGGCGCGCGCCACAGGCGCATGCGCACATGGGCGTTGTGCAGGATGTCCGCCGCGTCCCAAGGCGAGTCCTGCGCGCCCTCGATCCGCGTCAGGTCGAAGGCGCGCGGGCGCAGCGGACCTTCCCAGTCCACCCATCCCGTGGGCGGGTGGCGGTGGTACATGTGGGTGGCGGGGCCGAAGAACCCCTCCTTCCCCAGCTCCCGTTCGTAGGTTCCGGCCGGCAGGTCGGCGTGGGCCTGGCGGGAGGACGAGCCCTCCACGCGCGGCGGGGTGATGAAGTTCTTCACGGCGGCGCCCTCCCCTGGAGCCTTCTGGGTCTCGATGGCTTTGCCCTACAGATTGTTGCAAACGAAACCGGCAACAAGCGCCGACCCGGCCGGAAGTAGCGATCGGACGGGGCGATTTGTCATCCACGGCAACGCTTCACCACCGGCGCGAGAACGCGCATAATCACATCCAATCGCCGGGAGCGGCGCACGGGGAGGATGGAGTATGGGCTGGGGCAAGGGTGTGTGGCGTTCGCGGGTTGCCCCGATCCTGACGGCACCGATCCTGACGATGTTCTTCCTGGCGCTGTCGGCCCTCCTGGGACCGGCGCGGGCGGAGCCGTTCCACTTCACCATCCTCTACGCCCACAGCACGACGGAGTTGGAGGAAAGCCAGGGGCGCGGCGGGCTCGCCCGGCTGGCCACGCTGATCCAGCGGGAGCGCGCGGCGCGCGGCACGGTGCTGGTTCTGCACGGCGGGCAGTCTCTGGCGCCGTCGGTGATGTCCTTCTACGACCAGGGCGCCCACGTCATCGACCTGCTGAACGGGCTGGGCATCGACGCCATGGCGGCCCTGAACCGGGAATTCCACCACGGCGACGACATCCTGATGAGCCGCGCCTTCGAGGCGAACTTCCCCCTCGTCACCACCAACGCCGTGGACCGCGGGACCGGAAAGGCTCTGGACGGGCTTGAGAACGCGGTGGTGCTGACCGCCGGGCCGTACCGGGTCGGCGTGCTGGCGGCGACCCCGGCGCAGACGCGGGAGACGACCCGCTCCCCCCGTACGGAGTTCCGCGATCCCGTCAAGGCCGTCACCGAGAAGGCCCAGGAACTCCGCGCCAACGGGGTGGACCTGATCGTCGTGCTGACGGGAAATTCCGGCGACACGCACCGCGGCATCATCGCCGCCCGCGCCGCCGACATCGTGCTGTACCAGGACCGGGGGCGCACCGTCGGCGTGGACTACAGCGGCAAGATGCTGTCCGCCACGGTGGACGCGCAGGCGGCCTGGGTGCTGGCGCTGGACCTGACCATCGACCGGGTGGAGAAGGCCGGGCACGCCGCGAACGCGACGCCCCGCACCGCCTGGACCGCCGGCGTGCGCGCGGTCGACACCGCCGGGGTGCCGCCCGACAGCGCGGTGGAAAGCCGGGCCAAGGCCTATCTCGCGCGGCTGGACGGCATGCTGGGCGCGGAGGTCGGGCTGCTCGACACGCCCATGGACACCCGGCGTGAATCGGTGCGCGGCGGCGAGAACGCCTTCGGCAACGCGGTGGCCGACGCGCTGCGCGCGGCGATGGAGGCCGACGTGGCGCTGATGAACGGCGGTTCCATCCGCGGCGACCGGCAATACGCGGCCGGCACCGTGCTGACCCGCCGCGACATCCAGACCGAATTTCCCTTCCACGACACCGCCGTGCTGGTCGAGGTCACGGGCAAGCAGCTCCGCGATGTGCTGGAGGCCGGCTATTCCGGGATCGAGCAGATGCACGGCCGCTTTCCCCACCTGTCCAACGCCCGCGTGACGGTGGACGCGACCAAGCCCGCCGGGCAGCGCGTGGTCGAGCTGACGGTCGGCGGCAAGCCGGTGGACCCGGCGGCGCGCTACCGGCTCGCCACGGGCAGCTATCTCGCCGGCGGGGGCGACGGCTATGGGGCGCTGGCCTCGGCGCGGCGTCTGGTCGACGACCGCGACGCCGATTTCGTCTCCACGATCCTTGCCACCCAGATCGCCCGCACCGGACGCTTCGCGCCGCGGCTCGACGGGCGCGTGACGATCAAACGGTAAGCCGCCCCAATGGACTGTCCCAACCAGCCGCCCAACCAGCAGCTGCCCGCGGCGGCCGCCCCTCCTCTGCCCCGCCCGGCGCGCCGGCGGGTCGGCATCGTGCTGCGCATCACCCTGGGCCTGAGCGTCATGGCGATGCTGGTGGTGCTGATCGGCGCCGTCTCCCTATCCTCCTTCCGGCTGTTCCGGGCGGAGGTGTCGTCCCTGTCGGCGACCACCCTGCCGGAGGTCATCGCCAGCGCGGAGCTGCGCGGGTCGCTCCAGCAGCTCGTGGCGCGGCTGCCGGTGCTGGCGGGGGCCGCCAGCATGCCGCAGCGCCGGGCCGTCTTTGACGAACTGGTGGCCGAGCTGGAGTCCCTGCGCAAGCTCGTGGACCGCATGCAGGTGCTTCAGGAGGCGAGCCGACGGCGGGCCGGCGGGGAGGATGACCGGGACGGGGAAGGCGGCGACGCCCGCCTACTGGAGCAGGTGCGCTCCGCCCTGCCGATCCTGGCCGCGACGGTCGCGGACCTGAACAGCGAGGTCGCACGCCAGATCGAAGCGGGCGAACGGCAGGCCGAAGCCATCCGCGCGCTGGCCCAGCTGTCCGACGCTCTTGAAGGGCTGTCGGGATCCGATGCGGCGGGGACGCTCGGACCCTGGGCGGTGCGGGCGGGCGGCCTGATGGCCCGCGCGGCGGGGGCGGTGCAGATCGACCATCTGAACCGGCTGCGCACGGAACGACGCACCGCCGAGAACACCCTGGCCGAGCTGGGCCGCATCGCCGCCGCGACACCGGAACCGGCCGGCGGCGCGATGGAGCGCGTCCGGGGCGAGCTGGCCCGCATCCTGCTGGCGCCGGGCGGCCTGTTCGACGCCTCCGCCGAACGGTTGCAGGCGCGCAACCGCGCCCAGGCGCTGTCCGGGCAGTCCCGCGTGCTGGTGGACACGGTGGACCGCTCCACCCGCGCGCTGTTCGACTCCCTGCACGACCGCTCGACCGAGCGGACGAGCGCGCTGAAGGCCCTGATCAACGAGCGCACGCGGGTGGTGATGGGGCTGGGCGGCGCGTCGGTGCTGCTGGCGATTGGCGTCTACCTGTTCTTCCGCCGCTTCCTGACCTCGCGGCTGGTGGCGCTGAACGGCGCGGTGCTGGCCCGCCTGTCGGGGTCGAATACCTCGGGTTCGGACACCGCCGTGCCGGTCGCCGGCAACGACGAGATCACGGACATCGGCGCCTCCATCCGCTACTTCATCGACGAGATCGACCGCCGCCAGCACGATCTGGCGGAGAACGAGCGGCGTTTCCGCGACCTCGTCGAAGGGTCGATCCAGGGCATCGTCATTCACCGCGACTTCCGCCCGCTCTACGCCAACGACGCCTTCGCCCAGATGCTGGGAACCAGCATCGACCAGGCGCTCGACCTGCGGTCGGTCCTGGACATGATCCCCACCGACGAGCGGGACACGGTGCAGGCCAACTACTACCACATCGTCCAATCCGGCCGGCCGAGCGAGCGGCGGCGCCTGCGCGCCTTCCGGTTCGACGGCACGGAGCTGTGGATCGAGCTGACCAGCCGTCTGGTCGACTGGATGGGCCAGCCGGCCGTGCAGTCCATCGCCGTGGACGTGACGCGCGAGGTGGAGGCGGAAGCGGCGCTGCGCCGGTCCCGCGACGCGGCGGAGCAGGCACTGCGCGACCTGAAGGAAACCCAGGCCAACCTGATCCAGGCGGAGAAGATGGCCTCGCTCGGCCAGCTCGTCGCCGGCGTGGCGCACGAGGTGAACACCCCCATCGGCATCACCATCACCGGCGCCTCGCAGCTCGTCACCCTGATCGACGAGCTGGCCCGCCAGCAGGCGGAAGGGGCCATCAAGCGCTCCGACTTCCTGCGGTTCCTGTCCGACGGGCGGGAAATGGCGCAGCTCATCCTGTCCAACAGCACGCGCGCGGCCAATCTGGTGCAGAGCTTCAAGATGGTCGCCGTGGACCAGTCGAGCGGCGAGCGGCGACGCTTCGACCTGAACGACTATGTCGGGGAGCTGCTGCGCAGCCTGCGCCCCGCCTACAAGGACCTGAAGGGGGTCGACACCGCCCTGGACTGCCCGCAGGGGCTGGAGCTGGACGGCTACCCCGGCGCCCTGTCGCAGGTGCTGACCAACCTCGTCATCAACGCGCTGACGCACGCCTTCACGCCGGACCGGCCGGGCCGGCTCGCCATCACCGCGCGCACCCTGCCGTCGGACATGGTGGAGCTGGAGGTGGCCGACGACGGGGCCGGCATCCCGCCCGACATCCTGCCGAAGATCTTCGACCCCTTCTTCACGACGCGGCGCGGGCGCGGCGGCAGCGGCCTGGGCCTGCACATCGTCTACAACCTCGTCACCGGCACGCTGCGCGGCAGCATCGCCGTCGCCAGCACCCCGGGCGAAGGCACCCGCTTCACCCTGCGCTTCCCCCGCGTCGCCCCGGCCCCGGCCGGCGCGAAGGCCGAGGCGGGGGCGGTGTGATGCCGTCAAGGGAATGAACGGGTTCTCCCGTTCATTCCCTTGACGGAGCGCCCAAGAGGGCGCCGCGCCCCCTTAATTCTTTATGGTTGGCGCGGAAAAGCCTGCGTGGCGTTTGAACGCAATACGGCAAGTCAGCTTGCTGGCTCGCCGGTATGGGGATGCTTAAATGACCTCGCCCTCGAACCAGTGGCGGCCGTGGCGGTCTTCGACCTCGATGACCCAGACGTCGGGGTCGTAGCGGGTCTGGCGGGCGATGTAGGCGTCGGCGGTGGCCTCGTCCACCGGGTCGGCGCCGGTGCCGCGGGACCAGCGCAGACGCTCCTCCTCGCGCACCTGGACCAGGACGCTGAAGGTCCGGTCCAGCCGGTTCAGCTTCAGGATGACCGTGCCGCGGCTGGGGTCGCCCTTGCGCAGCACCATCATCGAAACGCCCTGGGAATCCGCGGCGCGGATGTGCGCCATGACCCAGAGATGCGTCGGCAGGCGGTCGTCCATGAAGCTCCCCAATGCTGGGGGCTCGCCATCGGCCATGCCCCCGGTGTAGACAACAGGAATGGCGACTCTCCTGGACGCTCTGGACGCTGCCGTCAACCACCACATGGCCGGCCGGCTCGACGAGGCGGCGGCGCTCTACCGGCTCGTCCTGGCGGTGGAGCCGGCGCTGCCCGACGCGCTGCACCTGCTGGGCGTGCTGGAAGCACAGCGCCGCACCCACGAACGGGCGGCCCGGTTGATCACGAGGGCGATCCGCCTGCGGCCCCAAACGGCCGCCCCGTGGGCGCATCTGGGGGGCGTGCTGCGGGCGCTGGTCCGGGTGGAGGAAGCGGAACCGGTGCTGGCCCGAGCCCTGGCCCTGGACCCGGCTCAGGACGACGCCCTCGACCATCTGGGGGCGGCGTGTCACACGCTGGCGCGGTACGAGGCGGCGCGGTCCTGGCTGACGCGGGCGGCGCGGTTGCGGCCCCGTCATCCCGACACGCTTGTCAACCTGGGGACCGTCCTGCGCGACGTGCGCCGCTTCGCGGAAGCGGAGGGCTGCTTCGACGCCGCCCTCGCCGCCCGGCCAGACCATGCGGAAGCCCATCTGGCCCGCGCGGTCGGGCGTCTGCTCCAGGGTGACTTGCGCGCTGGATGGGAGGGATTCGAATGGCGCTGGCGCCGCTTCGCCGCGCCGCCCTGGGCCGGCGAGCCGCTGGAGGGCCGGACCATCCTTCTGCACGCCGAGCAGGGATTCGGCGACGCCATCCAGTTCGCGCGCTACGCGCCGATGGTCGCGCGGACCGGCGGGCGGGTGATCCTGGAGATCCACCCGCTGCTGTTCCGCCTGATGAAGACGCTGGGGCCGGAGATCCAGGTGCTCGTCCACAGCCCGAAACCGGCGCCACACGACCTGCACTGCCCCTTGATGAGCCTGCCGCGCGCCTTCGGTACGGAGCTGGCGTCCATCCCCACCACCCCCTCCTACCTGTCCGCCGATCCCGACGAGGTCGAACGCTGGGGCCGGCGCATCGCCGAAAGGGACACCGGGAGCGGGACCATGGGCGGCGGCCTGCGCGTGGGCCTCGTCTGGGCCGGCAACCCGCAACACCGCAACGACCGCAACCGCTCGATCCCCGTGCAGGCGCTGGGTCCGCTGCTGGCGATTCCGGGGGTGCGCGTGTTCAGCCTGCAAACCGGCGATGCGCGCGCGTCCCGGCCGGCTGGCGTGACGGACCTGATCGAGGGCGTGCGCGATTTCGCCGACACGGCGGCCATCCTGAAGAACCTCGACCTGCTGATCGCGGTGGACACGGCGGTCATTCATCTGGCGGGGGCGCTGGGGGTACCGGCCTGGCTGCTGGTGCCCTACGCGCCGGACTGGCGCTGGCTGCTCGACCGGTCGGACAGCCCCTGGTATCCGTCCCTGCGAGTCCACCGCCAGACGCGCCCCGGCGACTGGAGCAGCGTCCTGGAGACCGTGGCGGCGGAGTTGCGCACCCTGGCGGAAGCGAAAGCCGGCGCGACCAACTCCCTTTGATTCAGTTGGCGCCGCAGAAGCAGTCGTTGCGATCCTCCGGCGCGGCCTGATCGCTCATCGCGACGCGGTGGGGTATCGGTTCGTCCGGCGGGATCATGATGGACGCTACGTCGAAGGGGGCCGGGTCGCGCGGTGCCGCGAACAGCGCCTCGAAACGCACGGGAGCCGTGCTGAGCATCTGGCCCAGCACCGCCGCGGCCAGCAGCGACAGCAGCATCGGTTCGACGCGGTCCACGACGCTCCCTCCTTCCCTTGTTTCGCTCGCTCCGGGGCAGTCTACCAGCGCGTGTGTTCGGCGACTTCCTAGCCATAGCGGATACCCTGGCGGGCCAAGGGGGCGGGCCGTGTGGGGAGTCTGCGAAGCGGGAGGAGCTTTCTTCCCCATCCCCTGCCGGGGGCGCTAGGCGAATTTTTCCCACAGGCCGGCAAAAAGCGGGCGCTCCACCGCGCGTCCGCGAAAACTCCTTTGGAAACAGGGTCCTGAGCCGGCCGCGCCAGTTGGCATCCGGCTTGCTTGTTGGTGCGCAAAGACGCAGCACCCTTTCTTCGTGGAGATCCCTGGCCATGAGCATCTTCGGTTCGATGACCACCGCCGTCCTCGGCCTGAGCGCGCAGTCGAAGGCCCTCGGTCACATCTCTGACAACATCGCCAACGCCTCGACCAACGGCTACAAGCGCGTGAACACCGCGTTCGAGACGATGGTCCTGCAGTCCAACTCCCGCCTGCACGAGCCGGGCGGCGTGACCGCAGCCCCCGTCTTCATGAACAACATCCAGGGCAACCTGACCCAGGTCCAGAGCGCGACCAACGCCGCCATCCAGGGCCAGGGCTTCTTCAGCGTGTCCAAGCTCAGCCGCGGCCTGACCGGCCCCGGCCAGCAGGGCGAGACGGTGCAGACGCAGACCGGCACGCTGAACGCCGACAACGTCTACTACACCCGCGTCGGCGACTTCGAACTGGACAAGAACCGCTATCTGGTCAACAGCGCCGGCTTCGCGCTGAACGGCTGGATCGTGGACGACGTGACCGGGCAGCTGAAGAAGGACGTCGTGCAGCCGCTCCAGGTGAACACGCTGACCGACAAGCCGCAGTCGACCAACAGCATCACGCTGAGCGCCAACCTGCCGGCCACGCCGACGCCGGGCGTTCCGATCCCGTCCTCCAGCATCCAGGTCTACGACACGCAGGGCAACGCGCGGACCGTCCAGTTCAACTGGCGCCAGGACGGCAACAACGCCTGGCGTCTGGGCATCGAAGCGCCGGGCAGCTCCACGCAGCCGGTCGCCGGTTCCTTCACCGGCGGGGCCGTGAACATGAACACCGGCGGTGCCGTGGCGGGTGTGACGGCGGTCGCCCAGGTCAGCAGCGTGCGCGTCGACGGGACGAACTACGTCTCCAAGTCGTCGTTCATGATCAGCGGCCGGACCAATTACTATCCGGGCACCCCGGCCACGTCGCAGGACAACATCCGCGTGGGTGACACCTACAGCGTGACGGTCAACGGCACCACCTTGACGGTCGGCCCGCTCACCACCGCGGCCGGCCCGAACAACATCGCCGGCTTCCTGACGTACGGCGACGTCGCCGGCGCGCTGATGAGCCAGATCAACGCCCTGGGCACCTATGTGGCCGAGGCCGACCCGGCGGATTCGCGCCGCATCCTGGTTCGGACGACCGATGGGTCGCCCGTGGACGTCACCGGCAGCTTCTCGAACGCAAACCCGCAGACGACCACCGTCAGCGGGCCGAACACCAATCTTACGGGCACGGTCGGCGGCAAGCAGCAGACGACCTACACCTTCTCCAACACCCCCATCGACGTGGGCGACGAATACCGCGTCACCGTCGCGGGCCAGGAATTCAAGACGCGCGTCACGCAGACCAACATCGGCGCTTTGGCCAACATCCAGGGCGTCATCAACAACCTCATCACCCAGATCAACGCGGCCACGGGCGTGACCGGCGTGACCGGTGCCACCGGCGCCGCCGTCACCGGTGCCGCCGCGCCCGCCACCAACTTCCAGCTCGTGCTCGACGGCAGCGCCACCGCCGCGACCTTCACCACGTCCTACGGCCTCACCCACGCGGACAGCCGGAAGAACGACGTCGACGGAACGTCGGACGTGACCGGTACTCCGCCCGTCAAATACACGGGCGTGACCCCGGTCACCACGCAGGCGCCCGCGCTCGGCATCGTCGAAATCACCCAGGTTCCCTTCCCGGCCGGGGCGACGCTGAAGGTTCCCGACCAGTATTCGGTCACGGTGCTGGGAACGGAGTTCAAGACGACGATCTCGCACTCCAACATCAACACGCTGAAGGACATGAACGGCGTCATCGACGACCTGGCCGCGCAGATCAACGCCGCCGGTCTGGCCGTGGGGGCGACGCGCCTGCCGTCGGGCGCGCTGCAATTGACGGGCACGATCGCCAACACGGCCCTGGGCGTCGGCGCCTACAAGCTGGCCGTCACCGGATCGGACAACGTGCGCCTGGGCGACGCCTACACCGTGAAGGTGGACAACATCCCCTACACGGTGTCCGTGACCGAAGACAACATGCTGACCCTGGGCGACTACGACGGGATCGCCAACGCGCTGGCCGCGAAGATCAATTCGGCCCGGCCGCAGGCGCCCGTCATCGCCACGGTCGTCAACTCCGAACTGCAGCTCACCGCCCGCAACGCCGGCACGCCGTTCAAGGTGGAGCAGGAGTACACGTCGGGTGCGGCGACGATGAACACCTACACCGGGCCGACGATCAGCGATCCGACGGATTCGCGCGGACAGCGTCAGGAATTCTCGTTCCCGCAGACCCAGATCGACGTCGGCGACCGCTACACGGTGGCAATCGACGGCGTGCCGATCTCGGTCGACGTGGATAAGACGACCTACGGGAACTACAAGGACATCTCCGGCGTCCTGCAGGAAATGGCGAACCGGATCAACGCCAAGAGCATGAACGTCACCGCGACGGCCTCCGGTGGCCGGCTGACCATCACCCACAACACGGTCCTCACCGGCAAGTTCGAAGCCAAGGTCAACATCCAGAATTCGACCGGCAGCTCGGGCACTCTCACCGCGTCGACGACCACGTCGAACGTGGAAGGCGTGCGGCAGAAGCAGTCGGTGACGCTGACCGGCTCGCCCGGCGACAAGGGCGCCGAATACACGATCACCATCGGCGGCACGCCCATCACCTACCGCACGACCGGCGAAGAGACCTCGATGGAGTCCATCGCGGCAAGCCTGGCGAACTTGGTCAACAAGAACACCTCCCTGCCGGTTACCGCGAGCGCCGAGGGCAGCGTGGTGAACATCGTCGCGAAGACGGCGACGGGCGATCCCGCCTCGCAGTTCACGGTCTCCCCCTTTGCCGCCCCGGGCCAGACCCCGGCCCACATCCTGCTGAACTTCGGCACCGATCCGGACAACGTCGGCACCATCACCGGCATCAGCACGGCGAAGGTGGGCACCGGCACGGCGGTCACCGCCGCGAACCAGTCCCTGGGCGCCGACGCCAACGTCACCTTCACGGTGGACTACGGCTTCGGCCCGCAGCAGATCACGCTGAACCTGGGCAAGATCGGCAAGGCGGGCGGCGTGACGCAGTATGCCGGCAGCGAGATCAACGTGCGCGAACTGGTCCAGGACGGCGCGTCGCGCGGCCAGTACAAGGAAGTGGTCTACGGCGACAACGGCGACGTGATCGTGAACTACGACAACGGCCGCAGCCGCATCATCGGCCGCATCCCGGTCGTCACCTTCAACAACCCCAACGCGCTGCAGCGCGAGGCCGGCGGCGTGTACATCGAGACGGACGAAGGCGGCCGGCCGAACTTCAACGACCCGGACAGCAACGGTGCCGGCGCGGTGGTGGCGAACAGCGTGGAAGCGTCGAACGTGGACATCGCGGACGAGTTCACCAAGCTGATCGTGACGCAGCGCACCTACTCCGCCAACACCAAGATCGTCACGACCTCCGACGAGATGCTTCAGGAAGTCCTCGGCCTGAAGCGCTAAGCGCCGGACGACAGGGGGCGGCCCCATAAAGGGCGGCCGCCCCGTCCTCCCAGCAGACGACCACCCCGCCGACGAAAGGTCAAACGACCATGTCCCTCTTCAGCGCCCTCGGGAGCGCGACGGCCGGTCTGCGCTCCGTCCAAGCCCAGGTGAAGGTTGTCTCGGACAACATCGCCCGGTCGGACGACCCCACCCGCACCCGCCACACCGTCTCCAACGTCCTGGACGGCAGCGGCTTCGTCCTCTCGACCCAGTACCGGCGCGAGGTGGACAAGGCCATGCGCGCCCAGGTGCAGGACCTGAACGCCAAGGACGGCGGGTCGGCGACCAAGTCGTCCTACCTGCAGAAGCTGGGCGACATGATGCGGACGACCGACGGGAAGCCGCTGCTGAACCAGTATGCCGAGGCATTCCAGACCGCCTGGAAGACGCTGGAGACCTCGCCGGAAAGCGAAGTCGCCCAGTACCAGCTGGTGCAGGCGGCCGATACATTCTCGCGCGAGATCGTCCGGGTGTCGCAGGGCGTGGAGGATTTGGACCACGAGATGCGCAGCGACCTCACCAACTCGGTGGGCGAGGTCAACCGTCTGCTGAAGCAGATCAACGACATCAACAACAACATGGCGTCGCTGCAGAGCTACGGCGGGGCCGCGGACGACGGGGCCGACAAGCGGGACGGCCTGATCAAGGAGCTGAGCACCTACATCGGCGTGCGGACCGTGGACCGGCCCGACGGCCGTGTCGCGATCTTCACGCCGACCGGCCTGGCGCTGGTCGACGGCGACGCGGCAAATCTTACCGTCGAGGGCGGCAACATCAACCTAGTGAACGGCAATCACGTCACCACCATCAACCAGCATCTGCGCGACGGGAAGATCGCGGCGCTGATGGACATGCGCGCCGACGGCTCCACGGCCAACCCGCCGAAGCCGGCCAGCGGCGACCCGACCAGCGAGATCATCCGCAAGATGCGCTCGCAGCTCGACACCTACGCGCAGATGTTCACCGCCCACACCCAGCCGGGCGAACCCACCAGCTTCCGCGACGCCTACGACAACGCCAAGCCGGTGCAGCCCGGCGAAGAGCCGACGCAGTTCTTCATGGGCAGCGACCGCTTCACCATCGCGGTGAACGACAAGCTGCTGAGCCACGAAACGAAGGTGAAGTCCTCGGCGGCCAAGGACGTGGTGGCGGCGGTCAACGCCACGGGCCGCAGCTTCAACGCCGACGGCCTGGAGCTGGAGGACGCGTCCTACACCAGCATGGCCAGCAACATCACCGGCACCTGGATGGCGGCGGCCAAGACCATCCAGGGCACGAGCGAAGCCGACAAGAACGCCCGGCAGACGCTGGAGGAACGCTATCACTCCTCCACCGGCGTCAACATCGACGAGGAAATCGCGAACCTTCAGCAGCTTCAAACGTCCTACGCCGCTTCGGCACGAGTCATGCAAGTGGCTAATTCGATGTTTGACGCGCTGGAGGCGGTCATCCGATGAGCTCGATCACGCAAACCGGCAGCTATGCCAAGTATCTGGGGCTGGTCCGCAACCTGACCGCCGGCCAGAAGCAGGTCGACACACTGTCCGAACAGCTGACGACCGGCAAGAAGTCCACGGACCTCAACGCCTACGGGCCGGAGACGCAGAAGCTCCTGGACCTGCGGGCGGAGATGGTCAAGCGCGACAACTACGTCCAGAACATCGACACCGCGTCGACCCGGCTGAAGGCCACCGACACGGTGCTGAACTCGCTGGAGAAGCTGGCCACGGATTGGCAGGGCAACAACCTGATGCCCTTCCAGCCCGGCCCGCCGACCGTCACCTCCGCCTTCAACAGCGACCCCGACGCGATGAAGGTGTCGGTCAGCACGGACAAGTCCAAGTTCATGCAGAACGCCCGCTTTTCCGTGACGGCCGTGCCGTCGCAGAACGGCGTGAACGGCACCTTCGACGTCACGGTGACCGACGGGCTGGGCGGCAAGTCCACGCGCTCCATCAACCTGAAAACCGTGCCGCCCAACGACGGCGGCGGGTACAACTTCGCGATCAGCGGCGGCCCCGGCGAGGGCGCGGTGCTGAACCTGAACTTCGACAACCTCCAGGCCGCCTCCAGCAGCACCTTCACCGTAACCTACCCGCAGGCCAACGACACGCTCAGCCGGGTCGAGGGCGCGATGCGCGACATCCGGCAGTTGCTGAACGAGCGGGTGGGCGACCGCTTCCTGTTCGCCGGCTCGCGCTACGGCACGGAGCCGGTGGGCGACCTGCTGGCGGCGCCGCAGAAGACCAAGATCACGCTGAACGGCGGCATGGTGAACACCGACGATTATTTCGAGGTGTCCATCGACGGCAAGCCCTTCGCCTATCAGGTCCAGGCGAGCGACCCGAAGACGGTGACCTTCGTCGCCAGCACGCTGAACAGCATGATCCAGTCCGCGTCCCCGGCGCTGCCGATCAGCGCCTTGGCGTCCAACGGCATCATCACGCTGGTCGGCAACGACCCCAACCAGACCTTCGACGTGAAGGCCCGGGTCGAGAATTCGATGAACATCGACAACTCGATCACCGCCCCGACCACGACGCAAACGGCGACGCTGCCGCCACCGGCCGGCACCGGTGCGAAGCAGATCGACCAGTTCACGCTGACCGGCGCCAACGTGGACATCGGCGACACCTTCGAGTTCTCCGTGGCGGTCGGTGATCCGGACGACCCCTACAACCAGAAATACTACACCCAGAATCCGACCGAGCCGAAAGACCTGCCGGTCTACCAGAAATACACGATCCGCTACACGGTCACCGAGCAGGACTACAACGCCGGCGTGACCGACGTGTCCAAGGTGGCCGACCAGCTGCGGGCGGAATTCGCCAAGGCAAAGCCGCAGCCGCCGGTGTCCATCGACCCGGCGGGCAGCGGGTCGACCATCTCGCTGACCAGCAACACGACGATGGACCCGAACCATCCGTCGCGCATCCAGCAGTTCGCGACCACGGCCAAGGCGATCAACGGCAAGATCGACAACACCATCACGGTCTCCAACCTGCCGGCGGAGTCGGATTCCATCACCGACCTGCCCTACGTCGATCCGCCGAACCTGCCCTTCTACGACTCCGAATTCATGAGCAAGCGGCAGAACGGCAAGGCTTGGGACAAGGCGGCCGTGACGATCGACGATGGGGAAATGATCGCCTACGGCGTGTCCAGCAACGACCGGGCGATGCAGAAGCTGGTCGCCGCCTTCCGCATGGCGCGCGTCGCAGCCTCCAACCCCGGCAAGTACGAGGATTACGTCGGCAAGGCCCGCGAACTGATGTCGCAGGCCAAGGACGAGGTGCGGTCCGTGCACGCGAAGGTCGCGTCCGACGTCGCCACGCTGGACCAGAAGAAGACCGAGCACAAGGACGCTTCGGCCACGGTGACCCAACGCATCGCCGACATCGAGGGCATCGACGAGACCGAGGTGGCAGCGCGCCTGAAATCCTCCATGAACGCGCTGGAGGCCGCCTACACCGTCGCCGGCCAGACGCAGAAGCTGTCGCTGCTGAACTACATCGCGTAAGGGCGCGCCTCAGCGCCCGGTTTCGACCTCCTTCAGCAGGTCCAGCACCAGCCGCTCGCCGTCCGGCCAGGGGCCGTGGCCGGAGGCGGTGTTGATGTGGCCGAGATCGCCCGCGTCGATGAAATCGGCGCCCCAGCCCACGGCGAAGGCGCAGGCGCAGGCGCGCTGCACCGTGCAGTAGGGATCGTTCCGGCTGGCCAGCACCACGGCGCGGAAAGGCAGCGGGTCGGTGGGCACCGGGGCGAAGCCGTGCACCTCCGGCGGGGTGTGGTCCGCCGATTCCACGTCCGGCGGCGCGACCAGCAGCGCCGCCGCCACCTTGTCCACCGAGCCGGCCCTCACAGAGTCGGCCCTCACCAAATCAGAATGCGCCCAGTGCGCCACCAGGATGGAGGCGAGGCTGTGGGCGATCAGCACCACGGGGGCCGCCGATTCGGCCACCGCGCGCTCCAGGGCGGCGATCCAGTCATCCAGAATCGGGGCGTCCCAATCCGCCTGCTCCACCCGCCGGAAGCCCGGATGGCGGCCGGCGAGCCAGCTTTGCCAATGGTCCGGCCCGGAATTCCCCAATCCCGGGAGAATCAGAACGCTCGCCTTCGCCATATCCTCAACCCCGCGTTAATCTTGCCGCCTTATGGTAGCGGAACAAGAAGGCCCGACAACAGCGGCCGAAACCGTCGGCTCGGAGGAAACAGGTGGAACTCAGCGCCAGCACCGCTCAAGAGATTTGCGACCACATCGGCCGTGAACTGGACGTCGTCGTGTCCTTCATGGGGCCGGGCGGCACCATCATCGCCTCCAGCGCGCGCGACCGGATCGGCGGCCAGCACGCCATCGCGGCGGAAATCATGGCCGGCCGCACGGACGAGCGCGCCGTGACCAAGGAGGAAGCCGCGCGCTCCTCCGGCATGCGCGAGGGCTACAATGTCGGGATCGACGTGGACGGCCGGCGGATCGCCTCGCTGGGCGTCGCGGCACCGGTCGATCAGGCCCGCCGCTACGCCCGCGTCGCCCGCCACTGGGCCATCTCCATCATCCGCGCCGAAACGGCGGAGGCGCAACGCCGCCAGCCTCTGCGGGATCTGTCCGAGCGGCTGGAACGTGACGTCGGCGGTCTGGTCGCCGAGGCCGCGGACATCGGCCGCAAGCTGGACGAGGCGGTGAGCAGCGTGAAGCGCGCCTCCGCCGACGGGCTGCGCCAGACCGGCGACGCGGCGCAGGCCGCCCGCGCGGTCGACGGCACCGTCGCCTCCATCGCCAGCGTGATCGACCAGCTGTCGGCCACGGCCGACCGCATCTCCGGCGACACCGCCAAGGCGCGGGAGATCAGCCAGGCCGCCGCCGCCGATTCCGACCGCGCCACCACCGTCATGACCTCGCTGCGCGCGGCGGCGGAGCAGATCGCCAGCGTGGTGAAGCTGATCAACGCCATCGCCAGCCAGACCAACCTGCTCGCGCTCAACGCCACCATCGAGGCCGCCCGCGCGGGCGAGGCCGGGCGCGGCTTCGCGGTCGTGGCGAACGAGGTGAAGGCGCTGTCCCGCCAGACCGCCGACGCCACCAAGCAGATCGCCGATCAGGTCGCCAACCTGCAACGCGAGACCGCCGCGGTGGACGAGGCGCTGGGCCGCATCCACGGCACCATCGGGTCGATCCAGACGATCAACGACACGGTGGCCGCCGCCATCAACGAGCAGGCCGGCCTGACGACCGAGGTGTCGCGCACCATCGACCGGTCCCGCCAGGACGCCGCGGCGGCGGAGCGCAGCATCGGCGACGCGGAGCGCGCCGTCGGCGGCGCGTCCAAGACGCTCGACACGCTCGGCTCACTGGCGCAGACGCTCACCTCGCGGGTCAGCGGCCTGAACGGCAAGATCGGCGAGACGCTGCGGCAGATGCGGGGGTAGGCGGAAGCCTGTCCCCACCACCTTTCTCCATCACTCAGGCTTTACTTCGGGGCGTTGCGGATCCACGGGGATCCGCAACGCCCTTTTGCTTTTCGGACACTTGCTTTTCGGACGTTGGAATCCCGCCGTCCAGAATGCGCCCTCGGACTGTCCCGCTGGGACGCGCGGCGCGTGAATTCCCGTTGACGCATTAAATTGTTATCGATATTCAATATATATTCGCTGCTAATCGCTGAACTTACCCACTCCAGAGATCCTCCCATGAAAACGCTGATTTCCGCCGCCATCGCGGCCACCCTTGCGGCTGCCCCCGCTCTTGCGGCCGACGAAAAACCGTCCCGGTCCTGGTATGTCGGGGCGGACTTCGTCACGTCTTTTGCGGACAAAAGCTCCGTCAGCGGCAGCACCACCGGCAGCATCGACCACAAGGCCGCCATCGGCCTGACGGACCTGAAGGTCGGATTCCGCCCGCAGGCGCTCAACACCGCCACCGGCGATGTCCGCTTCGAAACTGAACTGGCGAGCCGCAGCCTGAAAACCGACAAGGTCAAGAACGGGAACGCCACGTCCAGCCCCGGCGGCTACCTGTCCTATGGCGCCATCATGAACAACGTGTACTACGACTTCCACACGGGCACATCGTTCACGCCTTATGTTGGCGGCGGCCTGGGGGCGAGCGGAGCGCTGTTTTCCAAGTATCCAGGCCTCGGCATCACGGACAAGAGCAGCGAGGACCCCGTCCTGGCGTACCAGGTCTCGGCCGGCGTCTCCTACGCGCCGGAAGCGCTGCCCGGCACCGAATAATCGATCGGCTACAACTTCTTCAACACGGAAGAGACGAAGTTCAAGACGTCGACCGGCCGCGTGAAGGTGGACGCGCCGTCGATCCACAGCGTGCAGCTCGGCTTCAAGTATTTCTTCTGATCCCCGGGATGCCGCCATGCTGAACGCTTTCATCAAGCAGGCCATGCTCGGCGCGGCCATCCTGGCCTTGGCCGGTTGCGTCCACACGAACGCCAGCTTCCGGCCCGAGGGGGTCGAGTCGGCGGCGAGCGCCGCGCCGCGGAAGATCAAGTCCCCCGACGACGTGATCATCCGGGAAACCGACGTCACCAACCGCCCCTACCGCGTCATCGGCGTGGTCGAAGGCTACGGCCGTTCGATCACCCTGCTGTCGTCCGACCCGACGCGCGCCGACGTGGACGAGGCGTTGCGCGTGGAGGCCGCCCGCCAGGGCGCGGACGCGGTAATCCAGGTGAAGTACGTGACGGAACGGACCGGCCTCGCCAGCCGCGGCCTGATGACCGGAACGGGACGCGCGGTGGTCTTCCTGAATTGACCGGAACGCGGGGCCGGCGTGTGAGCGACGGGGCTCGTCCCCGCCCTCACGGGGCTTGCTTGCCGGGCGAGGAGGGGGAATCCTGTCGGGACGCCTTTCCGACAATGGCCTTTCCCCACCATGGACACAGCGATGACCGCCTCGACGACACAGGACGCGCAACTCACCCGGTGGAGCACCATCCTGCTTCTGCTGGCTTCGTTGACAGTGGTGCAAAGTCTTGTCGAGCCGCTTTCGTTGTTCCTGGGGGGGACGCCGATCACGCTGCATAGGGACGGGGAAACCTGGAACACCACCTATCAAGCCCTGGCACCCTTGGACGCCGGGGCGATCGCGTTGCTCGTCCTCGGCCCGGAACTCGCCTGGGTCTACGTGTCGTTGCAGGTGTGGAGGCTGGCCCACAAATATCGGCGCGGAATTCTGTTCGATTCCCTTCTCTCGCCGTGTTTCCTGCGCATCGGGATGGGGCTGGCGGTGATGGGGGTGCTGGACACGCTGGCGTATCCGGCGATGGCCCAACTGTTGTACTGCCGCAGGATCAGCCCCTGGTTGGGCGATACGCCGCTCCTGGCGCTGATACGCGTCGACCTCATCATGGCCGGCGCCTTTTTCTTCGTGCTGGGGAAGATCATGATGCGCGGCGCCGAATTGCAGGATCTCGATCAACTCACCGTATAGCCGGGCCGACATGGCGATTATCGTCAACCTTGATGTCATGCTGGCCAAGCGCAAGATGCGGCTGATGGAGTTGTCGGAACGCGTGAGCATCAGCATGGCGAACCTGTCGATCCTGAAGACCGGCAAGGCCAAGGCCATCCGCTTCAGCACGCTGGAGGCCATCTGCCGCGTGCTGGACTGCCAACCGGGCGACATTCTGGAATACCGCCCGGACATCGAAAGCCCGCCCGACGACTGAGCTGCGTCTGAGCTTACTTGGTCTGAGCTTACTTGGGCTCCTCGGACACCCGCCACGCCCCGGAACCGGCCGGGCGCCGGGCCGGCGCGGTGCCGCCGGGCAGCGGGACGATCAGGCGGCGCTTGACCGGCTGCGCCTTGCGCGGGACGCCGGCGAAGATCTGCTTGGACGCCTCGATCATGGTCACCCCGGCGAAGGCCTTGAACCAGCGCTCCCCCACCTCTTCCCAGGCGGGCGCGGTCTTCAGCAGGAAGCGGGAGCGCAGCGGCGGGATGAACAGCGCGTGGCCGGTGCGTTCCGGCACGAACATGGTGTCGCGCAGCACCTGCTTCAGTTGGGACGCCGAATAGGGGAAGCCGTGGCCGAAGGGCGTCCAGTCGGCGCGCGCCCACAGACCGCGCCGGTTCGGCACCACGGCCAGCACGCGACCGCCACCGGCCAGCACGCGCCAGATCTCCCGCATCATGGGGCGAAGCTGCTCCGTCCCCTCCAGCCCGTGGACGAGCAGCACGCGGTCCACCGACATGTCGCCCAGCGGCAAATCCGCCTCGTCGCCCAGCGCCACCAGCCCCGGCCCCTCCGGTGGCCAGAAGGTCACGCCCTGGGTGGCGGGCATGATGGAGATCACGCGTTCCGCCTCGTCGCGGAAGGGCCGCAGGTAGGGCGTGGTGAAGCCGACCCCGAGCATGATCTGCCCGCGCACGTCCGGCCAGATCATGCGGATGCGCCGGCGGATCATCCGCCGCGCCGCCTGCCCCAGGCTGGACTCGTAGAACTCTCGCAGATCGACGATATCGGTGTACATGGTCACCCGAGACTAACATGAATTTATGACGGAGGGGCGCTCGGCCATGGAGATCCACCTCGTTCCGGCTTTCGCCGACAATTACATCTACCTGCTCCACGATCCGGCCAGTGGGGCCGTCGGTGTCGTCGACCCCGGCGACGCCGCGCCCGTTATCGACGAGCTGGAGCGGCGCGGCTGGACGCTGACGCACATCTTCAACACCCACCACCACAACGACCACATCGGCGGCAACCACGCCCTGAAGACCCGCACCGGGGCCGACGTCATCGGGGCGCGCGCCGACGTGGCCCGCATACCGGATATGGAGACGTGCCTGGGCGAAGGCGAGACCATTTCGTTCGGATCCCAGACGGCGCGTGTGCTTTTCGTCCCCGGCCACACCTCCGGCCACATCGCCTTCTGGTTTCCGGAGGCCAAGGCGGTCTTCTGCGGCGACACGCTGTTCGCGCTGGGCTGCGGCCGCTTGTTCGAGGGCACGCCGGCCCAGATGTGGTTGTCGCTGACGAAGCTGCGCGACCTGCCGGGCGACACGCGGGTCTATTGCGGGCACGAATACACCCAGTCCAACGCCCGATTCGCCCTGACCATCGAGCCCGGCAACGCCGACCTCCAGACCCGCACCAAGGAAATCGCCGCCAAGCGGGAGCGCGGCGAACCGACCATCCCCACCACCATCGCGCTGGAGCGGCGCACCAACCCCTTCCTGCGCGCCGACCTTCCGGAGGTGCAGGCCGCCGTCGGCATGGCCGGGGCCGACCCGGTGGCGGTCTTCGCGGAAATCCGCCATCGGAAGGACAATTTCTGATCGACGGCGTCCGCAACTGCATTACCCTGTGCACCCAACCGGGAGGAGAGAATCGCATGAAGCTGCGCTGGAGCCCGACCTCGCCCTACGTCCGCAAGGTCATGATGGTGGCGATCGAATGCGGGCTGGAAAAGGCCGTCGAGACGCAGAAGACCGACGCCTGGTCGCCGGAAACGGACCTGCCCAAGGACAACCCGCTGGGCAAGGTGCCGGCGCTGGTCCTGGAGGACGGGACCGCGCTCTACGACAGCCCGGTCATCGCCGAGTATCTGGACACGCTGCACGACGGCCCCCGCCTGTTCCCGGCGCATGGCCCGGCGCGCTGGACCGCGCTGCGCCAGCAGGCGCTGGCCGATGGCATCTGCGACGCCGCGATCCTGCGCCGCCTGGAAGCGAACCGCCCGGACGGCGAGAAGTCGCCCAACTGGATGGAACGCCAGCGCCGCGCCGTCGCCCGCGCGCTCGACGTGCTGGAGGCGGAGGCCGCCACAGGGCTTGGCGACACGCTGACCGTCGGCACGCTGGCCGTGCTGGTGGCGCTGGGCTACCTGGATTTCCGATTCGGGCATGAGGACTGGCGGGAGGGCCGCCCGGCGCTGACGGCGTGGTTCGCGGCCATGTCAGACCGCGACAGCTTCCGCCGCACCGCCCCGCCCCCGGCGTAAGGACCGTCGGCCATGACCGAGCCACAAACGCCGGAACCACTGACGCCGGAGCGCATCATCGCCCTGCTGGGCATGCAGCCCCACCCGGAAGGCGGCCACTATGTGGAAACCTACCGGCATGTCCCGGAAGACAAAGGGGCGGAGGGCGGCGGGCGCGGGGTGAAGACCGGCATCTATTTCCTGCTGCGCGCGGGCGAACACTCGCATTGGCACCGGGTGGACGCGGTCGAGATGTGGCACTGGCACGCCGGCGGCCCACTGGAACTGTCCATTTCCGAGGACGGGCGGTCGGTGGACCGCCTGATCCTGGGCATGGACCTGCTGGCCGGCCAGCGCCCCCAGGGGGTCGTCCCGGCTCATGCCTGGCAGGCCGCCCGCCCGCTGGACGGCTGGGTTCTGGTCGGTTGCACGGTGTCCCCGGCCTTCGAGTTTGCCGGGTTCGAAATGGCGCCGGAGGGGTTCTCAATAGAAAAAATATAGGGTGGAGACACTCTTTGGTCGGTGTACCATTCCATTCTGCCGAACGTCGGCGGCAATCCCCATGGCACAAATCAGGGAGGATGGAATGGTCACTACCCTCATTATCGGCACACTTATATTCGCAGCAGCCTTCTTCGTCGTTTACGCATTTGCACCCAAAAGGCTCATCTCAGACCTGCCCGATAAAGGAGCCAGCGAAAGCGAAATCAAAATTTTCGAATTGAGAGCAAAAGAAGAAGAGCGGCACAGGGCTATACTTTCAGCATCCCTAACCGTCATTGGAGCTGCGATAGCTTTCGTTTATGGAGTTTACAAAGACGTCGATACAAAAGCGGAACAAAAAGAGCACGAACTTTCTACAAGAAAGATGGAGAACAGGAAAGAAACCGTTGCTCAGATGGAAAAATATATGACGGCACTGTCCGGATCCGATCCGTTCGTAAAGGCCTCCGCGATATATTCAATCGGCAATCTCTCTAAAATTGACAGCGATTTAAATAACGCTACTTCGCAGTCTTTAACGCTGTACATCAGAAATCACACAGAACAGGAGCCTGAGAAAATAAAGTCTGGAGAGAAAATGGAATACAAAAAGATTTCACAAGACATTCAAGCCGCCATCGACGTACTCGGGTGGAACGACTACGACAGAGGCTTCCGAGCCATCGACTTCAGCCACCTATACCTTATTCAGCCAAATTTTCACGGAACAGGAGCTTATCACAATTCCCTGTTTTCAGGAGCAACAATTCTTCGTGCTGACATGCGTGATGCCAACTTTGAATATTCAAAGTTTGACGGTGCAAATTTTGGCGATTGGAGGGCGTTTGGCGCACCCAGCGAAAACGACCATCACGCCCCGGATAGAAGCACATGCCAGGATGAAGAAGATAAAGGTTGGTCGAATGAAATTTCCAGGAAAAGCTGTTGGTGGGATTGGATGCGGTACAATTATTCGGCGAATTTCACCAGATCACACCTGAAAGGCGCGACCTTTATCGGAGCCGGGCTCGAAGGAGCCGTTTTCGACGAAGCCGATCTGGAGAAAGCAGACTTCAGCGGAGCGAACATCAGTCGCGCAGACTTTAGCAATTCCAACAATCTCGACAAAGCTATTTTCAAAAATGTTTGTGGCGTAGAAATAAAATGGCCTGAGAAGCGCCCCAAAAATGTGCCTGCGCAAATTTGTTATTGCGGCGCTCCGTCCTGCCCATAGGGGCAATACTACCCCGCCACGGCCTCCGCGTAACTGCTCACCTGGCTGGCGGCTGGTAAGTGGTCAGGCGACGACGAAGGTTCCGTCGATCAGGTCGCGGATGGCGGTCCAGGCGGATTGGCCTTGCCGGCG
>NZ_JBPXMQ020000041.1:0-55676 GCF_053470405.2 Azospirillum mesophilum
GACGATTCCCCGAGACGCGCAAGGAAGCTTCCCCGGTATGAGACTAATTTACGCAGTATGACGGTATTTTATCCGGCATGAAGCTATATTCTGCGCAGACATCCCAACCCTCTATTTTCCGGGGCTGGTCGCCAGCGTGACCTTGTTCATGAAATTCTCGGCCTGTCCCTTCGCCATCAGGGGGAAGGCGTCGGCGACGGCGTCGATCAGCGGGTCGAGCCAAGTCTGGTCGGCCTTGGCGAAGTCGTGCAGGACGTAGCCGCTGACCAAATCCTTGTTGCCGGGATGGCCGATGCCCAGCCGGATGCGCCAGTATTCCTTGCCGATGTGGCTGTCGATGGAGCGCAGGCCGTTGTGCCCGCCGTGGCCGCCGCCCTTTTTGACGCGGATCTTGCCGGGGGGCAAGTCCAGCTCGTCGTGGATGACGACGACGTTTTCGGGCTTCAGCTTGAAGAATTGCAGGGCCGCGACGACCGACTGGCCGGACACGTTCATGTAGGTCAGCGGCTCCAGCGCCAGCACCTTGTCGCCGGCGACGGTGCCCTCGGCGGTCTGGCCCTGGAAGCGCTTGCGCCAGGGGCTGAAATTGTGACGGCGGGCGATCTCCTCGACCGCCATGAAGCCGATGTTGTGCCGGTTGCGCGCGTATTCCGCGCCGGGGTTGCCCAATCCCACCAGCAGCAGCATGGCAAAACCTCCATATTCTACAAACGAAACAGGGGGCCGAAGCCCCCTGCCGTAACCGTCACGCTGCCGCCGATCAGGCGGTGGCAGCGGCACCCTCGGCTTCCTCGGACTTCAGGCCCGACGGAGCGACGATGGTGGCGATCGTGAAATCGCGGTCGGTGATGGTCGAGGTCACACCCTCCGGCAGCTTCACCGCGGAGATGTGGATCGACGCGCCGACGTCGAAGCCCTCGGTCGAGATGGTGATGTGCTCGGGGATGTTGTCCGCCGCGCAGGTCACGTCCAGCTCGTGGCGGACGATGTTCAGCACGCCGCCGCGCTTCAGGCCCGGCGACTTGTCCTGGTCGACGAACTCGATCGGAACCTGGACGTGGATGCGGGTCTCGGCCGAGACGCGCAGGAAGTCCACGTGCAGCGGAACGTCGGTCACCGGGTGGAACTGCACGTCGCGCGGCAGAACGCGGTGCGTGGCGCCGTCGACCGTGACGTCGAACAGGTGGGTGAAGAAGCCCGGCTGGTGCAGGACGCGGGTGAACGCGAACTTGTCCAGCGAGATCATGAGCGGGGCCTGCTTGCCACCGTAGATCACGGCCGGGATACGGCCATCACGACGGGTCTGGCGGGCGGTCCCCTTGCCGGCCCGGTCGCGCGCTTCGGCGCTGAGCGGAACGATCTGAGTCATAGGAATGCTCCTTAAAACAGAAAAAAGCGCCAGCCTCCAGGGGTGCTGACGCATGGGCGCGGTGATTAAGGGATAAGGGCGCCCGCGTCAAGCCTTGCGTGCCAGAAACTCCTTTTCTGGCGTGTGCGCATTGGTAGAATTGCACGCTTTTGTGGAGGGCGACGGTATGTCCGAATTAGCGCAATCGTTGCGGCGTTCGGCAACGGAAGCCGAAAAGACGCTTTGGCACGGCTTGCGTGATCGGCGGCTTGGCGGCCTGAAATTTCGGCGTCAGCAGCCCATCGCGGGTGGGCGCTACGTCGCGGACTTCGTCTGTCTGGAGCGAAAGCTGATCGTTGAGGTCGATGGAAGCCAGCACACGCCGGTTGCGGATGCTGAACGCACAGCGTTTCTGGTGGCGGAAGGTTTCCAAGTGCTGCGTTTTTGGAATCCGGATGTGCTGGCCAATTTGGAATGCGTTCTGGAAACGATTCTTGCAGCCGCAGAGGGGAGGCTTGACCAATAAAATTCCCCTCTCCCTTGAGGGGAGAGGGGTTGGGGTGAGGGTGGCAGCCGGCGAATGCCGGCAGGAAATCTATGCTTTTTTTCGCCCTTTCGGGCGTAACGACCCCTCATCCCAACCCTTCTCCCCCAAGGGGAGAAGGGCTTTTCTTATTGTGCTGTTACGAGAACAGGCTCGACACCGAGCGCTCCTCGCTGATGCGGGTGATGGCGTCGGCGAGCAGGGGGGCGATGGTCAGCTGGCGGATGTTGCGGGACACGCGCACGGCCTCGGTCGCCTGGATGCTGTCGGTGGTGACGAGCTGTTCCAGCGGCGACACGGCCACGCGGGCGACGGCGCCGCCGGACAGGACGCCGTGGGTGCAGTAGGCGTGCACCGACTTCGCACCCGCGTCCATCAGCGCGACCGCGGCGTTGCACAGCGTGCCGCCGGAGTCGACGATGTCGTCCAGCAGGATGCAGCGGCGGTTCTTCACGTCGCCGATGATGTTCATCACCTCCGACACGCCGGCGCGCTCGCGCCGCTTGTCGATGATGGCGAGGTCGGCGTCCAGGCGCTTGGCCAGCGAGCGGGCGCGGACCACGCCGCCGACGTCCGGCGACACCATCGTGACTTCGCCGATGTTCTCGAAGGTCGCGCGGATGTCCTTTTCGAACACCGGGGCGGCCATCAGGTTGTCGGTCGGGATGTCGAAGAAGCCCTGGATCTGGCCGGCGTGCAGGTCCATCGTCAGCACGCGGTTGGCGCCCGCCTGGGTGATCAGGTTGGCGACCAGCTTGGCCGAGATCGGCGTGCGCGGGCCGGTCTTGCGATCCTGGCGGGCGTAGCCGTAGTAGGGGAGGACCGCCGTGACGCGCCGGGCCGACCCGCGACGCAGGGCGTCGATGGTGACCAGCAGCTCCATCAGGTTGTCGTTGGCCGGGAACGACGTCGACTGGACCACGAACACGTCTTCGCCGCGCACGTTCTCCAGGATTTCGACGAACACCTCCATGTCCGAAAACCGGCGGATGCTCGCTTTGGTCAGCGGCACGCCGAGACAGGTGGAGATGGCCTCGGCCAGCGGACGGTTGCTGTTGCCGGCAAGCACCTTCATCGCAGTCGGCTCTCTCTGCAGGGAATAGGTTCGGGCGCGTCCGTCAGGCCTATGCCGACGCCGCCCCTTGAAAACGCGCGGGACCATAACAAAGGGGCGTGCCTATGTAAACGTTCCATGACGGGCGCTCCAGAAGGTCGCAGACGCCCGGCCCTATGATTCCCGCATGGCGGGTGGGGCGATTCCCGCATGGCGGGTTCGGGCACGGGTCGGGAGATCGTTTCACGCGCGCACGACGTATTTCGCGAGGTGCGGCTTGAGGCGCAGGTCGGCCTTCGCGAAATGGTCGAAGAACCAGAACTGCATCAACTCGTCCGCCTTCTCCTTCACAAATGCGTAGGCGAAGGCCGACTCGCCGGCGTCGATCTGGGCGATGATGTCGTCCAGCAGTTCGGACAGCCGGCGGTGCTGAGCCCGGTGTTCGGCCAGATGCGGGTACCGGATGGAGGCCTGGATGCGCTCCTCCCGCTGGAAATGGCGGGAGGAGACGGTGCGCAGCTCTTCCAGAACATCCAGCGCGCGGTCGCGCTGGTCCTCGTCCGCGGGCAGCCGGACGAAGCGGTGGATCAACTCGTGCTGGAGCCTGTGGTCGGTGTCGAGACCGCCCTTGTCGAGATCCATTTCGTCGCGCCAATCGATCGTCATCGCGGCCTCCCTTCCGAAACGTCCTCACCGGGATCGCATTCTCACCCGAATTGGGTTCGACTGCAATCAATCAGTGATGCCATCTAAATCGGAGCGGGTAGCCCCGCCGACGGTCCGCCCGGCGCTTAGCCCTGAAGGACGATCGCCGAAAGGCCGCGGCCGTAATCCTTCTCGCCGCGCAGGCAGGAGCGGCGGTAGCTGAAGAAGCGGTCCTCCTCCACCACCGTGTCGTTGGGGCAGCGCTGGATCACCTCCACCCCGGCCTCGCCCAGGCGGCGGGTGACGTAGCCCGACAGGTCGAACAGGAAATGGTCCGGCTTGCGCGCGGGCGCGAAGAAGTCGCGGTTGGCGGCTTTCTCCTCCAGGAAGGGGGCGGGGAACTCCGGCCCGACCTCGTAGGAGCGCTGGGCGATGCAGGGGCCGATGGCCGCGACGATGCGCGACGGCTTGGCGCCCAATTCCACCATGCGGGCGATGGTCGCCTCCAGCACGCCGCCCTTGGCGCCCTTCCAGCCGGCGTGGGCGGCGCCGATCACACGGGCCTTCTCGTCGGCGAACAGCACCGGCGCGCAGTCGGCGGTGAGGATGCCCAGCGCGATGCCCGGCACGTTGGTCGCCATGGCGTCGGCCTGCGGGGCCTTGTCCTGCGTCCAGGGCTCGGTCACCGCGACGCAGGTCGGGCTGTGCACCTGATAGCAGGTGACCAGCCGGTCCGGCGCCACGTCGAGTCGCGCGGCGGCGCGCGCCCGGTTCTCCGCCACGGCGGCCGGCGCGTCGCCGGACCCGAAGCCGACGTTGAGCGAGGCGTAGAGCCCCGTGGAAACCCCGCCCGTGCGGGTGAAGAAGGCGTGGCGGATGTGGGTGATGTCGTTCAGCGCGCCAAGCGTGATCACGGACCCGTCCCTTTGCTGTCCCGGTCTCTTTGTTATGGGGCCTCGAACCCGGCCGGAGCCCCGAGTCCGGGGGTGGCGAGCGCGAGGACCTTGAACAAGGTGCCCATTTGATCCTGTGCGATCAAGCGGTTGAGTGCCGAGTCGATGTCGGCGGCCTGTTTCGGCGTGGCCGTCCGCTTCAGCGCGGATGCCCGCGGCCGGATGCCGAGCCGCGTCAGCCACTCCCCCTGGTCCACCGGGCCGAAGCTTTCCGCACCGCCCTCGCGGGCTGCGGCGGCGATGGACGCGAAGTCCACATGGGCCGTCAGGTCGGCCTCGCCCGGCGCGTCGAGCACCGGGGCGAAGGCGTGGCGGCGCAGGGCCTGGAGCGTGTCGCCGACCGCCGGGCCCTGGGCGTAGCCGTAGTCGATGGCCAGCGCGGCGCCGGGGGCGGCGGCAAGGCGTTCGCCGATCAGGCGAGCCACGGCCTGCGAGGCGGGGGAGACCTCCACGACGCTGCCCTCGGGCGCGTCGCGCAGCGACTCCGGGATCAGGCGGGCGCCGGAACTGCCGAACGCCTCCAGCACGAAGCGGAAGCGGGGGGCGTCGGGCGGGGAGTCGGGGTCGAGGTCGATCAGGCGCTCGAACCAGCCATGGCTGGTCTTCTGGATCTGGCGGATGGGCAGGGCGTCGAAGAACTCGTTGGCGACGATCAGGGTCGGGCCTTCGGGCACGTCGTCGAGGCGGTCGTGCCAGGAGACGGCTCGGCCCTTCAGCGTTTCGCGCTGGCGGGCGCGCAGGGTGGGGCTGGTCTCGACAAGGTGGACCTGGGCGGCCTGGGTGAAGGCGGGCACGACGGATGCTGCGCGCAGCGCGTCCTGCATCAGCGTGCCGCGTCCGGGGCCGAGTTCCACGAGGTTGAACGGGGTGGGTCCGCCCAGCCGCGCCCAAGTGTCCACGCACCACAGCCCGACCAGCTCCCCGAACATCTGGCTGATTTCCGGGGCGGTGACGAAGTCGCCGGTCGCGCCGAACGGGTCCTGGCGCATGTAGTAGCCGAAGCGCGGGTGGCCCAGCGCCTCCCCCATGAAGGCCGCGACCGACAGCGGGCCGTCCAGCAGGATGCGGCGGGCGAGGTGGTGGGCGAGGCTGTCGGCGGTTTCGGTCATGGGGCGCTGTGTCTTAGGCGGTTGCGGGGCGGCGGCGCGCGTGGAGGACCAGGGCCAGCCCGAACAGGACCATCGGCAGGGACAGAAGCTGGCCCATGGTGGCTCCGGCGAACAGGAAGCCGAGTTGGGCGTCCGGCTCCCGGAAGAACTCCACGATGATGCGGGACAGGCCGTAGCCGATGAAGAACAGGCCGGCCACCGTGCCCGGCCGCTGGCGCACCCCCGGCATCCGGACCGCGATGGCGAGAACGACGAACAGCACCGCGCCCTCCAGGAAGGACTCGTAGAGCTGGCTCGGGTGGCGGGGCACCTGGAGCGGATCGCGGGGGAAGACCATCGCCCACGGCACGTCTGGGGCCGCGCGGCCGTACAGCTCGCCGTTGATGAAGTTGGCGATGCGGCCGAAGAACAGCCCGATGGGCGCCGCGGCGGCGATCAGGTCGCCGAACGCGAGCATGGAGATGCCCCGTTTCATGCAGAACAGGACAATCACCAGGACGACGCCCAGCAATCCGCCGTGGAACGACATGCCGCCGTGCCAGACCATCAGCGCGTCCAGTGGGTTCTGGAGGTAGAAGGGCAGGTTGTAGAACAGCACGTAGCCGATGCGCCCGCCGAGGATGACGCCGACCACCGCCCAGGTCAGGAAGTCGTCATAGTCCTCCGCCGATGGCCGGCCGGGATTGGCGCGCGCCAGATTGAGGCAGTAGCGCCAGCCCAGCACGAAGCCCGCCAGATAGGCCAGCGCGTACCAGCGGATGACGACCGGCCCGATTTCGAAGGCGACCGGGTCGAGGGCGGGAAAGGCGAGGGCGAGCATGCGCGGTCACGGCCTCTTGTTGTTGTTTGCTCCCTCTCCCGCGACAGCGGGGGAGGGTTGGGGAGGGGGCGCGGTTGCCGTACGTACCGGCGTGGCGGGACCCCCTCACCCTAACCCTCTCCCCGGAGGGGAGAGGGGATTAATGGACGGGGGGCTCAGCGGTACGGGTCGGGCTGGGACAGGTAGTCCTGGACGTAGCGGCGCACGCCTTCCTCCAGCTCGGTGAAGGGCTGGGTGAAGCCGGCGGCGCGCAGGCGTTCGGTCTTGGCCTCGGTGAAATACTGGTACTTGCCGCGCAGGTGCTCCGGCATGTCGAAATACTCGACGCGCGGCTCCAGCCCCAGGGCGGCGAAGGTGGCGAGCGCCAGATCCTTGAAGCTGCGGGCCTTGCCGGTGCCGACGTTGAACAGGCCGTTGACCTGCGGGTTGTCGTACAGCCACAGCATCACGGCCACGCAGTCGTCCACGTAAATGAAGTCGCGGAGCTGGCCGCCGTCCTCGAAATCGGGGCGGTGCGACTTGAACAGGCGCGCGGGCTCGCCGGCCTTCAGCGTGGGGAACAGCTTGGCGACGACGCTCATCATGTCGTCCTTGTGCTGCTCGTTCGGGCCGTAGACGTTGAAGAACTTCAGCCCGGCCCACTGCGGCGGGGCGATGTCGCCCTCGGCCACCACGCGGGCGACGCGGCGGTCGATCAGGTGCTTGGACCAGCCGTAGGCGTTCAGCGGGCGGAGCGTTGCCAGCGCGTCCGGCGAGCCGTCGTCGTCGAAGCCGGCAGAGCCGTCGCCGTAGGTCGCGGCGGACGAGGCGTAGATGAAGCGCGCCCCGCGCCAGGAGCACCAGCGCCAGAGATCCTGCGTCAGCGCGACGTTGTTGGCGACGATCTTGTCCACGTCGCGCTCGGTCGTCGCGGAGATGGCGCCGAGGTGGAAGACCACGTCGATCTCGGCGGCATACTGGTCGAGGAAGGCCAGCGTGTTTTCCGGCGGCACAAGCGTGGCGAGTTCGCGCTTGGCGAGGTTCTGCCACTTCTCGTCGGTGCCGAAGCGGTCGATCACCGCGACGTTGGTGATGCCGCGCGCGGCCAGGGCCGCCACGAGGTTCGAGCCGATGAAGCCGGCCCCACCGGTGACCACGATCATGCTGATTCCCGTACCGCCGCGTCAGAAGGAAGGGTGTCCGTCCTTATAGGGGGCGGGGGGCGGGGGTGCAAGGTGGGGTGGCGTGGGTGCGGCGCTTGCCCCCTCCCTCCCACGGCTTCGCCGTGGGTCCCTCCCTCCCCCGCTTCGCGGGAGAGGGTAGACTAGCCCCCTCTCCCGCGAAGCGGGGGAGGGTTGGGGAGGGGGCGCCCGCCCCCCTTACTTCGACGCGCGGTTCGCCGCGCTCACCAGCGCGCGCAGGGAGGCCGTCACGATGTCCGCGTCCACGCCGACGCCGAACAGGGTGCGGTCGTCGGCGGTCTTGACCTCGACGTAGGCGGCGGCCTGGGCGTCCTCACCGGTGCCGACGGCGTGCTCGCGGTAGTCGATGACGTGCAGGTCCATGCCGCAGCCCTGGCGCAGGGCGTCCAGGAAGGCGTCGATGGGGCCGTTGCCGCGGCCCTTGATGGTCGCGACCGAGTCGTTGCGCTTGACCACCGCCGTCAGGGTGCGCGGGCCGGAGTTGGGGCCGCGCGGCTCCGTGCCGTGCTCGACCAGGGCCAGCGGCTCCTCGACGTCCAGATACTCGGCCTTGAAGGCGTTGTAGATGTCGGTCGGGGCCAGCTCCTTGCCGGTCTCGTCGGCGATGCGCTGCACGATCTTGGAGAACTCGATCTGCAAGCGGCGCGGGACCTGGATGCCGTAGTCCTTTTCCAGGACGTAGGCGATGCCGCCCTTGCCGGACTGGCTGTTGATGCGGATCACCGCCTCGTAGCTGCGGCCCAGGTCCTGCGGGTCGATGGGCAGGTAGGGGACCTCCCACTTGCCGTGGTTGGACTTGGACAGCGCCTTCAGGCCCTTGTTGATGGCGTCCTGGTGCGAGCCGGAGAAGGCCGTGAAGACCAGTTCACCGGCGTAGGGGTGGCGCGGGTGGACCGGCAACTGCGTGCAGTATTCCGACACGCGCACGATCTCGTTGATGTCGTCGATGTTCAGTTCCGGATCGACGCCCTGGGTGAACAGGTTCATCGCCAGAGTCACCACGTCCACGTTGCCGGTGCGCTCGCCGTTGCCGAACAGGGTGCCTTCCACGCGGTCGGCGCCGGCCATCATGCCCAGCTCGGCCGCCGCCACGGCGGTGCCGCGGTCGTTGTGCGGGTGCAGGGAGATGATCGCGTGGTCGCGGTTCTTCATGTTCCGGCAGAACCACTCGATCTGATCGGCGTGGATGTTCGGGGTGGACATCTCCACCGTCGCCGGCAGGTTCAGGATGACCTTGTTGGTCGGGCTGGCGCCCCAGGTCTCCATCACCGCCTCGCAGATCTCCAGGGCGAAGTCCAGCTCCGTCCCGGTGAAGCTTTCCGGCGAATATTGCAGGACGATTTCGGTCTCCGGATGCTCGGCGGCCAGCTGCTTGATCAGCTTCGTGCCGGCGACGGCGATGTCCTTGATGCCCTGGCGGTCCATGCCGAAGACGACGCGGCGCTGCAACTCGGAGGTGGAGTTGTACAGGTGCACGACGGCGCGCTTGGAGCCCTTGATGCCCTCGAAGGTGCGGCGGATCAGCTCCTCACGCGACTGGGTCAGCACCTGGATGGTGACGCCGTCGGGGATCTTGCCGCCGTCGATGATCTCGCGGCAGAAGTCGAAGTCGGTCTGCGAGGCGGCGGGGAAGCCCACCTCGATCTCCTTGAAGCCCATGCGCAGCAGCACGTCGAACATCGCGCGCTTGCGGTCCGGACCCATCGGCTCGATCAGCGCCTGGTTGCCGTCGCGCAGGTCGACCGAGCACCACATCGGCGCCTTGTCCAGCACGCGGTTCGGCCACTGGCGGTCGGTCAGCCGGACGGGCTCGAAGGGGGTGTACTTCTCGTGGCGGTTGGCGGCGGTCGTGGTCTGGGCGGCCGGCGTGGCAACGTGGTTCATGACGCTTTCGATCCCTCAGGAGCCCCGGATTCGTTCGACGCGGGGCGTTGTCTCAAGTCTGGTGGTGACCGGCGGGACTACGGTCGCCAAGCTGCCGGGCGGGCTCGGCGACCGATGGTAAGTCGCAGCCCCGGCCCCGGCCGGGAGACACGCTTGCTGCACTGGGTGCTCATGGGAGACGGACACTTCGACCGTTGAAACAGCAGACGAACGCAGACGACCCGGACGCTCAAAGCGCCGGGTTGATAAGTCGCAGAAGGGCGTTCGTGTGGTCGAAGAAAGTCATGGGCCGTACCATGCGCAGGTGCCTCCCTCCTGTCAACCCTTGATGCATTGCGATTATCCGAACAACAGATGGTAGAGGACCGGCAGCAGGACCGCCGTGGCGAGGCCGTTCAGCCCCATGCCCAGCCCGGCGAAGGCGCCCGCCACCTCGTTCACCTGCAAGGCGCGGGCGGTGCCGATCCCGTGCGCCGCGACCCCCATCCCGAAGCCGCGCGCCTTCCAGTCCTTCACCCGCACCAGATTCAACACCCAGGTGCCCAAAGACGCTGCGATGATTCCCGTCAGGATGACGAAAACGGCGGTCAGGGAGGGCAGGCCGCCGATCTGCTCCGACACGCCCATGGCGATGGGGGAGGTCACCGACTTCGGCGCCAGCGACAGCAAGGTGCGCTCCGACGCGCCCAAGGCCCAGGCAATGGCGACGGCGCTCAACGCCGAGCCCGCGGAGCCGGTCAGCAGCGCCACGGTCATGGCAAGGGCGGAGCGGCGGACCTGATGGAACTGCTTGTAGAGCGGCACGGCCAGCGCCACCGTCGCGGGGCCGAGCAGGAAATGCACGAACTGCGCGCCGTCGAAATAGGTGCGGTACTCCACGCCCGTCGCGGTCAGCAGGCCGGCGACGATCAGGACGGCGATCAGCACCGGGTTCAGGACGGGGCGGCGGCCGAACCGCTCGAACACCCACAGGCCGCACTGGTAGGCCACCAGCGTCAGGGTCAGGCCGGCCAGCGGGCTGGCGGAGAGGTAGACCCAGATCTCGTGCAGGTCGGGGCTCACGGCGCGTCCCCCTGGCTGGCGGCGGAGCGGCGCGACAGGGCGCTCATCACCCAGGCGGTCAGGGCCACGCCGAACAGGGTGCTGCCGAACAGGGCTGCGGCGATGGGCACGGCTTCGGTCCCCAGCCGGTGCAGGTGCGCCATGACGCCGACGCCCGCCGGCACGAACAGCAGCGACAGGTGGCGCAGGATGCCGCCCGCCGTCTCCTGCAAGGGCATCGGCACGCCGCCCCGGACCAGAAGGCCCAGGAACAGCAGGACCATGCCGATCACCGGCCCAGGAATGGGCAGATGCAGCAGGCGCGCGATCAGCTCGCCCGCCAGTTGGCAGAGGAGGAGGACGGTCAGGGTGCCGAGCATGCGGGGCTCCGGGGATGGTGAAATCCCTCTCCCGAGGTGAGGGGGTGCGAAAATATATGCCCCTGATCCTCCCGTCATCCCCGCGCAGGCGGGGATCCAGAAAACTCCGCGAGGAAGCGCCTGAAATGCCCTGGATCCCCGCCTTCGCGGGGATGACGGTCAGTGGGGGTGTTCTGCGAAGCCCCAGCGACGGAAAGTGAGTTTAGGTCGCCAGCAGCTTTTCCTTCAGCCAGTCGCGGACTTCGCGGCAGACGGCCTCGGATGTTTCGTCCAGACAGTGGCTGGCGCCGGGCATGAGGACGAGCTTTTTCGGCTCGCGCGCCAAGCGGTGGACGTGGATGGAGCACATGGGCGTCAGCACCTCGTCCGCCTCGCCGTGGATCAGCAGGATGGGGCAGGCGAGATCCTTCGCCGGGTCGGCGCCGTAGCCCTGGGTCGCCAGCGTCACCACCGTGCAGACCGCCCCCCGGTTGGAGGCCGCCGCCTGGATCACCACCGCGCCGCCGAAGGAATGGCCGATCAGCGCGATGTGGTGGATGCCCTGCTGGCCGAGGAAGGTCAGGGCGCAGAGCAGGTCGTGGACGGCCTCCTCCAAGGCGTGGGGGTTGCGGAAGCGCAGGCGCAGCGAGGCGATGCCGTCGGCGGTCAGGTCGCTCGCCAGGCGCGGGTAGAGGCCGCGCGCGGGCGTGTCGAAGCCGCCACCGATTCCGCCGACCCAGACAGCACCGAATCGTCCGTTGGGGACCGGATAATAGCGCGCCTCGATCGCGCCCCGGTCGCTGTCCAGGCGAACGGGGCGGAAACCCTCCTCCACGGTGTCGCCGATCTGCGCCGACAGAAGCGGCATGGGATCACTCCTGATTTGGACTCTTTGCAGTGACAACACCGGGTTGCGGTCTGGCGTTGCTCCGGAACCTCGTCGTCGGATCGGCGGTTGGGGGCGAGAGCAACCATCTCGGGAGATTCGCAATGACCCGCAGCAACCGCGACGCGGAGCAGGAAAAGCACCAGTCCGGCGGTCCCGGCAAGGCGGCGAAGGCCGGCCACACCGATCCCGACAAGACCGATGCTGATAAGGCCGTCGGCAACAAGCCCGGCCAGAACCAGTCCGGATCGCAGGGGCGGGAGCGCGGCTCGGGCTCCGGCGGGTCGCGCGGCGCCTCGGAAGAGCAGCGGAACCGGAACGGTTAGCGCTCCGGTCCAATAGCGCTCCGGTTCCCGCGCCGCGACGAACCCACAGCCCGGCTGTTGGCGTCGGGCAGGGGCACAGACTTCCAAGCCGTAAAACAACTCGCAAGAAGTGCACAGCCATGCTCAAGCAGATTTCGCTCGACACCGTGAAGCAGGCCGCCGACCTCGCCTTCGAGGCCGTGGCCGACCGCCAGCGTTTCCTGGCCGGCATGCGCAACATCGACCTGGGCGAACAGGACGCCGAGCGCGGCTCGCGCAATCCGACCGACCTGGATGCGCTGAACATCATGTCCACCGACGCCAGCGAGGCGCTGGACAAGCTGCGCCAGATGCTGGAGGGGCTGACGCCGGAGCAGCGGGTGGAACTGCGCGCCATCATGATGGTCGGGCGCGGCGACTTCGCCGGCAACCAGTGGGACCGCGCGCTGGACGAGGCGGGCCGCGCGCCCGACGCCTCGCACTACGACGACATCGCCGAGCGCATCGACCTGCACGACTACCTGATGAAGGGCCTGTACGGGCTGGACCTGCTCAAGAAGGAGGGGTGATGACGCTGGACAGGGTGACGGAGGCCGCCTCGCACCTGCCTGACCGGTGGCGGGACGTAGCGCCGCAGGGTCACGCGGGAACGACGGAGCGCTGGGTCGCCATGATGGGCGGCACGGCGCTGGGGCTGGCGGGCCTGCGGCGGGGAAGCTGGGCGCTGGCCGCACTCGGCGGCGGGCTGTTCCTCGCCGGGGCGGCGGGCCTGCCGCTGGCCGAGCCGGTGGCCCGGCGCGTGCGGGAAGGCGGACTGCCGGATGTGGCGGGGCTGCTGCCCAGCATTATGCCCGCTGGGGATCGGGAGCCGACCACCACCCAGGCCAACGTCACCATCGCCGCCCCGCCGGACAAGCTGTTCCGCCACTGGCGCAACTTCCGCAACCTGACCGACCTGTTCCCCCATCTGGAGGCTGTGGAGGTGCTGTCCGACACCGAAAGCCGCTGGAAGGCGCGCGGCCCCGGCGGGGTCGAGGTGGTCTGGCACAGCACGCTCGACAAGGTGCGGGAGAACGAGCTGATCACCTGGCACACGATGGATGGGTCGGAGCTTCCCCACCAGGGCTCCGTCATGTTCAAGCCGGCGCCGGGCGACCGGGGGACGGAGGTGCGGCTGACGCTGGTCTACCGGCCGCCCGGCGGGCAGGGCGGGCGCTTCGTCAGCCGCCTGTTCGGCAACGCCCCCGAACAGCAGGCGCGCGAGGCGCTGCGCCGCCTGAAGCGCGTCATGGAGGCGGGCGAGCTGCCCACGGTGGAAGGGCAGCCGCAAGGCAGCCGGGGTAGGATGCGGGAGGGGATGGAATGAGGGCGCTCTGCTGGAACGGCGTGAACGACCTGCGGGTGGAGCGGGTGCCGGACCCGACGATCCTCGGCCCGCACGACGCCATCATCAAGGTCAACCTGTCGTCGGTCTGCGGGTCGGACCTTCACCTGATCGACGGCTACGTCCCCACCATGCGGGCCGGCGACATCATCGGCCACGAGTTCCTGGGCGAGGTGGTGGAGAAGGGGCCGGAGGTGCTGCGGCTGAACCGGGGCGACCGGGTCATCACCGTGTCGATCATCGGCTGCGGCAAATGCTGGCACTGCCAGCACGAGGAATTCTCGCTCTGCGACAACTCCAACCCCAAGCCGGAGTATGAGGAGATGGCCTACGGCCATTGCACCTCGGGCATCTTCGGCTACAGCCACGCCTTCGGGGGCTACGCGGGAAGCCACGCCGAGTACATCCGGGTGCCCTTCGCCGACACCAACTGCTTCCGCGTGCCGGAAGGGGTGAGCGACGAGAAGGCCGTGTTCGTGTCGGACGCCGTGCCCACCGGCTACATGGCCGCCGACATGGGCGGCATCAAAAAGGGCGACATGGTGGCCGTCTGGGGCTGCGGCGGCGTCGGGCAGATGGCCATCCGCAGCGCCTACCTGATGGGGGCGGAGCGGGTGATCGGCATCGACCGATATCCGTACCGGCTCCAGGCCGCGCAGATGAAGGCGGGGGCGGAGCCGCTGGACTACACGCGGGTGGACGTCTACGACGCGCTGCTGGCGATGACCGGCGGGCGCGGCCCGGACGTCTGCATCGACGCCGTGGGCATGGAGGCCGACGGCTTCGACACCGGCATCGAGTACTGGTACGACCGCACCAAGCAGGCCGTCGGGCTGGAGAACGACCGCCCGGCCGTGCTGCGCCAGATGATCCAGTGCTGCCGCAAGGGCGGCACGCTGTCCATCGTCGGCGTCTACGGCGGCGTCATCGACAAGTTCCCCATGGGGGCGGCGATGAACAAGGGCCTGACCTTCCGCATGGGGCAGCAGCACGGCCAGCGCTACGTCAAGCGCCTGTTCGAGCACATCGAGAAGGGCGAGCTGGACCCGTCCTACCTGCTGACCCACAGGTGGTCGCTGGACGACGGTCCTCGCGGCTACCGGATGTTCAAGGAAAAGATCGACGACTGCATGCGCGTCGTCTTCACGCCGTGACGGGAGGCTGACCTCATGAAGCTCGTGTACGCCTATCCGGCCGAAAAGGGGCGCGGGGTCGAGGCGGAGATCGTCGGCAGTCTGCGCGACCGTTGCGGCCACGTCGTCCAGACCGCCCGCGAGGAGCGCGACGCCGAGCGCGGCGGCGCGACGGATGTGCTCGTGACGCTGGAGGTGGAGGAGCACTGTGACACGGCGCTGAACTGCCTGCGCGCGCACCCGGCGGTGATTGACGCCGCGAAGGAGAGTTTTGGGGAGCGGGTGTAACCCCTTCCCTCTCCCCTCCGCTCACGCGCAAACGAAGTTTGCGCTGACGCGACAGGCGGACCTTTGGTCCGCCGAAAGCGGGGAGAGGGTTAGGGTGAGGGGGTGCGCATTGCCTGCACTTTCGGTCCCCCGCAATCCCCCTCACCCCTTCCCTCTCCCCGGAGGGGAGAGGGGGATTAGTCCAGCGGCTCCAACGGTGTTTGCCGCTTTCCCCGCACCGGCGCCATCAACCCCTCCGGCCTTGCGGCCCAGCGCACCGCGTTCAAAATCACGCGCTGGATCTGCGGGTGGTGGTAGGTGGGGTAGGTCTCGTGGCCGGGGCGGAAGTAGAAGACGCGGCCCAGGCCCCGGCGCCAGCCGCAGCCGCTGCGGAAGACCTCTCCGCCCTTGAACCAGCTGATGAAGACGAGGTCGTCGGGCGGGGGCACGTCGAAGGGCTCCCCGTACATTTCCTCGTGCGCCAGTTCGATGGCGTCGGAGATGCCGGCCGCGACGGGGTGGCCGGGATCGACGACCCACAGCCGCTCCTTCTCCGCGGCGACCCGGTGCTTCAGGTAGCAGCCGGTGCCCATCAGCGCCACGAAGGGCTTGGAGAAGTGGCTGGAATGCAGCGCCACCAGCCCCATGCCGTGCTCCGTCACGCGCTTCTTCACCCGCTCCGCCACCGCGTCGGAAACCTCGGCGTGCGCGCGGTGGCCCCACCAGACGATGGCGTCGGTTTCGGCCAGCCGTTCCTCGGTCAGGCCGTGTTCGGGCTCGTCCAGGGTGGCGGTGGAGACCTCCAGGCCGGCGGCGCGCAGGGGTGCCGCGAGGGTTTCGTGGATGCCCTGCGGGTATATGGCCTTCACGGCCTCGTCCCGGCGTTCGTGGCGGAATTCGTTCCAGATCAGGATGCGCATGGCGGTTCCGGCGCTGCTTGAGGGTTTGTGGCCTGGGAATATGGCCGGGGGTTATGCCCGGATGGGTTTCCGGCGGGGTGGTGTTCGTTCCAACAGCAAGTCAACGAAAGGCGCGCCGAACCCTGTCCTTTGGGATCAAGTCGGCCCGCCGCCTGTTGTGGGAATCCAATGGTCGAATCGTTCTCAACCCAGGGTCAAGGGGCCATGTCCTCCGCCAGCACCGTCGCGCGCATCATTCCGTTCGTTCCCGCCGCCGGCGAAGTGCCCGCCCGGCGCTGCCCGGTGGGGGTCGAGGCGTTACCCGGCGGGCGCGTGCACGCGCGGGTGTGGGCGCCGAAATGCCGCCGCGTCTCGATGGTGATCGAGCCCGACGCGCGCTCCGTCGAGATGGAGCCGGAGGAGAACGGCTATTTCTCCGCCCTGGTGGAGGGCATGCCGGTCGGCAGCCTGTACCGGTTCCGGCTGGACGGCGGCGAGAAGCTGTACCCCGACCCGGTGTCGCGCTTCCAGCCGGACGGGCCGCACGGACCGTCGCAGGTCGTCGATCCGGCGCGGTTCAAGTGGACGGACGGGGACTGGAAGGGGCGCTCGATCAAGGGCCAAATAATCTACGAGATGCACATCGGCACCTTCACGCCGGAGGGCACCTGGGAGGCGGCGACGCGCGAGTTGCCACACCTCGCGGACGTCGGCGTCACGGTGCTGGAGCTGATGCCGGTGGCGGAGTTCGACGGGCGCTTCGGCTGGGGATATGACGGGGTGGACCTGTTCGCGCCGACGCGGCTCTACGGCACGCCCGACGACATGCGCCGCTTCGTGGACCGCGCGCACGCGCTGGGCCTCGCGGTCATTCTGGACGTGGTCTACAACCATTTCGGCCCCAGCGGGAATTACCTGTCCTGCTTCTCCGACAGCTACGTCACCGACCGCTACGACAACGAGTGGGGCGACGCGCTGAACTTCGACGGGCCGGACGCCGGGCCGGTGCGCGAGTTCTTCATCACCAACGCGACCTGCTGGATCGACGAGTTCCATCTGGACGGGCTGCGGCTGGACGCCACGCAGCAGATCTTCGACTCGTCCAAGCCGCACATCCTCCAGGAGATCAGCAAGGCCGTCTGCGCGGCGGCGAAGGGACGCGCCACCATCCTGGTCGGCGAGAACGAGCCCCAGCACGCCAGCATGGTCCGGCCGGTGGAGGAGGGCGGCTGCGGGCTGAACGCCATCTGGAACGACGACTTCCACCACTCCGCCATGGTCGCGCTGACCGGCCGGAACGAGGCCTACTACACCGATTACAAAGGGGCGCCGCAGGAGTTCGTCTCCGCCATGAAGCACGGCTTTCTCTATCAGGGGCAGTGGTACCGGTGGCAGGGCAAGCGGCGCGGCATGCCGGCCTTGGGGCTGGCGCGGCCGGCCTTCGTCACCTTCATCCAGAACCACGACCAGATCGCCAACTCCGCCAAGGGGCTGCGGGCGCACGCCCTGACCTCGCCGGGGCGGTACAAGGCGATGACCGCGCTGATGCTGCTCGGCCCCGGCACGCCGATGCTGTTCCAGGGGCAGGAGTTCGCGGCCAGCACGCCCTTCTACTACTTCGCCGACCACGAGCCCTGGCTGGCCGAGAAGGTCGAGGAGGGACGGGCGGAGTTCCTGTCGCAGTTCCCCAGCCTCGCCACGCCGGAAATGCGCGCCTGCCTGAAGAAGCCCCACGACGAGGAGACCTTCCGGCGGTCGAAGCTGGACCATGCGGAGCGGGAAAAGCACGCGGAGATGTGGACCCTGCACCGTGACCTGTTGCGTTTGCGGCGGGAGGACCCGGTGTTCAGCGCCCAGCGGGTCGGCGGCCTGGACGGGGCGGTGCTGGCCGAGGAGGCGTTCGTTTTGCGCTTTTTCGGGGAGGACGGGGATGATCGGCTGCTGTTGGTGAATCTGGGGCGCGACCTGAACCTGGAGATCGTGCCCGAACCGCTGCTCGCCCCGCCCATGGGCAAGGAGTGGGCGCTGCTGTGGTCGAGCGAGTCGAGCCGCTATGGCGGCTGCGGCACCGCGCCGGTGGAGGTGCGCGACGTCTGGCGCGTTCCCGGTCACGCGGCGGTGGTGCTGACCCCGAAGGACGCAACGGAAACTCTCATATCGGACACTGAAACGTCGCAGGAGGCTCATGGCTGATTTCGTCCGCAAGATCGGGCGCGACGTCCTGCAATCCGCGCCGGACGCCGCGCTTTCCCGCGAATGGCTGGTCGCGAACGGGCTGGGGGGCTACGCGTCCTCGTCGCTGTCGGGGGCGGTGACGCGCCGCTATCACGGGCTGCTGGTGGCGGCCCTGCCCGCACCGCTCGGCCGCGTGGTGATGCTGAGCCAGGTCAACGACGTGGTGATCCGCGCCGACGGCACCGAATGCCGGCTGAGCAGCCACAACCCCGACCCCGAGCACTGGCACAACGGCGCGCCCTCCACGCTCGCCGAATTCCGCATGGAATCGGGCCTGCCGGTCTGGCGGTTCGAGATCGGCGACGCGGTGATCGAAAAGCAGGTGGTGATGCCGCACCGGCAGAACATCGTGCACGTCACCTACCGCGTGGTGAAGGCGCCCGAGCCGATCTTCCTGCGGCTGCGCCCGGTGCTGGCCTTCCGCAAGCTGGAGGCCTCGGTGGACGAGCCGCTGGCCCGCGAGTACCGCATCACCGCTCGCGGCCACGAGTACGAGGTCTGGGCCGGGCCGGAGCTGCCGGTGCTGCGCATGACCATCGAGGGGGCGGAACTGCCGCTGACGCTGGACGGCGGGGCGCGGCGCGACGTCTTCTATTCGGTGGAGGCGGAGCGCGGGTACGAATCGCGCGGCTCGCTCTGGACGCCCGGCTATTTCGGCGGGCACCTGTCGCAGGGGCAGACCATCAGCTTCGTCGCCTCCACCGAATCCTGGCAGCGCATCTGGGCGCTTCCGCCCGACGACGTGCTGCGCTTCGAGGCGGAGCGGCGCCGGCGGCTGGTCCACACCGCGCACGACTCGCTGCGGGAAGGCGCGATGGCGGAGCTGGTGCTGTCGGCGGACAGCTTCATCTTCGTGCCCGCCGGCCGCGTCGCCGACCAGATGCGCGCCCGCGCGGAGGGCGACGAGGTGCGCACGGTGATCGCCGGCTACCACTGGTTCACCGACTGGGGCCGCGACACGATGATCAGCCTGGAGGGGCTGACGCTGACCACCGGCCGTCATGTGGAGGCGGGCTGGATCCTGCGGACCTTCGCCCACTACATCCGCAATGGCCTGATCCCCAACATGTTCCCCGACGGCAAGGACGAGGGGCTGTACCACACCGCCGATGCGACGCTGTGGTTCTTCCACGCGCTGAACCGCTACCTGCGCGCCACCGGCGACCGGCACACGCTGCAACTGCTACTGCCCAAGCTGCTGGACGTGATCGACCACCACCGGCGCGGCACGCGGTTCGGCATCGGGGTGGACAGCCGCGACGGGCTGCTGCGCCAGGGACAGGACGGCTACCAGCTCACCTGGATGGACGCGAAGGTGGAGGACTGGGTGGTCACCCCGCGCCGGGGCAAGGCGGTGGAGATCAACGCGCTGTGGTACAACGCGCTGCGCCTGACCGCCGGCTGGGTCGCGGAGGAGGGTGACGAGGCCGCCGCCCGGCCGCTGCTGGAGCTGGCGGAGCAGGCCCGCACCTCCTTCAACGAGCGCTTCTGGTGCGAGCACGCCGGGCATCTCTACGACGTGGTGGACGGGGAGCAGGGGGACGACGCCGCCTGCCGGCCCAACCAGATCTTCGCCATCTCGCTCGACAACCCGGTGCTGGACCGCGAGCGGTGGGAGCCGGTGGTGGAGACGGTGCGCACGCGCCTGCTGACGCCGGTCGGCCTGCGCTCGCTCGCGCCGGGAAACCGCGACTACAAGGCCAAGTATTTCGGCGACCTGCGCGCCCGCGACGCCGCCTATCACCAGGGCACCGTCTGGGGCTGGCTGATCGGCCCCTATGTGGACGCCTGGCTGAAGCTGCACCCCGATGGCAAGGCCGGCGCGCGGGAACTGCTGCACGGCTTCCTGCCGCATCTGGACGAGGCGGGCATCGGCACGATCTCCGAAATCTTCGACGCCGAACCGCCCTTCCGGCCGCGCGGCTGCATCTCCCAGGCCTGGAGCGTGGCGGAGGTGCTGCGCTGCTGGGCGGCCACGGCGCAGGCGCCGAAATGATCGTACTCGAAAGGAAAAAGCGTCAATACACATCAACGTAAGGCGGACCGAGTCACGATGCGATTCGGCCGTATTTCAGAAATGAAAGGGCGCAGACAGAAAAAGGGCGAATCGAGGCTGAGATTTAACAGAATTGACACTCAACGAATGTTGCCGTGCGGCATATCCCATGCCTATCATTGGGCGTCGGGCGAATCGAAAGGACTCGTATGATTGGGTTCGCGTTTTGCTGCCGGGCTGAATGATTCAGGAGGGGCCATGTTGACGCTGTTGTCGAAAGCCACGCGCCGACAGGGGGTTTGGGACAACCTCGACCGCACGCTTCTGGAGCACACGTCGGAGGGATGCTGGGTCGTGGACCGCGACCTCGTGACCGTCTACGTGAACCCCGCGCTGTGCGCCCTGCTGGGCTACCGGGAGGGGGAGCTGCTCGGCTCCCACCTGCTGACCTACGTGGCGGAGGAAAGCCTGCACGTGCTGGAACGGCAGGTGGTGATGCGCGACCTCGCCCCGCACCGCAGCTACGACGTCACGCTGAAGCGCGCGGACGGGCTGCCGGTCTATGTGATCTTCAACGCCTCGCGCCTGGACGACGAGGCGGGCATCGCGCTGGGCTCCTGCATCTTCGTCACCGACATCTCGCGCCGGCACGAGATGGAAACGCAGCGCGAGGCCCAGCACGCCCAACTGGCCGACACGGTCGCCCGGCTGAACCGCTTCATGGGCCAGATCTGCCAGGACCTGAAGGATCCGCTGAGCGCCATCCTCGGCGCCACCCAGATGATCAGCGCCGATGCGGCGGCGAATGCCGCGGCTGACGGCGGCGCCGCCGAGGGCCGCGGAAAGGCCGGCAGCAGCCTGCACGCCTACGCCGCCCTGTGCAACGACGCCGGCCGGCAGATCATGCGCACCATCGAAAACCTGTCGCTGTGGTCGCGCCTGCAACTGAATCAGGTGCCGATGGAACTGCGGGTGTACGAGCTGGGCGGGCTGCTCCAGGACATCCTGGAGGAGATGGAGCCCCGCGCCCGCGCCCGCGACATCCTGATCGTGAACCGCATCTTCACCACCCATGTCCTGGGCGACCTGACCGGGCTGACCACGACCCTGCGCCACCTGATCGAGAACGCGGTGCGCTTCTCGCCGTCGGGCAGCATCGTCATGCTGTCGGCCTCGGCGGTGGATGGACGGGTGGCCGTCCGCGTGCAGGACAACGGGCTCGGCATCCCGGAAGAGGTGCTGCCCTACCTGTTCCGCATCGACCACCACCACGCCTCCCCTGGCGCCGATGGAGAGTTGGGCAGCGGCCTCGGCCTGCTGATCGCCAAGTCCCTGGTGGAGCGCATGGGCGGCACCATCCGCCTGTACAGCCGGCCGGGCGGCGGCACCGCCGTCACCCTCACCCTGACCGAAGGCATTTCGGTCGGCGGCGTGTAATCATCCAGAAACGGAAGCGGAGTCGTTTTGACGGTCGTCTTGCCCGCAACGCTGGCCGTGGGCGGCTGTTCGGGTCTGCACTTGCCGGTTTCTGGGATCGTCGGATGGCGCGAAAGTCGTACCACCGGCATCCATCGAAGGAACAAGGGAGTGCCCCTTGAGGGGAGTCCAGACATTCAGTTGTCAACAGGGCACAGCGCCGCGCGAATCCACGATCCGGAAGGGCCGGTGTCAGATTCCGATTGACAGGCTGGGGCGGCGCGGTGGTGCTCAATCAAAGGAAAAACTTTACCTTTCAATGGCTTGGATTGTTTGATTAAAAAATAGGCAAACCGGGCGGCGGCCTTGCGGCGCTTGGTGCGAATCGGGAATTGCCGTCCCTTGTCAACACAGTTATCCACAGACTCTGTGGAGAGCGTACACAGGAGGTGCATTCCCCCTTTGCCCCATGACCTTCGGAGGGCGACTCGGTCGAAGGAGTTAAATACATCGTATTTTAGGAATCGCGCCGCTTCCCCGTTATAGTGGTGGTGCCCCGGTCCGATCGGTCGAATCGGAAGGGCGGCGAAGGGGAGGTGCCCATGCTGGATGTCTACGGGTCGTCTTACCCACCACCGCGTCCGCGCTGGAAGCGGCCGCTGATCGACGCAGGCCGTGCCGCTGCGCGCGACGCCAAGTCCTACGGTTTCTTCCCGCACGCCCTGTCGGCCGCCGTTCTGGCCACGCTGACGCTTCACCTGCTGGCGCGGCTGGCGTCCCACCTGGGCGCATCCGACGCGGCGGGAGCGCTGTCGGTGTTCGTCGGCATGGCCACCGTGCTGGTCACCCTGACGCCCTTCACCGTGCTGTGCGCCCGGCGGGCGCATGGCGCATGGTGCCGGGCTGTCGATCGCACCGGGCGCCGGTCGTAGGGCGAACGGCCCTGAGACACACAGAAGTGGTTGCCCGCCGAGGGCCCTCGCGCTTAAATCGCGCTGCCGGGCCGGACGGCCCTGCGGTGCTGCGGGGGCTCACATGGGCGTTTTCGATTTCCTGAAAGTTACGGTCCAAGAAAAGCGCAAGCCGGCGCCGGCTCAGCGCGGCGGACCCGGCAGCGCCATCGAATTCGACGGCAAGAGTTTTCCGCTCGCCGTGATCAACACGCAGGGCTTCGTGGCGACCAACTTCGACGGCTCGCTCATCAAGGGGCAGAACGCGCGCATCACCGTGCGGGTGGCCGATCAGTTCGGCAACTTTACCTTCCAGACCACCGCCGGCATCAGCGAGGTCAAGGACGGCAAGGTCGCCGGCAACTGGTCCGTGCTGCCCGCCGACGTCGACGCCGCCATCCGCAAATACGCGCAGGCCCGCAAGAAGGCCGGGCGTTGAATTAGCCCCCTCGCCCATCGGAGATGAGCGAGGGAGCCAATGTTGGCGCCCTCAGTTCCGGGTCGTCGCGGTGGGGGCGCTGGCGCTGACGACGGGTTCGCTGGCGTTGACGACGCTGGGGTTCGCCAGCAGGCGCATCCGGTCGATCCATTCCGACAGGGTGACGAACTCGCAGCCCTTGTCGCGCATCTCCTTGATGACGCGGGGCAGGGCGGTCACGGTGGAGGGGTAGGTGGAGTGCAGCAGGAGCACGCTGCCGGTCCCCGCCTCGGTCTTCACATGCTGGACGATCTTGTCGGGGTCGCGGACCTGCCAGTCGCGGGTGTCCACGGTCCACAGCACCGGGCTCATGCGCTCGTCGCGGGCGATGGACAGCAGGTCAAGCGTGTAGCGCCCGTAGGGCGGGCGGAACAGCACCGGGTTGGCGCCGAAGGTGCGCAGGATGCGGTTGGCCTCGGCGATCTCGTGGCGCTGGTCCTCGGGCGACATCACCCGCAGGTCGGAATGGGTCAGGCTGTGGTTGCCGATCTCGTGTCCGGCGGCCAGGAAATCGCGGATCACGTCGCCCTGGGTGGCGGCGACCTTGGCGACCGGGAAATAGGTGGCGCGGATGCCCTCGCGGTTCAGCACCTCCAGGATCTGGCGCGTCACCACCCGGTGCGGGCCGTCGTCGAAGGTCAGCGCGCAGAGGTTCCAGTTCTCCCGCTTCAGGGTCGCCGGCGCGACGTCCCATTTGGTGTCGGGGATCACCGCGCCCAGCCGGCCCTTGCGGCGGCCGGCCTTCTCGATCTCCGCCATGGTCCGCGCGTCGTCCGGGCCATAGTGGAAGGCGCCTTCGGCGGCGGGCGCCGCGTTGGTGAGCATGGAAGGCGGGGCGGGCGGCGGGGCTGCCGCCGGCTGAAGGGGGGGCGTGGAGGACGACGCCGGTGCCGTCGCCGGCTGTAGGGGCGGCGGAGCGGCGGCGGGCGGCGGAGTCGGAACGGCGGCCGAGGTGGAGGGGGGAGCGGCCGGCGCGTCCAGAACCAGACAGCCGAAGCCGGCCCCGACCATGCGCCGGCACAGCGACTGGACGTCCAGCCCGGCCGGGGCGGTCGCGCGCAGGGCCACGCCGCCGCCCTGGCGCTTGGCGTCGAGCGGGACGACCTTGGGCGTCAGCCCCTCGGCCAGTTCGGGCGATTTGCGTTGCAGACTTTCCCAGGCCCAGCGCGCCTCGCCTTCCTTCTGGTAAAGGCCGAGCTGGAGCAGGGCGCGGCCATCGGCCGTGGTGCCCGCCGATGCGGGGCGGGGCAGGGCGAGGGGGGCCAGGGCGAGGGCGGAGCCGAACAGGGCCAGGGCGAAGGCGGTGCTGCGGAATGCGCTCACATTCAGGGTCCCGACTGCTGGCCCAGCCGCGTCACGCGGGACCGGTCATCCGTCTCCGTCGAATACCACTCCTTAGGTGGTAATTCAAACGGCAACGCCCCCAAAGTGATGCGAAGTCACGCGCTTTCCGCCCGCGCCTGCGGGACGAGGAAGGGCATGTAGAGCGCGTCGGTCTTCAGGATGTGCTCTTGCAGCCAGGAGCTCAGGAAGGCGAGGACTTCGTCCCCCAACTCGTTGCGGGCGGAGGAGACCAGCCTGCGCCGGATCGCCATCACCTGTCCGGTCAGGTCCGCGTGCACGCGCCGGTGCCCGGCCAGGGCGGGATAGCCAGCCTGTTCCAGATACTGTTCCTCGCGCTCGAAATGGAAGACCGTGTAGTCCACCAGCTCGTCCAGCACCGCTTCCAGCGTGATGTGGTCGTGCCGCGCGTCGGCGCTGGCCAGCTGGTTCATCAGGTCGATCAGCACGCGGTGGTCGTTGTCGAGATCGTCGACCCCGACGCTCATGTCGTCGGTCCACTGGATGATGGTGACCGCCGCGCGCGCCTCCAGCGCGGTCAGGAAGGCATCGACCACCACCGGGTCGAACTCAACGCCCGCGCGGTCGCGGACATAGGCCACCGCCTCCTCCACCGGCCAAGCGTCCTTGTAGGAGCGGCGGTGGGTCAGCGCGTCGAACACGTCGGCGACCGAGACGATGCGCGCCGCCAGCGGGATCTCCGTGCCCTTGACGCCGTAGGGATAGCCGGACCCGTCGAACTTCTCGTGGTGATAGCCGGCGATCTCCGCCCCCAGTTCCAGATAGCCGCCGGCCTCCGACAGGCGGGCGGCGCGGGCGAGGATGCGGCGTCCGTTGTGGCTGTGCTTCTGCATCAGCGCCCGCTCCTGCGGGTCGAGGCGTCCGGGCTTCTGGAGGACGCCGTCGGGGATGGTCACCTTGCCCACGTCGTGCAGCATGGAGGCGACGCGCAGATCCTCCCGGAAGCGCGCGCCGATCTGGTCGCGGTACGGGCCGGACTGCTGGAGCACCCGCGCGATCTCGTCGGTCAGGCGGGAGACGCGCAGGATGTGCTGGGACGCGAAGGGGTCCTTGTGCTCGGCCAGCGTGGCGAGGGCCACGACGGCGGCCTTCTGCACGCGCCGCAGCCGCTGCTCCGCCGCGTCCTCCGCCGCCGGAGGGATGGGCTGGTTGGGTGCCGGGCGCCGGGCGGGGCGGGCGGGGGCGGCCTGTCCGAGCGGCCGCGGACGCGCGCTGTAGCGTCGTTTCGGCCCACGGATCCCGGTCTCCGCCATCGCTGTCTCCGCACCGCTGCATCCGCCGATCGTTCCAGGACCGGCCGGCTCGCATGATTGCCTCCGTATGGCAATTATTGCAAGTACACAGCTGTGCGGGAATCCAACAATCGCGGTCGGCGTGTGTCCACCCTCGGGCGATCCGCGGGTGGAACCATCCGCCTTTCCTTGCGGTTAAGGTTGCCGCACAGCAAGCAGGAAGGAGACAGCCCGGATGGCCGAGGATTTGGAAAGCCGGATCGAAAAGCGCGCTTACCAGATCTGGGAACGCGAGGGCCGGCCGGAGGGCCGCGCCGAGGACCATTGGACGCTTGCCCGGGAAGAAATCGCCATAGAGGACAACTACCGGGGCACCTTGCTGCCCAACCCGGCGCACGGTCCCGACGACACGGCCGAACGGACGGAACCGGTCGAGCCGGTGCTGAGCATGGCGAACCAGGGCGAGATGCCGGGCGTCGCCGATCAGGGCGAGGAGTTCCAGATCCCCGGCGCCGGGGACCGCGAGCCCTGGCCCGAGAACGCCGGCGCCGGTACGGAAGACGCCGTGTCGCGCCCGCGCGCGCCGCGCCGGCCGCGCCGTGGCGGCGGCTGACGCTCCGCTCGTCGCACCCGCCCTTTCACGCCGCGCGCCGCTGTTCCGTGCGCCCTTCCTCCGTGCCTTATGAGGACCTCCCCATGGACACAAACCTGGAAATCGCGTTCCACAACATGGACAGCCAGCCGGAGCTGGAGACCTACATCCGCGAGCGGGCGGAAAAGCTGGAGAAGCTGTACGACCGGCTGGTCGGCATGCGCGTCGCCGTGGAGTTCCAGCACCGCCAGCACAAGACCGGCAACGTCTACGACGTCCATATCGAGCTGATGGTGCCCGGCAACGACATCGTGGTCAGCCGCAAGCCGAACAAGGCGAAGGAACGCTACGCCAACCCGGACGCCCGCACCTCGATCCGCGACGCCTTCGAGGCCGCCGAGCGCCAGTTGAAGGAATACAAGGACAAGCAGCGCCGCGACGTGAAGACCCACGAGCCGGAACAGCCGGGCCGCGTCGCCCAGCTCTACCCTAACGAGGACCACGGCTTCATCCTGACCAACACGGGGACGCAGCTCTATTTCCACCGCAACAGCTGCCTCAATGTGGACCTGAACGACCTGAAGACCGGCGATCCCGTGAAGTATGTGGAGACGACCGGCGACACCGGCCCCACCGCCTCCAAAGTCTGGCGCGCGGCGGGCTCCGACACGGAGCTGCACGCGTCGTGATGGTTTGCACCGTGGCGAGCGGCTGATCTGGAAATAAAAAAAACCCTTCTCCCCTTGGGGGAGAAGGGTTGGGATGAGGGGTCGTTACGCCCGGCAGGGCGGAAATCAGAATTTCCGGCCGACATACGCCGGCTGCCACCCTCACCCCAACCCCTCTCCCCTCAAGGGAGAGGGGCTTTTAAGCATCGGATCAGTCACTTAGTACGCTGGAAAATCTGTAAGGGATGCGCCCTTACGCCCGCTGCGGCGGCGCGGGGTGCGGGGAGTCCGCGGTGTCGTCGCTCAGGTCGTAGATGTCCGGGTGCAGGTGGACGCGGCCGCCGTCCTCGACCGTGGCGGTCCAGTAGACGAAGCGCACCGGCACCGGGCGGGACAGCTTCACCCACTGCGGTTCCGGCCGGTTGAGCATGCGGGTCAGCCGCTCGGGGCCGATATGCTCGTCCGCCAGAAGCAGTTCGGCCATGCCACGCGCGTCCTCCAGCCGCACGCAGCCGGAGCTGACCGTGCGGATCTCCTTGTCGAACAGCTTCGGCTCGTTCGTGCCGTGCAGGTAGATGTTGTAGGGGTTGGTCAGGTTGAAGCGGAACCGGCCCAGCGCGTTATGGTCGCCCGGCTGCTGCACGATGCGCACGCGGTTGGGCGACACGCTGCTCCAGTCCACGATGGCGGGCTCCACCGGGGCGCCGTCCAGGTAGACGACCGCGTTCTGGATGCCGGGCGAGCCCTTGGCCCGCAGCAGCGGCATCTTGTCCTCCTTCAGCACCGTCGGCGGCACGGTCCAGGTCGGGTTCACGATGACGTGGGTGACGCGGTCCTCCAGCATCGGCGTCTCGCGCGAGGGGCGGCCGACGATGGAGCGCATGGTCATCGCCTCCTGCCCGTCGCGGACCAGCGTGGTGGTCTGGCTCGGCAGGTTGACCAGGATGATGGTGTCGGGGGCCGTGTCGCGGACCGTGCGCATGGAGGCGGCGCTGCGCCGCATCTGCGCCGCCGATTCCTGGGCCGTGCGGTCGAGCGCCACGCGCGTGCCGCCGCCGACCAGCCCGTCGGGCCGCAGCCCCTGCGCCACCTGATAGGCGCGCACGGCGGTGTCCACCGTCTCCGTGAACTGGTCGGTGCGCTGCGATTCGGTGAGGAAGCCCAGCTCGACCAGACGCTGCGTCAGCAGGGCCACGCGTTCCCCGGAAACACCTTTCTTCAGCAGCGGACCCGGCCCGACGCGGGTGACCGACCCGCCGGGGGCGGTGTCCAGCTCGGCCGCGGCAGCGTCCAGCCGGTCCGCCCAGGCGGTCAGGGAATCCCGGTAGGACGCGGCGCGGGCCACGCCGGAGTCGGATGCAGCCGAGCCCACCAGCACGGAAACCGCCAGTGCCAGAGTGGCGAGAACACGCCTGGCAGGATGCGTGTCGGTTGCGTGCATGGTTTTCCCCTCGCTTTCGGCGTCACGACGGCGGTCCGTTGGTCGTGAATGTAGTATGTCCATGCCCCGGCTTCGAGGCGTGGTTCGCCGTCCCGGCGATTCCTCAGGGGAGATGTGGCCTTTGCGCAAGGGCCTTGACGAAAGGTGCAACCGATTTGGCGAGACTGTGACCTTTTTCTAACAAAAAAGGGTTGATCGTCGGCTATCCCTCGCCTATAGGGATAAGCGTTCAGTATGACCACAAGATTTTGGATCGCCCCACGCTAGGGCTGGGGTCGATCCAGCCAGAGGGGCCGTCCGGCGATGGAACGGCGCGGCCCGCCCGCAAACGCCTGTGGGGAGGGATGCCTTTTGGGGACTGACGACCGTATCGCGCCGCTGAATGGACGCGAGACTGGCCGCCGTGGGTTTCTGACCTTCGCCGCCGCGACCCTGACCGCGCTGGCCGTTCCGGCCCTGGTTCCGGCCGCGCCCGCGCAGGCGGCTCCGCTGGTCGGAGGCGTGCGCCGCATCTCTCTGCACAATGTGAACACGAACGAGCGCTTCAGCGGCGTCTATTGGGCCGACGGCGCCTACAAGGCCGACGCGCTGAAGAGGCTGGACGTGCTGCTGCGCGATCATCGCGCCAAGCAGGTCTGCAAGTTCGACCCACGCCTGTTCGACCTGCTGGCGCGCGTGCACCAGAGCGTGGAGTCCGACGAGCCGTTCCGGGTGATCTGCGGCTACCGCTCCCGCCGGACCAACGCCATGGCGCGCCGCCGCTCCCGCGGGGTCGCGAAGGAGAGCTATCACACCCGCGGCATGGCGGTGGACATCATGCTGCCCGACGTCGGGTTGAAGTCCATCGCCGAGGCCGCCTTGGAACTGGAGGCTGGCGGCGTCGGCTATTACCCGCGCAGCGGTTTCGTGCATCTGGACGTCGGCCCAGTCCGGAGTTGGTGATCAGGGGCTGGTGATCAGGGGCTGGTAATTCCCTGATTTTTCTGGACCGGGAAAGGTCATAGGCGCCCTTTACCCCGTTCCTGCCCTGTCGATAGGGGCCAGGAACCATACGCCGACGCGCCGGTTGCTGCCGACAGGCACCACCGAACAAGCGACGTGAAGGCGATGTTCAGCAAAAACGATCTGGAGCGGCTTATGGCCGTCGATACCGCCCCGGCGGTGTCCATCTTCATGCCCACCCACATCGCCGGCCGCGAGATCCGTCAGGACGTGATCCGGCTGAGGAACCTGGTCGCCAAGGCTCAGGACGAGTTGTGCGAAAAGCACAACATGCGCCGTCCGGACGCGGAGGCTTTCATGAAGCCCGCCGCCGACCTTCTCGACCAGGGCGAATTCTGGCGCCACATGGACCGTGGACTGGCGGTGTACCTGGCGAAGGGCGTGAGCGCGATCCACCGCGTCCCGGTCGAGACGCCGGAGGAGGTCACCGTCAATTCCCGCTTCACGCTGCGGCCCCTGCTGCCGCTGCTGGCGGATGACGGCAACTTCATGATCCTGGCGATCACCGCCGGCCGGGCGCGCCTGTTCTCCGCAACGCGGCACGGCATCGCGGAGGAGGACGTGGAACTGCCGCACGGCGTGGCGGAAATCCACGCCGAGACCGACTATGACGAGAATAACCTGAACTCCGCCCCGCCGGCCCGCCACGGCGACCGCACCGACCGGGGCAGCATCGCCATGGTGAAGACGCACAACTTCGGCGAGGATCCGGAGGAGCTGCGCAAGGCCCACCTGATCTCCTATGTCGGACGCGTCTGCGGCAAGGTGCAGGATCACCTGAAGCTGTTCCACGGGCCGCTCGTGCTGGTCGCGGAGGACGAGATCCAGGGCCATGTCCGCAAGGACACGCACCCGCGCGCGCTGATCGGGCAGGGAGTCGTCGCCAACCCCGACGCGCTGGAACCGGAGGAGATCCACCGTCGCGCCTACGAGGTGGTGAAGCCGATGTTCGAGCAATCCCGCCGCGCCGCGCTGGAGCATTTCAACGCCCTGCACGGCGACCGCGCCACCGCCGAGCGCACCACGACGCGCGCCGAGGACGTGATGGTGGCCGCCCGCGAAGGGCGGGTCGGCGTGCTGCTGGTGGCCGAGAACGACAAGGTCTGGGGCCACTACCGCGAAGACTACCACCGCGCCTTCCCGCATCATCGGGAAACCGACGGTGCCATCGACCTTGTGGAGCATGCGACGACGGAGACCCTGCTGCGCGGCGGCGAGGTCCATGTGGTGGCGAAGGCCGAACTGCCGTCCGGAGCCTCCACGGCGGCGATTCTTCGGTTCTGACCGATTTTTCCAGAAACGAACTGGGGTTCGTCCACGGCACCAAGCCCCTGCAGGGCACCGAATGCCTTGCAGGGGCTTGGCCATCGCCGCAGATTCACAGACGCAGCCTGTCCAAGATCTGCTGGCTGTGGTTTGCGCCTCCGAAGAAGACGGCGAGAATCCTGACTTCGGCCAAGGACTCGTCAATCTCGAAGTAGAAGACGAACTTTCTGCTCGTCACGGTGCGAACGCCGGGCCGAATGTCCGGATGCTCCGTGCCACGGTGCGGACGTGATTCGAACGACCGCATGTAGGCGAGTGCCGCGACAATGCGCATGGCCGCCCGCTCCGTCGCGCTCTCCTCATCGTCGCCGAGATCCTGGTAGACCTGGACAAGGTGGCTCTCGATGAGGTCGAGGTCGCGGGTGACGGAAGCCGCGCGGCGGACCCTATAGAGCCCCACGCGCTTTCCTCTTCCGCTCCAGCATCGCGTGGGTTTCCGCCTCGCCCTCGTCGAGATCGATGAAAGCACCAGCGCGTCGCTGATCGATCAGAATCCGCAATGCATCAACCTCCGCATCGCGCTTCTCGTTGTCGCGCCGAAGCATGTCGAGGCCGCGCTGGAGAACCGCGCTGAGGCTTGGATACTGTCCGGTTTCGATAAGACCGCGTGCATAGGCTTCCTGTTCGTCCGTCAGCGAGATCGAGGTCTTCACGGTCATGGTTCGCCTCCTCACCCACCGTATACGGCTCAAGCATATACTACTCAGTAGTACCGGCTTCAAGGAGCGGGACCCATCGCCGAGGACGGCCGTCGGAATTCGCATGCATGTTGCGCTGCCGGATAGCTGGCAGCGCAATGCCTCTGCGTAGAGAAGGGCGTCAGGTGGGTGTCTTCGACGCCTTGGTGGCGCGGTAGATGTCCGTCGGGTCCCAGACCGCGCCATGGCGCCGCCGGGCCTTGCCGGAGCCTGCGGCTTCGACCTTCACGCGCGACGCAGCCGGGCGCTTGACCGGAGGAGGCTCCGCGGCCGGTGCTGCGCCCGCCGACGGCTCGTCCGCTGACGCGTCGTCCTCGTCCTCGCGGGCCTCGCGCAGGTGGGGCGACAGGGAACCGAGGAGCGACAGCAATTCATCGGCCACCGACTCCGGCGCCTCGCGCCAGAGCCGCAGCAGGCGCGCTTCCCGCCGGCTGATGACGCTGGCCGTCGTCGTGGAGGACTCGGCCGTGCGCGCCTTGCCGCCGGGGATTCGCGGGTCGTCGTAGCAGTCGAAAAAGAAGCTTACCGGAACGTCAAGCACTTGTCCGAGGCGGTAAAGCGTTCCGGCGGAAATCCGGTTCGAGCCGCGCTCGTACTTCTGAACCTGTTGAAATGTCAGGCCGATCGCCTCGCCCAATTTTTCCTGGCTCATTCCCAGAAGGGTTCTGCGCATGCGCACGCGCTGACCGACATGCGCATCGACAGACCAGGATTCGGGGGATCCACGCCGACCCCTTTTGCGCGCCGCTGGTTCACTCATTGCCCCGGCACTCCAATGCTTACTAACCAATGCAATGGTCTTGTCAATGTTCGGCGCATTGTTCACACACCCCTTGCGGCGAGGCAAGCGAAATCTTTGAAATTACTAAGTGTATTCGGGGCTTCCGTAGCACATAACCGAATATGGTCGAGAAGTTACCGCAGGGACTTTGGTCACCCCGCTCCGAATCGCGCTTGTCTCGCGGTGGTTGAAAAAAGACATAATCATCTATCGTGTCAGGATTGGGCGAACAACTATTTGACGGTGCTTTTTCGACTGGATTGCCGCGGTGCAGGAAGGATCGGAATGCCTTCAGGGAGCGGGGCGAATTTTAATTGCAATTTGGGGTGTCATCTTGCCCGCGTTACCGGCGTGGAAACGCTTTGATAATCAAATCGGGATAGACCGCATTTTAGATATGGTGAGCTGGGGGCCCTTCGGGCGCCCGGCGCATCGTCCGGCGGCGTGACTCGGGTTCGCGGCCGGTTCGCAGGCAGAGGATCAGGTCGATGCAGGCAAGCAGTCTGGCGGGGCGCTTCAAGGTCGGGACCCGCATCTATTTCGGGTTCCTTGTGGTGTTGCTCCTGCTTGCGGTGGTGGTCGCCGTCGGCGTGGGCGGCCTGGGTGCGGCGCGCGATGGTTTCCGCTCCTACGCGGCGGTGAGCAGCCATTCCATCCAGGTCATGGACATCGACGGCAGCGTGGCGCAGATGCGCCGGCTGGTCATCAACTTCAACAATTCCGGCGACATGAAGGTGGCCGAGCAGGTCCGCAAGGTGCAGGCGGGCCTCGCCAAGCAGCTGCGTTCCACGCTGGAGGGGACGACCGGCGCGCGCCGCGCCGACCTGGAGCGGATGAACCAGCTCTTCGACGCCTACGTGGCCGACTTCGGCAAGGTGGTGGAACTGCGCCAGCGCCGCGACCGGCTGTATGACGACCAGCTCGTCCCGGCGGGCGAGAAGGCGCGCGAGACGATGGCGCAGCTCGTCGCCGGCCTGCTGGCCGACGGCGAGATGGAATCGGCGGCGCTGGCCGGCGTCGCCCAGGAAAAGCTGCTGATGGCCCGGCTGGCCGCGTCGCGCTTCTTCACCAGCCCCAGCGACAAGGCGGCCGCCGAGGTGTCGGCGCGCAACGACGCCTTCAACGACGTGATCCGCAAGCTGGGCGACCGCCTGACCAACCCGGCGCGCAAGCGCTTGGCGCAGGAGGCCGACCAGCTGTCCGACCGCTACGTCGACATCTTCCGCGAGACGGCCGCCGCCGTGGTGGAGAACGCCAAGCTGATCGACACCATGGCCGGGCGCGGCGTGGAGTTCGCCGAGTTGTCCGACCGCACGGTCGAGGGCGAGACCAAGGACCGCGAGCAGGTGCTGTCCGACACCGAGGCGAGCCTGAGCCGCACCTTCTCGGCCAACATGACCATCGCGGGCGGCGCCTTCGCGCTGGGCCTGCTGCTGGCCTGGCTGGTGGCGCGGTCGATCGTGAAGCCGGTGGTGGCGATGACCGGAACGATGACCAATCTGGCGGCCGGCGACCTGACGGTGTCCATCCCGGCACTGTCCAATCAGGACGAAATCGGCCAGATGGCGCAGGCGGTCCAGGTCTTCAAGGACAACGCCATCGAGAAGAAGCGCATGGACGAGGCCGAGCGCGAACGGCTGGAGGCCGAACGCCGCGAGGAGGAAGCCCAGCGCGCCCGCGAGAAGGCCATCGGCGAGGAGATCGCCACGCTGATCGACGCGGTGTCCAAGGGCGACCTGTCGCGCCGCCTCGATCTGGCGGACAAGGAGGGCTTCTACAAGACCATGTCGGCGGGCATCAACCGCCTGACCGACACGGTGGAAAGCGTCATCGCCGACCTCGGCACCGTGCTCAGCGCGCTCGCCCAGGGCGACCTCAACAAGCGCGTCGAGCGCGATTACCAGGGCGCTTTCCAGACCCTCAAGACCGACGTCAACGCCACCTCCACCAAGCTCTCCGAAATCGTCGGGCAGATCCTGCGCGCCACCGACGCCATCTCCGGCGCCGCGTCCGAAGTGTCGCTGGGCTCCAGCGACCTTGCGGAACGGACGGAGCAGCAGGCGTCCTCGCTGGAAGAGACGGCGGCGAGCATGGAGGAGCTGGGCGCCACCGTCCGCTCCAACGCCGACAACGCCCACCGCGCGAACGGCATGGCCGCCGATGCGCGCTCCTCCGCCGAATCGGGCGGTGCTGTGGCGGGCTCGGCGATCGAGGCGATGAAGCGGATCGAGGACGCCAGCCGCAAGATCACCGACATCATCGGGGTGATCGACGAGATCGCCTTCCAGACCAACCTGCTGGCGCTGAACGCGGCGGTGGAGGCGGCGCGGGCCGGCGATGCCGGGCGCGGCTTCGCGGTGGTGGCGCAGGAGGTGCGCAACCTCGCCCAGCGCTCCGCCCAGGCGTCGAAGGAGATCAAGAGCCTGATCCTGGACAGCGACAGCCAAGTGCGCGACGGCGTGGATCTGGTGAAGAAGGCCGGCGACGCGCTGGGCGGCATCGTCTCCGGCGTCCAGCAGGTCGCCGGCCTGATCGCCGAGATGGCGTCCGCCTCCAGCGAGCAGGCGTCGGCGCTGGACGAGATCAACGCCACCGTCGCCCAGATGGACGAGATGACCCAGAAGAACGCCGCGCTCGTGGAGGAAACCACGGCCGCCGCCCAGTCGCTCGCCAATCAGGCGACGGACCTGCGCTCGCTCGTCAGCTTCTTCAAGCTGGACTCGGTGCCCCAGGCGTCGGCCGCCGCGGCGTCGGCCCCGGTGCTGCGGCGGACCATCGCCGCGACCAAGCCGGCCGTGCGCAAGGCCGCTCCCGCCGTCAAGGCAGCGACGCTCCAGCGCGCCTCGGCCGACGAGGCGGATTGGCAGGAGTTCTGAGCACCATTCTTCGTGAGTCGACGAAAGCCCCTTGTCCCCCGTGGACGAGGGGCTTTCGCTTTTTGGGCCTTGCCCTACGATGATTGTAAGGCGGCCCCATCCGCCTGGAAGGAGCGAGCCATGCGCAGCGTCACCGTTCTCCTCGCCGCCAGTCTGGCCTGGACGGCTCCGGCGTTCGCCGCCGACACCCCGGCGACGCCACCGCCGGCACCCGGCACGCCGGGGGATCAGGCGCGCCAGGGGCTCGACCTGCTCATGAAGGCGCTGGAGGGATGGGTGCGGCAGATGCCGCTCTACGCCCCGCCGGAGGTGACGCCGGAGGGCGACATCATCATAAGGCGGCTGGACAAGAACCGCCCGGCTCCGCCGGGCGGGCAGGGCGCGCCGGACGGGCCGGGGCACAGCACGCCGGGGGCGGCGACGGATTTGTGAGGGGGAGCTTTTCGCAGCGTGTTGCCCCCTCCCTAACCCTCCCCCGCTAACGCAGGGGAGGGGATTTAGCTCCCTCTCCTGCGAAGCGGGGGAGGGAAGGGGCCCGTGCGAAGCATGGGAAGGGTGGGGGCAACGTGTGACCATTTCGCAGCCCGATACACCCCGTCACGCAGCGGACCGCCTCGGATCGCTTACCCCCGTGAGGCGCGCGAATCGTCTTAATGGATCGTTAAGGAAAACATTAAGCGCCCGTTAACCGCGTTTTGCGGCCCGGAACGCCGGAATCCGCCTGCGCTGCGTGACCGGGTGTATCGGGCGTCAGCCGGTGTGCCAGGGGCCGGTGTGCCAGGGGCCGCCGGGCTGGGCGAAGGACTCGACGCGGTCGCGCAGTTTTTGGACTTGGGATGGCGTCAGGGAAACGCCGAAGCGCGCCTGGAAGGCGGCGGCGATGGAGCCGCGCGTCGGGCGGTCTCCGCCGGCGGACAGGGCGCGGTAGACCAGGAAGGCCTGGACGGAGCGGCGGAGCGCGTCGGGCTTGTGGCGCAGCTGGGCGGCCTGCGGTCCGGTCTCGCGGTCGAGGAAGGCGGTCAGGCGCAGCAAGGCGTCCTCCGCCGACAGGGCGGGAAGGGCGGCGGGCGGAGCGGGGGCAGGCTCCGGGCGGCCAATGGAGGCCCTGGCGCGGCGGCGGCGCTGGCGCTCGCGGTCGGCGGCGCGCAGGGACTCGGCGTAGGACGGGTCGCTGCGGCGGCGTTCGGTGCGCGCGCGGTTGGATTTGGCGTTGCGCTCGTCGCGCCGCGCCCGCCCCGCCGGATCGCCGAGCAGGAAGGCCAGCTCCTCCGCCGTCAGGCGAAGCAGGTCGGGGTCCTCCTGCGAATCCGGGTCGCGGTCTTGTGGGGAAGCCATGCCGGGAACAACGCCGGAAGCGTCCCGACGTTCTCCCAGAATTCCTTCTCCAATGGGGCGTGGGCTCGTGCTAGACAGTGCCCCCGTCAGGAACACCCCCCTTTCCACAGCACACGGGACACCGCCGGTCATGACCCCCAGGCAAGCCCTCCAGCAGCGCCTCGCGGCTCTGGACGCGCACCTCCGCGCGGAGAACCCGAACCTTCTGCCGGTCATCCCGACCTTCCGGGACTTCGACCGGCTTCTGGTCGGGCTGGGCGTGCTGGGCAAGCACGAGTCGCTGACCACGCGCATCCCCTGGTGGCCGATGATCGCGGTGCTCGGCACCTTCTCGGCCGGCAAGTCGACCTTCCTGAACGGCTATCTGGGCGCGCCGCTGCAGAACACCGGCAACCAGGCGGTGGATGACAAGTTCACGGTCATCTGCCACGGGCCGGAGACGCGGCGCGAGGCGCTGCCCGGAACCGCGCTGAACGCCGACCCGCGCTTCCCCTTCTACCGGATCGCCGACGAGATCGAGAAGGTCGCGGCCGGCGAGGGCAAGCGGATCGACAACTACCTGCAGCTGAAGACGCTGGCCGGGGAGCGGGCGCGCGGCAAGATCTTCATCGACTCGCCGGGCTTCGACGCCGACGACCAGCGCCGCTCCGTCCTGCGCCTGGTGGACCACATCGTCGAGCTGTCGGACCTCGTGCTGGTCTTCTTCGACGGCCGGCACCCGGAGCCGGGCGCCATGCAGGACACGCTGAAGCATCTGGTGTCCAAGACGGTGGACCGCGCCGACGCGCGCAAGGTCTGCTACATCCTGAACCAGATCGACACGACGGCGAAGGAAGACAATCTGGAGGCCGTGTTCGGCGCGTGGCAGCGGGCCATCGCGCAGGCCGGGCTGGTGTCCGGGCGTTTCTACGCCATCTACGACGGCAAGTCCGCCGTCGCCATCGAGGACGAGGCGGTGCGCACCCGCTACGAGGCGCGGCGCGACGCCGATCTGGCGGAACTGCAGGTCCGCATCAACGAGGTGGAGGTCGCCCGCGCCTACCGCATCGTCGGCATGATCGACAGTCTGGTGAAGGAACTGCGCGGCGAGATCGTGCCGCTGCTGGAGTCGGCCATCAAGCGCTGGCGCCGGCTGGTGCTGGCCGGGGACGCGCTGTGGCTCGTGCTGCTGGCCGGCCTGTTCGGCGGCATCGCCAGCCTGGGCGGGGCGGGGACCATCCCGGCCTTCCTCGACTGGCTGGGCGAGGCGCGGCCGGGCTGGGCCGGCGGCTTGCCGGTGCGCGCCGTGGTCGCGGCGGCGGTGGCCGGCGGGCTGTTCGCCGCCGGGCACTTCTGGCTGCGCGCCTTCGCCGCCCGCCGCGTCGCCCGGACCCTGCCGGAGCGGTTCGGCGACGTGGACCTGAACCTGCGGGACGGCTTCCTGCGCAACACGCGCTTCTTCCGCTCGCTCTTCCGCAAGCACCCGGTCGGCTGGAACGCCCGCGCCGAGAAGCGCATCTTCGCGATCCGCGAGGCGGTGGCGGAGCATGTCCAGCGCATCAACGACCTGTTCACCGACCCCGCCGGCAAGCGCGCCAAAGCGGCGGGAAAGGCCCCCGCCACCGCCCAGTAAGCCGTTGATGACGCAACGCATATAAGCGTATGAGCGTGCAGTCGAAACGGCTTTACAGGCCGGGGTTGTCCAGCTACACGTCGCTTGAGAGGCCGTGGGGGCGGCGAAGGGGGAAGGGACTCCGGGGTGACGATCGTCAGGCGGGCGATTCTGGCGGTGATGGTGCTTTTGGCGACGGCCGGAAACGGCCGCGCGGCGGCGCTCGACTCCACCCTGGATCTTGTCACGGGCAACGACTTCGCCCCCTTCACCGGAGAGGAGTTGCCGCAGGGCGGCATGCTGACCGAGGTGGTGCAGCAGGCCTTCAAGGCGGTGGGGCTCAGCTACGACGTGCGCTTCATGCCGTGGAAGCGCGGCTATGACGGGGTCGTGACGGGCAAGTATCTGGGCAGCTTCCCCTACGTGCGCTCGCCGGAGCGGGAGGGGGAGGTGCTCTACTCCGATCCGCTCATGGAGGTGCGGCAATTCGTCTACCTGTCCACCCGCAGCCCGATGGAGTTCCGCAGGCCGGAGGATTTCAAGGGGCGGTCGATCTGCGCGCCGGTCGGCTATGCGCTGCCGCCGGAACTGACCGCGCTGTTCGCCACGGGTGAACTGATCCGCGAAAGCCCGGCCGACCTGCCGGCCTGCGTGCGGATGGTCGCCTCGGGCCGCGCCGACGCCTTCATCATCGACGAATTCACAGGGCAGGCCGCGGTGTCCAGGACCATGGCGGACAAGGACATCCGCATCTCCGCGCAACCCTACGCCCGCGCCGGGCAGCATCTGATCGTCTCCCGCGGCAACCCGGAAGCGCCTGCCGTGCTGGCCGCCTTCAATTCCGGACTGAAAAAAATCAAGGATTCCGGAGCCTTCGACGCGATCGTCAGGCGCCACCTCGCGGACGGATACGCCGCGGCGCCCTGACGCCCAATCCGTACGGAAAAAGCCGCCGATGAGGACAAAGGCCGCAAATGGTCGGACCGACGGCCCATCGGCATTGCCTGTGCGACGCAAAGTGCTATAAACGCGCGGTCTCGATCTTGGAAAAGGGGCGTGGCCCGTGGCCATCGACGCGTCCGTTCTGGTCCTCAACGGACCGAACCTGAACATGCTGGGTGTGCGCGAACCGCACATTTACGGCTCGATGACGCTTGACGATCTGGAAGCGTCCTGCCAGGAGCGCGCCGAGCAGCTCGGGCTGGTCGTCGATTTCCGGCAGTCGAACCACGAGGGCGAACTCGTTTCCTGGATCCAGCAGGCCCGCACGGAGCATGACGGCATCGTCATCAACGCCGGGGCCTACAGCCACACCTCCGTCGCCATCATGGACGCGCTGATCCTGTCCGAGCTGCCGATCGTCGAGGTGCATCTCTCCAACATCTACAAGCGTGAGGCCATCCGCCACCACTCGCACATTTCGGCGGTGGCCAAGGGGATGATCTGCGGCTTCGGTCCGCACGGGTATCTGCTGGCGCTGGACGCCATGGCGAATATCCTCGAACGCGACTAAGGAACACGGGAACCACGAACACCATGGCAAGCTTCGACATCGACGGCGATCTGGTCCGCAAGCTGGCGGACCTCCTGCGTGAGACGGGCTTGAGCGAGATCGAGTTTGCCGAGGGCGAGAAGCGGATCCGCGTCACCCGCCCGACCGCCGCTCAGGCCGTCGTGCACGCTCCGGTCGCCGCCGCTCCGGCCCCGGCTCCGGCCGCCGCCCCCGCTGCGGGCAAGCCCGTCAGCCATCCGGGCGCCGTCACCTCGCCGATGGTCGGCACCGCCTACGCCGCACCCGAGCCCGGCGCGCCCCCCTTCGTGCGCGTCGGCGACACGGTGAAGGCCGGCCAGACCGTCCTCATCATCGAGGCGATGAAGGTCATGAACCCCATCAAGGCCCCGCGGGGCGGCACGGTGACGGAGGTCCTGATCTCCGACAGCCAGCCGGTGGAGTTCGGCGAAGTCCTGATGATCATCGAGTGAGCGGGGACCATCCCTTGGCGATGTTCGAGAAGGTCCTGATCGCGAACCGTGGTGAGATCGCGCTGCGCATCCACCGCGCCTGCCGCGAGATGGGCATCCAGACCGTGGCGGTGCATTCCACCGCCGACGCCGACGCCATGCACGTCCGCCTTGCGGACGAAAGCGTGTGCATCGGCCCCGCGTCCGCGCGCGAAAGCTACCTGAACATTCCGGCCATCCTGTCGGCCGCGGCGATCACCGGGGCGGACGCCATCCACCCCGGCATCGGCTTCCTGGCCGAGAACGCCCAGTTCGCGGAGATGGTGGAGGAGCACGGCTTCACCTTCATCGGCCCGACGGCGGACCACATCCGCATCATGGGCGACAAGGTCACCGCCAAGAAGACGGTGATGGAGCAGGGCCTGCCGGTCGTTCCCGGTTCCGACGGCCCGGTCCCGACGCTGGAAGAGGCGGAGAAGGTCGGCCGCGAGATCGGCTACCCGATCCTCATCAAGGCGGCGGCCGGCGGCGGCGGCAAGGGCATGAAGGTGGCCCGCAACCCGGACCAGCTGAAGGAAGCCTACCAGCTCGCCCGCGGCGAGGCGCGCGCCGCCTTCGGCAACGACGAGGTCTATATCGAGAAGTACCTGGGCAAGCCCCGGCACATCGAGATCCAGCTCCTCGGCGACGAGCACGGCAACTGCGTGCATTTCGGCGAGCGCGACTGCTCCGTGCAGCGCCGCCACCAGAAGGTGATCGAGGAAGCCCCGTCGCCGGCCCTGAACGCCGAGCAGCGCGCCTTCATCGGCAACCTCGCGGCCAAGACCACGGCGGCCATTGGCTATCGCGGCGTCGGAACGATGGAGTTCCTGTTCGAGGACGGGCAGTTCTACTTCATCGAGATGAACACCCGCCTTCAGGTCGAGCACACGATCACCGAGATGATCACCGGCATCGATCTGGTGCGCGAGCAGATCCGCGTGGCGACGGGCGCCCCGCTCGGCTACGGGCAGGACGACATCCGCTTCCAGGGCCACTCCATCGAGTGCCGCGTGAACGCGGAGAATCCGGACACCTTCCTGCCCTCGCCGGGCAAGATCGATGGCTATCACGCGCCGGGCGGCCTGGGCGTGCGCGTCGATTCCGCGCTGTACGACGGCTACCGCATTCCGCCGCACTACGACAGCCTGATCGCCAAGCTGGTCGTCCACGGCACGACCCGCAACGAGTGCCTGATGCGCCTGCGCCGGTCGATCGAGGAGTATGTGATCGGCGGCGTGGACACGACGCTGCCGCTGCACCAGCGCATCATCGCGCAGCAGGACTTCATCGACGGCAACTACGACATCCACTGGCTTGAGCAGCTGATGTCGAAGAAGTGAGGGAATGCGTAGGTTGGGTTGAGGCGCAGCCGAAACCCAACAGAGTTGCGTCGCGCGGCCTGTTGGGTTTCGCGTGCGCTCAACCCAACCTACATTTTCTTGTGAATTACGGCTTCAGCACCACCTTCATGCACTCGTCCTGCTTGTCGTTGAAGATGGCGTAGCCGGTCGGCGTGTCGTCGAGTTTCATGCGGTGGGTGATGATGAAGGTCGGGTCGATCTCGCCCTTCTGGATGCGCTCCAGCAGCGGGCGCATGTAGCGTTGGACGTGGGTCTGGCCGGTCTTGATGGTCAGCGAACGGTTCATCACCGATCCCAGCGGGAACTTGTCCACGAAGCCGCTGTAGACGGCCGGAACCGAAACGGTGCCGCCGTTGGCGACGGCCATGATCGCCTGCCGCAGAGCCACGGTGCGGTCGGTTTCCAGCATCATCGCCTGCTTCGCCCGGTCATAGGCCCCGGCGACGCCGAATCCGTGCGATTCCATGCCCGTGGCGTCGATGACGTGGTCGGGGCCGCGCCCGCCGGTCATTTCCATCAGCGCGTGGTGGACGTCGGCCTCTGCGTAGTTCAGCGTTTCCGCCTTGGCCTTTTCCTTGGCCATGCGCAGGCGGTAGGGGAAGCGGTCGATGGCGATGACGCGCTCCGCCCCCAGCAGGAAGGCGCTGACGATGGCGAACTGCCCGACCGGGCCGCAGCCCCACACCGCGACGGTGTCGCCCGGCTGGATGTTGCACTGCTCCGCCGCCATGTAGCCGGTCGGCAGGATGTCGGTCAGGAACAGCACCTGCTCGTCCTCCATGCCGTCGGGCACCTTCATCGGGCCGACGTCGGCGTAGGGCACGCGCGCGTATTCCGCCTGACCGCCGGGGTAGCCGCCGAGCAGATGCGAGTAGCCGAACAGGCCGGCGGGCGAGTGGCCCCACAGCTCCTCCGCCATGCCGGCGTTGGGGTTGGAGTTCTCGCAGACGGAAAACAGGTTGCGTTGGCAGGACAGGCAGCTTCCGCAGGAGATGGGGAAGGGCACGGCGACACGGTCGCCGACCTTCAGCTTCTGCACGCCCTTGCCGACCTCCACGACTTCGCCCATGAACTCGTGCCCGACGATGTCGCCGGGCTGCATGGCCGGGTTGAAGCCGTTGTAGAGGTGCAGGTCGGATCCGCAGATCGCCGTGCTCGTGATGCGGACGATGCAGTCGTGCGCGTTGAGGATCTTGGGGTCCGGCACCTGCTCAACCCGCATGTCCTTCTTGCCGTGCCAGCAATTCGCTTTCATGGTCGGTCCTTGCGTATCAGCGGTTTGAGCCGGGGGTGTCCGCCGGCCAGGGCTGGCCGGGGTGCGTCAGCGCCATGGAGCCTTCGGCCAGCGTGACCTCGCCGGTCTCCAGCACCTGCTTCAGGCGGCGCAGGTCGTCGCGCACCTGCATCTGCGGCTCCTCGCCGAACAGCTTGGCAGCCATGGCGCCCAGCATGCCGCCGGGCGGGGTGTAGTTCATCTCGACCCGGACGATGGTGCCGCGCCCGCCCGGCGCGCGTTCGAACCGCACCTCGCCGCTGTTGTCCACGTCGGCGCCTTCCAGGGAGCGCCAGGCGAGCCGCTCGTTGGGACGGTCCTCGGTGACCTCGGCGTCCCATTCGACCGAACTGCCGGCCGGGGCGTTGGCGACCCAGTGGGAGCGGCGGTCGCCGGACACGTCCACCCGCTCCAGGTGGCTCATGAACTGCGGCAGGTTCCGGAAGTCGCGCCAGAAGCCGTAGATCTCCTCCGGCGCGCGGTTGATCGCCACGGTCTGGCGCACATGGATGTTGCGGTCCCACAGGCGGGCCATGCCGCCGGCGCCCGTACCGCCCTCCTGGGAGAGCCGTTGGCCGCACAGCACGTCGAGCGCGGTCACCCCGGCCACGGCCGCCGCGGCGGCGGCGAGGCGGGTCGGCTGCACGTCGTGGGAGCGCAGGTTGTTGCCGAGGAAGGCGAGGTCGAGCAGGTCGCCGCCGACCCGCGCCCACATCCAGCCGGATTCCTGCGGCTGGGCCAGGATGCCGATGCCGTTCGCCATCTCGCGCAGGCCGAAGGCCCGCAGCATGCGGCGGTTGGCGTCGTCGTCGGGGACGCCGATCATCCGCGCCAGGGCGTTGGGTGCGGCGATCTCCGCCAGCCCAAGCCCGACGCTGAACCAGCCCAACGCGCGCGAGAGGCGTTCGTCCCTGCTGTGGTCACTGCTGCCCGGCCGCTGCCCGCGCTCCATCCCGCGGGCATGCCGTGCGTCCTGCGTTGCCATCTTGGCCTCCATCGAACCGGTCGTGATCGGCAAACCCGATCAACGGCTCAACCGCCGGAGGCCTGTGGCGTTCCTTGGACCTCAGTGGGGGACCTCAGTGGGGGACGTCAGTGGGGGACGTCAGCGCGCAGCCGACAGCACCGCCTCGCGCCGGCAGCGGTCCACGATCTTGGCGCCGCAGGGAACGAAGCCAAGATCCTTGTTCAGGCAGACCCGCACATCCGCCACGTCGCGCTTGGAACAGACGACGGCGATCCCCTCCGGATCCAGGCCCGGATTGGCCTGGACGAACAGGCGCTCCACCTGATTGGCCGGGACCGACAGGCCGTCGGCGGGGTTCTGCAGGGCGTCGGGAATCTTCACCTTGCCGTAGGCCTCGCGGAGGCGGGCGAAATAGTCGGTGGCGTTCAGGCCGCTGCAGGTGCCGTGCTTGGTCCATTCGTGCACGATCAGCCCGACGCTGGGCATGATGGGCATGGTCTGGTCCAGCACCGCCTTGGGCACCGTGCGGTCGCGCGTGCAGGTCGCGGGATAGGTGCCGTCGCTGTTCTGCGGCCAGAGGCCGTGGACGACGAAGCCGTGCCGGCGCTCCGTCCCGCACTGGTCGGGGTCGGTCTCCCCCTTCGTCTTGGCGCAGTAGGTCGGCGCCCAGGACAGCGTCAGGACGTAGTAGTCGAAATGGCCGGGTTCCGCCCTGCGCTGCGCCCAGGACGTGCCGGTCGCCGCCAGGAACGCAACCGCCGCGACGGCGATGGCCGAGAGAACCTTCCGCATCACGTGATTTCCCCCAAAGTGCGCGATCCAGCGTTGCATACCATGGTGGGCTGCGTCTGTCGCGCGGAAGTGGGACTTCGGGAGAGGCGCCTTATCGCGGTTGCCGTCGCCCGGGGTCGAGCGGATATAGTGACGGTGATGATCGAACTGTCCGCACCGCTGCTCCTGCGCGCCTACGCCTCCGGCATCTTTCCGATGGCCGAGAGCGCCGACTCGGAGGAGCTTTACTGGTTCGACCCGGAACGCCGCGGCATCCTGCCGCTGGAAGGCTTCCACGTGCCGCGCAAGCTGCGCAAGGCGGTGCGGCGCGGCCCCTTCGAGCTGCGCTTCGACACGGCCTTCCGCACGGTGATCGAGGCCTGCGCGGAACCGACCCCGGACCGGCCCAAGACCTGGATCAACGCCGACATCCTGCGGCTCTACACCGAACTGCACGAGAACGGCTTCGCCCACAGCGTGGAATGCTGGGCCGAGGGGCGGCTGGTCGGCGGGCTCTACGGCGTGTCGCTGGGCGGCGCCTTCTTCGGCGAGAGCATGTTCAGCCGCGTGACCGACGCCAGCAAGGTGGCGCTGGTGCATCTGGTGGCGCGGCTGCGGGCCGGCGGCTACACGCTGCTGGACGCCCAGTTCGTGACCGAGCATCTGAGCCAGTTCGGCGCGCTGGAAATCCCCCGCAACGAATACCGCCGCCGCCTCGCCGCCGCCCTGCCGGTGCAGGCGGAATTCCGCCATGTGGATCAGGTGCGGGCGGTGGCGGATTTGCTGGGCGGCGACGACGGTGCGCGATAGCGGCCTCGAGTCCCCTCTCCCATCCCCGATGGGAGAGGGAAGGGGCCCACGCAGTGGGAAGGGTGAGGGCAAGGTTGTTCCAAGAGTCCAGAGAATGCGGGCCAGGGATTCTCGGGAAAACCTTGCCCTCACCCTCCCACCGCTTCGCGGTGGGGCCCTCCCTCTCCCGCCGGAGGCGGGCGAGGGTGATTATCGCGATCACTCACCCGTGCAGGACAGGACCCAGACGTCGTAGATCGGGTGCTCCATGGCGGAGAGGGCGGGGCTGGAGGCGAACATCCAGCCGCTGAAGACCGGCTCGGCCTGCTCGCCGGGCTTGTTCTCGACCACCTCCAGGAAGGCGGCGGCCTCCGGCGGTTCGATCGGGGGGTTCTCCTTGCAGGCGCGCAGCGTGATGCGCAGGCTGCCGAGCAGCTTGGTCTCGCCGACCCCGATGCTGAAGGTTTGGGTTCGGGCGGTGATCTTGTCCAGGCCCTGGAGCTTGGCACCGGAGCGGTTCACCATCTGGTCCGGGACCGGGGCGGCGCCCGGCTGGACCGGGGCGCAGAAAAGCGCGGCCGCGAGGGCCGCGCCGAAGAGGACAGTGCCGAACTGGCGTGTTCTTGTCGTCACGTCGGATGCTTCCGTGGTGTCGAACGGCGCGGGGATGATCCCCAACGCCTTCTAGCCCGGAAGCGGGCGCGCCGTCTACTGGGCGCCGGCGCCGACGCTGGGGTTGTTCGGGTTGACGGTGCCCGCGCCGGAGCCGGTCGGCCCGTTGCCGCCGGTGGCGCTGCCGGCCGTGCCCGCCGGGGGCATGTCGTCCGGCGGCAGGGTGGTGTTGGTGGTCGTGGTGCGGTTCGTCGTGGCCGTGTTGGTCGTGGTCGTGGTCGTGTTGGTCTTGGTCGGGCCGGTGCGCTCGTTGCGGGTGGTGGTCTGCCGCGTCGTGGTCTGCTGCGTGCGGGTGTCCGGGCGGCGGAGCTTCACGCTGTCGGAGGCGCCGGTGCCCGCGCCGTTGCGGTTCTCCTCAATCTTCTCGGTCGCAGCGCCCGCGCCGGCCCCGGCCGCGCCGCCGACCACCGCGCCGACCGGGCCGCCGACCAGGGCGCCCGCCGCCGCACCGCCCAGCGCGCCGCTCCCGGCCTTTTCCTCCATGGAGTTGCCGCACGCCGTCACGAGCAGCCCCAGGCCGAGCACCGCCAAAACACGCGCCCTCATCGCATCGCTCCTGTTTTGCGAAAATTGCGGAGGGAACGTCAGCGTGGCGGTTTGGTTCCGGCGCAACCCACGGGATGCCGTTCGTTGCGCGGTGTGCAAATCCGCTTACGGCAGTGGCTTTCGGTAGCCGTGGCGAACACGCATGATGCGGACTTCGTCGCCCGCGATCCGATAGCGGATGATGTACGGCCAGACCACGACCAGTTCGCGGCGCCCGTTGCCGATGGGACGCCCCCGTTCGGGGAAAGCCGACAGGCGGTCGCCGGTTCCCAAAAGGCGCTCGGCCAGATGCGCCGCGGCTCGAGGGTTGAAGGAGTCGACGTAGCGGTAAATGCGGTCGATGTCGCCCAGGGCAGACGGTGCCCAGATCACGCGCATCGGAGTCCGCGCATTCTGATCATGCGCCGGGGGGCGGTTCGTAACGGCCGGCCGCCAGGGATTTCAGCCAGGAACGAACCCGGTCGTGCGGCACGCCCTTGCCGGCGGCCAGTTCGGCCTCGGCCTCGGCAAGAGCCTGTTCCTCAAGCTCTTCGTCTTCCTGGTCGAAAAGGTTTGCCGGTTCGCTCATGAAGCGAATGTACGGTGCGGGCGCATGTTCGGCAAGGGCGCGGACGAATCGCCGTCCAAAACGAAAAAAGGGACCTGTCGGTCCCTTCCATCGTCGTTCCGCAATCGACCTTTCGATGCGCGCGAGCGCTACATCTTCGGGTTTTCGCCGCCCTGCTGGCCGCCGTTCTTGCTCATGTTCTGGAGCGAGAAGATGACCTGACCCAGCAACTGCTCGATGCCCGGCGTGCTCTGGGTGTATTCGACCCGGCCGTTCGGCTTGATCTGATCCGGATCGCCGCCCGGTTCCAGCGAGAGGAACTTGCCGCCCAGCAGGCTTTCCGAGGCGATGACCGCCGCGGTGTCCTTGGGCAGCTTGATGTCCGGGTGGATCGACATGTGCACGACCGCCTGATAGCTCTTCGGGTCGAGCGTCAGTGCGGTGACCGAACCCACCTTCACGCCGCTGATGCGCACGTCCGCGCCGCTTTGCAGGCCGGAGATGCTGGAGAAGTTGGCGGTGATCTCGTAGCCCTCCACCTTGCGCAGGTCGGCGCTGGTGTAGGCGAAGGCGAGAAAAACGCCGGCTACGGCGAGGACAACCCCGCCGAGCACGGTTTCAATCACGTTGCGGCGCATGAGTGTTTCCTAAGCGAACGCCTTCCGCGTCTCAGTTCGGCGTCCACGGTTCGTAATCGCCGGTCGCGCGCACGCGCTGCCCGCCGGCGTACTGGTGCCCCGGCGGCCGGTAGGCCTGGAGCGAGCCCGACAGGTTCGGGAGATGCTCCTTCTGCCAGGGCTTGTGGAACGCGCTGTTCCCTTCCGGCAGCGGGGCCTTGGTGGTGTGGTGCAGCCAGGCGTGCCATTCCGGCGGAACCTTGGAGGCGTCCGGCTCACCGGCGTAGATCACCCAGCGGCGTTCCTTCACGCCGGGATGGGCGCTCTTGCAGCGGTAATAGGTGTTGCCGAAGCGGTCGGTGCCGACCTTTTCGCCCCGGCGCCAAGTCACAAACCGGATGTGGATGTTCGCCATCCAGGTGATCAGGGAGATCTTCTCGCTCATCGTCGCTCGCGATCGGAGGGCCATTCGGCCTTTCGGATTGGCCGGTCTAACGCGGGCGGCACTATGACACCGCAAACCACGCTCGTCCACAGACTCTGTACGCCTTTCGGTCCCTTGAAGGCCTTATCAGGCGATGCGGCGGTCGGTCAGCAGCAGGCGCAGGGCGAATCCCAGGAACAGCACGCCCGCCACGCCGTCCAAGGCCGCCTTGACGCGCGCGTTGGACAGGATTCGGCGGGCGGCACCGGCGCTGAGCGCCGCGACTCCCAGCAGATAGACGCAGCCGAGTCCGGCGAAGATGGAGCCCAGCACGAAGGTCTGCACCGCCACATGGCCGAGCGCCGGAGCCACGAACTGCGGGACGAAGGCCAGATAGAAGAGGATGACCTTCGGATTCAGCAGGTTGGTCAGCAGCGCCTGCGCGAAGACGCGGGTTGGCGCTGGTTCGGGGGCCGACTCGGGTGCCGCTTCGCGGTCCTCGCCGGGAGTCCGACGGGCGGCAAGAGCGCTCCACAGCGACCGCGCGCCGATCCAGCCCAGGTAGGCGCCGCCGGCGTAGCGCAGCAGGTCGAACAGCGACGGCGAGGCCGCGATCAGGGCGGAGATGCCGGCGGCGGCCAGCGTGGCGTGCACCATGTTGCCCAGGGTGATGCCCGCCGTCGCGACGACGCCCGCGTTGCGCCCGTCGGCGACGCTGCGCGACAGGACCAGCAGCGAATCCGGACCCGGCGCCAGCACCAGCACGGTGGCGGCGACGAGGTAAAGCTGCACGAGGTGCGGATCGAACGGCAGGGACATCGGGAATGCCTTCGTGGGGGATCGCTCTCTTGACGGGATCAGTTGGGCCAGCGCCGGTGCAGCCACAGCCATTCAGCGGGGCGTTCCCGGATCCATTGCTCCAACAGATGGTTCAGATGCTCCATCAAAACACGCACATCAGCGTTGCGGTCGCCGGTGGAGGGCGGCTCGACGGGTGGCAGCACGGTGATGCGGAAGCGCGCTCCGCCCAGCCGCTCTCCCAGCGCCGGCACCAGCGGAATGCCGAAGCGCAGGGCGAGCTGCGCCGCCGCCGGCGCGGTCATGGCGTCGCGGCCGAAAAAAGGGACGGGGATGCCGTCGTTCATCTTCTGGTCGATCAGCAGGCCGACATGGGCGCCCTTGCCAAGGAGACGGATCAGTTTGCGCGCGCCCTCCGCCCCCTTGGGAATTTGCTGGTCGGAGCCGGCGCCGCGCAGGTCGGTCAGCAGGGCGTCGACGTAGGGGTTGTTGGGCGCCCGGTAGACCACGGCCAGATCGACCCCCAGCGTCCGGGAGGCGATCCCCAAGATCTCCCAGTTGGCGAGGTGGCCGGAGACGAGGATGCCGGCCTTGCCGTCCTCGCGAAGGTGCTCGATGTGCTCGGTCCCCACGACCTCGATGCGGCCGTTCCGGACGATGTCCCGCAGGTGGGGATATTCGGCGATGACGCGGCCCAGATTGTCCCACATCCCCAGCAGAATGACGTCGATCTCGGCGCGCGACTTTTCCGGAAAGGCGCGTTCCAGGTTGCGGCGAGCCGTCTTCGTGCTGGGCAGCAGCGGACCGACCGTGCGGCCGATCCGCCCGCCGAGATCGGAGGCGGCGTCGAGCGGCAAGGCGCGGAACAGGCGGGCGATGCCGTGGACGAAGGCCGCCTCCATCGGGTAGCCGACCCGCCGGATGAACCATTTCGCCAGGGGGCCGCGCGGCTTACCCATGGAACCCTCCGCGATCGAAAAGACGGTCAAGCAGGCGGTCGAGCGCCCCGGCATCCCGCCACACGGCCCGCACCGGCACCACGCGGACCAACGCCCGCAGGGGCTCCGGCAGGCGGACGGCGTCCTTGGCGGTGGTCACGGGCTGGGCGCCCAGCATGCCGGCGCGGTCGATGATCGCCATGACCTCCTCCGGCCGGTAGGGGTGGTGGTCGGCGAAGCCGACGCACTCCACCACGCGGGCACCCAACGCGTCGAGCGTGGCGAAGAACTTCTCCGGACGGCCGATGCCGGCGAAGGCCAGGACGGGCTGTCCGGCGAGGGACTTCGCGTCCTCGGCGGGGTCGAGGCGGGCGTGCAGGACGGGCAGGGCGCCGGCGACGCGACGCTCGACCCCCGCGGGGTCCTCGCCCATCACGACCACCGCGTCGGCGCGGGCCAAGCCGCGTGCCACCGGTTCGCGCAGGGGGCCGGCGGGGATCAGGCGCCCGTTGCCGAAGCCGGCGGCGCCATCCACGACGATGAGCGACAGGTCCTTCGCGAGGCCGGGGTTCTGGAAGCCGTCGTCCATGACCAGGGCCTGCGCCCCGGCCGCCACCGCCGCCCGCGCCCCGGCGGCGCGGTCGCGCGCCACAAAGCAGGGGCCGTGCGCGGCGAGCAGAAGCGCCTCGTCGCCGACGGCGGCGGAGTCGTGCCGGTCCGGATCGACCGGCAGGGGGCCGCGTTCCCGCCCGCCGTGGCCGCGCGTCAGAAAGGCGGGCTCGACGCCGCGCGCCCGCAACGCCTCGGCCAGCGCGATGCAGACCGGCGTCTTGCCCGCCCCGCCGGCCACGAGGTTGCCGACGCAAAGCACCGGCGCGCCGGCCCGTTCCGGGGTGGTGCGCGCCATGCGCAACCGGCCGGCGAGGCCGTAGAGCGCGCCGAGGGGGCTCAGCGCCCAGGCCGCCGGGCCGGCGGGTCGGTACCAGAAGGCCGGCGTCTTCATGCGGCGGGCCGGACCCCGCCGGCGCCGAGCACGGGGGACAGAACCTCCAGCGCGCGGTCGACGATGCGCCGGTTGGTGTCGGTGACGCGGGCCGCCCCGGCGACCACGCGGGCGCGCGCCTCGGCGTCGGTCAGCAGGCGGCCGACGGTCTCGGCCAGCGCGGCGGCGTCCGTCAGGCGCAGGGCGCCGCCGGCGTCCTCCAACTGGTGGGTGATCTCGTCGAAGTTCCACATGTGCGGGCCGTACAGCACCGCGCAGCCGAGCTGCGCCGGCTCCACCGGGTTCTGCCCGCCGTGTGGCACGAAGGAGCCGCCCATGCAGACGACGGGCGACAGGCGGTAGAACAGCCCAAGCTCCCCCATCGTGTCGGCGACGTGGATGGAATCGTCAGGGCCGGGCTGGTCGCCGTCGCTGCGGCGGGTGGCCGTCAGGCCGCGCCCGCGCATCAGCGCGGCGATGGCCTCGCCCCGATGGGCGTGGCGGGGGGCGACGATGGTCAGCAGGCCCGGCAGGCGCGGGGCCAAGGCCTCGTGCACGGCCGCCGCGATCTCGTCCTCGCCGGGGTGGGTGCTGGCGTACAGCCAGCGCGGCCGGTCGCCGCAGGCGGCGTGCAGTCCGGCGATCTGGTCGGGGCGGGCCGGCGGCGGCTCGGCGGAGAATTTCAGGTTGCCGACGCTGGCGACCCCGCGCGCACCCAGCCGGCGCAGCCGGTCGGCGTCGCCCTCCGTCTGGGCCAGCGTGACCTGGAAGGTGGACAGCAGCGGCTCGATCAGGCCGGAGGCATAGCGCCAGCGCGCGAAGGACCGTTCCGACATGCGGGCGTTGACCAGTGCGGCGGGGATGCCGCGCGCGCGGACGGCGGCCAGCAGGTTTGGCCAGATCTCCGATTCCGTCCACAGCACGAGGTCGGGGCGCCAGTGGTCGAGGAAGCGGTTCACCGCCCCCGGCAGGTCCACCGGCACATATTGATGGATGGCGCGCTCCGGCAGGCGACGGCCCATCAGCTCCGCCGAGGTCACGGTGCCCGTGGTCATCAGCACGGTCAGGTCCGGCGCTTCCTCCAGCAGCCGGGACACCAGCACCAGGACGGAGTTCGCCTCCCCCACGCTGGCCGCGTGGATCCAGGCCAGCCGGCCGGCCGGGCGCGGGCGCGAGGCCATGCCGAAGCGCTCCGCCTGACGGGCGGAGTCTTCCTTGCCGGCGGCGCGGCGTCGGTCGAGGTAGAGACGCACCGCCGGCCCGGCGAGGGACGTCAGGCCGCGGTAGAGGGACTGCAACATTCGGGTCGAAACGCCATCCAACAAAACCGCCATCCAACAAAACCAACGCGGCCGGTCGCCCGGCCGCGGTTCCCACCACTTTAGCACGGGCGGTTGTGGCAGAGGTAAGGCTTTGCGTGAGCGTCGCTCAACCGAACGGCCGCAGGTTGGAGAGGAACTGTTCTGCCGAGCGGCGCCAGGAGTGGGTGAGGGCGTAGTCGCGGCAGCGGTCTGGCAGAATGGTCAGGGCGCTTTCGACGGCGCGCTTCAGGTCATCGTCCAGGCAGCCGGTGCCGGAGCCGTTCACCACGTCCAGCGGGCCGGGCACCGGGTAGGCGGCCACCGGTACGCCGGACGCCAGCGCTTCCAGAAGCACCAGCCCGAAGGTGTCGGTGCGCGAGGGGAAGACGAAGACGTCGGCGGCGGCGTAGTGCTGGGCCAGTTCCTCCCCCTGCTTGGCGCCGGCCCAATGGACGTTCGGGTATTTCTGCTGAAGCTCGGCGCGGGCGGGGCCGTCGCCGACCACGACCTTGGTGCCCGGCAGGTCGAGCTTCAGGAAATCCTCCAGGTTCTTCTCCACCGCCACGCGGCCGACATACAGGGAGATCGGGCGGGGCAGCCGCAGGAAACCCTTCTCGCGGGGGCGGAACAACTCCGTGTCCACGCCGCGCGTCCAGCGCCTGATGTTGGTGAAGCCGCGCGCCGTCAAGTCGTTCTCGATGGACTGGGTGGCGACCATCACCGCCGAGGAAGGCTTGTGGAAGCGGCGCACCACCGCGTAGCTGAGCGCCAGAGGCACCGGCGCACGGTCGCGCACATATTCGGGGAAGCGGGTGTGATAGGCGGTGGTGAAGGGCTTTCCGCGCTTCAGGCAGTAGCGCCGGGCGGCGAAGCCCAGCGGCCCTTCCGTCGCGATGTGGATGCAGTCGGGATGCAGGGCGTCGATCATCGCCCACAGGCGCCGCCCGGCCCCCAGCGCCAGCCGGATTTCGGGGTAGGTGGGCATGGGAACGGTGGGGAAGCGGTCGGGGCCGATGACCTCCACCGTGTGACCCATGGCCTCCAGCTCCGCACGGACGGTGCTGATGGTGCGGACGACGCCGTTGATCTGCGGGAACCAGGCGTCGGAAACGATCAGGATATTCACGCCGCCGCCTTCGCCGTCGTTTTGTCTGTCAGGCGCAACGTCGAGCGCTGCCGGATTTCCTCCGCCCAGTTGATGATTTCCAGCCGGCCGCAGGCGTGCTCGACCAACGCGGTGCAGGATTCGACCCAGTCGCCGTCGTTGCAATAGAGGACCCCTTCCAGTTCGCGCATCTCGGCGGTGTGGATGTGTCCGCAGATGATGCCGTCCACCCGCCGCCGCCGGGCCTCGTCGCCCAGCGCGGTCTCGTAGCTGCCGATGAAGTCGACGGCTGTCTTCGCCTTGTGCTTCAGGAAGGCGGACAGCGACCAGTAATCAAAGCCGAGCTTGCGCCGGACCCAGTTGAACAGCGTGTTGGCGTGGAGCAGCGCCACATAGGCGTTGTCGCCCACGAAGGCCAGCCACTTGGCGTATTTCACCACCACGTCGAAGCGGTCGCCGTGGGTGACCAGGAAGCGCCGGCCGTCGGCGGTGACGTGGATGTGTTCGTCCACGACGTTCACCCCGCCGAACTGCAGGCCGATGTAGTCGCGGGCGGCCTCGTCATGGTTGCCGGGGATGTAGTGGACCTGCACGCCCTTGCGCGCCCGTCGCAGGATCTTCTGCACCACGTCGTTGTGCGCTTGCGGCCAGTACCAGGTCTTCTTCAGGCGCCAGCCGTCGACGATGTCGCCGACGAGGTACAAGTGCTCGGACTCGTTGTGCCTCAGGAAATCCAGCAGGAACTCCGCCTTGCACCCGCGGGTTCCCAGGTGAACGTCGGAGATCCAGATGCTGCGGTACCGCTTCACCTCGGATGAGGCGCTCATGCCCCGCTCCATCGCCGTTGAGACAAGAGATAGTCAAGCTGTTGTCCGTATATCCATGGCTGTTGGTGTTGACAATGCTTTGTGAGCGGCGCATGTGGTGTGTTGCGGTGATTTTGGTAAGTCTTCTTGTCGCTGAAATAATACGGAAAGTTTTCTGCATAACATCTGTCATGTCGGCGTAACAATGAGCGTGACGTTCAGGGAAAGGGATGACTGTTGCAGGCTATTCCCGTCGAGCCCTTCGGCCACACCGACCCGACGGCGATCCCGCGTCGGCGGTTCCTGGTGATCCACAACCCGGTGGCCGGCGCGCGCCGGGCCCGGCGGTTGCGCACGGTGCTGGAGGTGCTGGAGCAGCGCTTCGGGACTGAGGTGACCGTCCGCGCGACGACCGGCCGGGGCGACGCTGAATCCATCGCCCGCGCGGTCGTCGACGGTGCGGTCGATGCGGTGATAGCGGCCGGCGGCGACGGGACCATCAACGAGGTGGTGAACGGGCTCGGCACCCGGACCGGTGGGGCACCGCCCGTGCCGCTCGGCATCGTGCCGCTGGGCACGGCCAACGTGCTGGCGCATGAGTTGGGCCTTCCGCTCGACCCGGAAAGCATCGCGGGTGTGCTGGTCACGGGGGCCGCGCTGCCGGTCCATCTCGGCGTGGCGAACGGGCGCTGCTTCGCGATGATGGCCGGCGCGGGTCTCGACGCGCGTGTGGTGGAGCGGGTGGACACGCGGCTGAAGCGCCTGATCGGCAAGGGCGCCTATGTGGCGGAAACGCTGACCCAGCTCGCGGGCTATCGGGACGCGCGCTACCGCGTGACGGTGGATGGGGAGACGGTGGAGGTCGCCTCGGTGATCGTCGCCAAGGGGCATTTCTACGCCGGGCGATTCGTCTGCGCACCGGAGGCCCGGCTGGCCGACCGGCGGCTGCACGTCTGCCTTTTCCCAGGGGCGGGCCGGTGGAACGCGGTGCGCTACATCTGGGGCGTCACGGCGGGGCGCCTGCCGCGCTTTCCGGACTACCGAATCGTGCCGGCGGAGCGCGTCGTCATCGAAGGCCCGGTCGGGGATGCGGTGCAGGGCGACGGCGACGTGATCGCGCGGCTGCCGGTGGAAATCGCGCTGGCTCCCTGGACGTTGCCGGTGCTGGTGGGTGGCTGACGGTTTGGCCTTTTATCCCTTCGTTGCAACACGCGCCCTTCAGCCCCGACGGCTATTTCGATTGGGGTATAGCCGGGAGAGCCCGGAGAATTTTAGCGTGGGCGGGGCTGTGAACGGAGCGGCCCTAACGGGAGAAAAGGACCGATGACGCACAAACATCGGATCGAGCATCGGATCGGGCGCGCCGCGCTGGCGCTGGTGGCGGTGCTCGCTGTGGCATCTCCGGCGCTGGCCGAGAAGCCGGATTGGGCCGGCGGAGGCCATGGGAACGGCGGCGGTCACGGGAAGGGGCACGGGCAAGGCCCCGCCTGGACGGATGATGCCGATCCCGGTGCCGGTCATGGAAAGGGCCAGGGTCCCGGGAAGAGTGGGCAACACGGTGGCCAGCAGGGCGGAGGACCGGGCGGGGCGGTTGTCGTTTCGCGCACCGACGTGACGGTCATCCGCGACTATTTTGCCTCCAACCCAGTCGGCGCGTCCGCTCTGCCGCCCGGCGTCGCGAAGAACCTCGCGCGCGGGAAACCCCTGCCGCCGGGCATCGCAAAGAAGATGGCGCCCATCGAACTGCGTCAGCGCGTTCCGGTCTGCATGAACGGCTGGGAATGCATCCTGGCCGGCGTCGACATGCTGATTCTCGACGCCGTGCACGGCACCATCGCGGACATCGTCCGCAATGTGGTGCGCTGAGCGAATGCGCCATTGGCGTCAGGGCGATTCAGAGAAGGTGGATGAATTTCGGGTGACGCGAGTCGTCAGTTGATTCACAAGGCTATCGGCAGGGACCGAGCCGGAGAGTCGGAGCGAT
>NZ_JBPXMQ020000042.1:0-54026 GCF_053470405.2 Azospirillum mesophilum
CCTTTCCGTAGTGCTTTTCCGTAGGTTGGGTTGAGCGCAGCGAAACCCAACATCCCCCTGCCTCAATCATTCCCATACAGGCTGCGCTCGCCCAGCTCCTCGCCGCGCTGGCGTTCCAGCTCCTGGCTGTAGCGGCGCAGCGCGTAGGCCTCCGTGACGTAGCCGACGATGCGCCGGTCGGTGGCGGAGGTCAGCACCGGCAGCGCCTCCACCTCCGCGTCGCAGAAGCGCTGCAGCACCGTGCGCACGTCGTCGCCCGGCAGCAGGAAGGCGTCGGCGCGCTGGGCCAGCGCGGTCACCGGCTGGGCAAGAGTCTCCTCGTCCAGCGAGGGGTCGTGCACCGCGCCCATGTCGATGATGCCGGCGTAGCGCCCGCTCGGCTCCACGGCGAACACCATCTTGGCCGAGCCCAGCGGGTAGAGCCGCCGCAGCGTCTCCACCGTCTGCGTGGTCAGGATCGTCTTGGCGTCGGCGCGCTTCAGCCGCAGCGCGGTCAGCTCCGACACCCAGCCGATGTCGTAGGCGCCGCGGATCGGCACACCGCGCAGGTGGAAGCGCCAGGTCGCGAAGGAATAGCCGAAGACCTGCCGCACCACCGTCGTGGACACGACCACGCCGATCAGCACGCCGGATGCCGCCCAGAAGTCCTGCGTCGCCTCCAGCACCAGCATCACCATGGTGACGGGCGCCCCGATGATGCCCGCGGCGACGGAACCCATGCCGACCAGCACCAGCAGCATCCGGTCGAGCCCCAGCACCGGCGCCAGCCCGTCCACCACCCCGAAGGCGACCCCGCCGAACAGCCCGCCCAGCAACAGCGAGGCGCTGAACAGCCCGCCCCGGAAGCCGGAACCGAGCGACACGGCGGAGGCCAAAATCTTCGCCGCCAGCAGGACGGCCATGATCTCCAGCCCGCCCGCCACCTGGGCCGGGTTGGCGCCGGGGCCGGCCCCCAGCACCTGGGGCATGGACAGCGCCAGACCCCCGACGCAGAGCCCGCCCAGCGCCGGGCGCGCCCAGGCCGGCACCGGCAGCGCCCGGAAGGCGCGCTCCGCCACCGTAACCGACTGCATGGTCAGGATGCTCAGCCAGCCGGCGAGGAAACCGAGGATGCCGCAGGCCAGATAGTCCCAGCCCTCGATCGCCACCGGCCGGTCCACATGCAGTGGAATGCTCCCGCCGGTCAGCCAGTTCGCCACCGCCGCCGCGACGACGGCGGCCGCGCCCACCGGGGCCAGAGTCGCCGTGGTGTAGCCGCCCAGCACCAGTTCGAAGGCGTAGAAGGCGCCGGCCAGCGGCGCGTCGTAGGCCGCGGCGATGGCAGCCGCCGCACCGCAGCCGACCATGGTGCGCAGATCCGCCCGCCGCAGGTGCAGGTGCTGCCCCAGCACGGAGGCGACGCCGGACCCGGCCTGGGTGTAGGCCGCCTCCATCCCGACCGACGCGCCGAACCCGTTCGACAGCATGGTGGACAGCGTCAGGCGCAGGCTGTCGATCAGCGACATCTTCCCGCCGTAAAGCGCGTTCGCTTCGATGGGATCCACGATGTCGCTGGGCCGCCAGCGCCGCACCAGCTTGACCAGCAGGCCGAGCACAAGCCCGCCGACGATCGGCACCAGCACCGCCCGCCAGGGATCGGCCTCCACCACCGTCGCCAGGCTGGAGCCCTCCGGCAACCCGAAGGCGACGGTCTGCGCCCAGGCGACCGTCTCGTGCAGCAGCGCCACCGCCAGCCCGATCCCGGCCCCGATGGCGCCGGCCAGCAGCAGCACGGCCAGCGTGCTGTTGCGCACGCTCTGTCGGCTGAGCCCCACCAGCGGCCGTTCGCCGGCAATGGCGCTGGCGACGTCGCTCGCCGCACCCCTGATTCCCGTCACGTCATCCGGCATGACAGGAGATTTGTGCGGCGACACGGCCGCTTCAACCGCGCGGGGGAGGCGCTACCCCTTACGGCTTAGCCGCTGCCGGGGCCGCCGCCGGAGCCGCCGGGGCCGCACCCTGCGACGCGCCGCCCTGCGGAGCACCTTGCGGCGCACCTTGCGAAGCTCCCTGGGGCGCGTTCGCGAGCTTGCGCAGCACCTCGGCGAGGTTGTCGCGGATCTTGTCGGCCAGCCCCTTGTCCACGTCGGCGGATTCGTGGAACAGCACGGTGAACAGGCGCGCCGACGACAGGAAGAAGGTCAGCGAGACGTGGAGGTTGCCCTCCTTCAGCGCGCAGTCCATCGTGCCGGTGCGCAGCGACAGGCCGTTGAAGTCCTCGATCGGGTTCAGGGACGCCGTCTGGGTGCCGTCGCACTTCTGCTTCATGGCGTCGATGTAGGCCTCGGTCAGCCCGGCCAGCTTGGCGTCCTCGGCCACCACGCGCTCGCGGATGCCGCCCATCACCGGGCCGATGCGCCAGGCGAGGTCGGCCGGACGCTCCTCCCGCGGGATGTTGTCGAGGGAGACGGGCTGCACCTCGCGCACGCCGGCGGCCCGCAGCAGGTCGGCCAGCCCGTCGGGCAGCGCGGCCGTCTTGGCGCTGGCCGGCTTCGTGCTGGTGCTGATGGGCGGCACGTCGCCCGCCTTATCCACGCAAGTCTTCAGGTCGGTCAGGACCTTCTTGGTGCCCTTCAGCGTGAAGACGATGCGGTCGGCGTCGGAGGAGAAGACCAGCTCCTTGCCGTTCATCATCGCGTTGTAAAGATCCTCGTCCTTGCCGTTGGGAACGACCAGCATATCCGGCTTCGGGGCCACGGCGACGCGCTCGCGCGTCAGCTTGCCATCCACCGAGACCTTGACCTTCCACTGCTGCCCGCCCGGCAGCTCCGCGCCCGGAATGCCGATGCCCAGGTTCGTCTCGCCCTTCGGGTTGCGCGCGACCATCAGGACGTGGCCGGTGTCGAAGCGGCCCTCGACGGCGCAGTAGCCGAACTTGCCGCTCTTGTCCTTGGCCGGCCCGCCTTCCCAGCCGTCCTCCAGCACCGCCGGGCCGCCCTTGGTCGGCGCCGTGCCCGTGGCGGCGGCGGCCGGGGGAGCGGCGGCGGGGGCCGGAGCCTTGTTGATCGCGGCCGGCGGGGGCGGCGGCTCGTTCGAAGGCAGCGGGTAGTAGAGCGTCGGCGGATCGACCGGAACGAGCTCCGCCACCTGCACCCCTGCGCCGTAGGCGGTGGTGGCGCCGAGCAGCAGAAGGGCGGAAAGCGCGGCGGCGGCGGCGGACTTGTCGATCATGGCGGAAGTAATCCTTACGGGCAAAGCACCGCGGGAAGCTACCGACGCACGCAAGGATGGGCAAGCGGAAGAGGAGGAAACCATCAGAAAGTTCACCGATTTCCCACCTCTTCAGCCGCCCCCCTCAGCCCCCGAGAAAGGCCTCGCGCAGGGCGTCCGCCGGCAGCGCGTCGGCCGGGCCGTCGTGGACGACGGCTCCCAGCCGCAGCAGCACGGCCCGGCGGGTCGCCCCCAGGGCGCGGGCCGCGCTCTGCTCGGCGACCAGGACGGTCGTGCCCTCCGCGGCGATGGCCCGCACGGCGGCGAAGACCACGCCCGCCAGCTTCGGTGACAGCCCCAGCGACGGCTCGTCCAGCAGCAGCACGCGCGGCCGCCCCATCAGCGCGCGCCCGACCGCCAGCATCTGCTGCTGCCCGCCGGACAGCCGCCACGCCCGCTCCGCCGCCTTGCCGGCAAGGTCGGGGAACAGGGCGAAGACGCGCTCCAGGTCGCGGGCGCGGCCGGCGCGGCCCAGCGGGCTCGCCACCTCCAGATTGTCGCGCACGCTCATGCCGGGAAACACCCGCCGCCCCTCCGGCACGTAGCCGAGGCCCAGCCGGACCCGCTTCTCCGGGGCGAGGGTGCCGATCTCCTCCCCGTCCAGCCACAGGCGCCCGCCCATCACCGGCACGAGGCCGAGGATGGCCTTCAGGAGCGTGGACTTGCCGGCCCCGTTTGCGCCTAGCAGCGCCACCGCCTCCCCGGCCGCGACGGACAGCGACAGCCCGTCCACCGCCACCGCCCCGCCATAGCCGGCGGTCAGCCCCTCGACGCGCAGCAGAGGCTCCGTCACGCGGCGCCCTCCCCCAGATAGGCGGCGATCACCGCAGGGTCGCTCCGCACCCCCGCCGCCGGCCCGTCGTAGAGCGTGCGCCCCTGGTCGAGCCCCAGGACATGGCCGGCCAGCGGAAGGAGGAAGCCCATGTCGTGCTCCACCACCAGCAGCGCCGTGCCCGTCGCGGCGATGGCGCGCAGGTGGCCGGCCAGCTCCGCCTTTTCCGCGTCGGTCAGCCCGGCGGCGGGCTCGTCCAGCAGCAGCACCGCCGGCTGGCGGGCGAGCGCGCGGGCCAGTTCCACCCGGCGGCGCAACGCGGCCGGCAGGTCGGCGCAGGGGCGCACGGCCAGCCCCGCCGCCCCCACCCGCTCCAGCGCCCAGAGCGCGTGCGCCTCGGCCTCCGCGACAGAACGGTCGCGCTCCAGCCGGGCGGCGGCCACCGCCTCCAGCACAGTCGCACCCTCCGGCAGGCTGACCGCCTGGAAAGTCCGCGCGACGCCGGCCCGCGCGATGCGGTCCGGGCGCTTCCCGGCGAGATCACGCCCCGCCAGGAGAACTCTGCCTTGATCGGGACGCTCCAGCCCTGTCAGCAGGTTGATCAACGTCGTCTTGCCCGACCCGTTGGGGCCGATCAGCCCGGTGATGGAGCCGGACTCCAGCGTCAGCGACACCCCGTCCACCGCCCGCACCCCGCCGAAGGACTTGCCCAGCCCCTCGACCCGCAGCACCGGCCCGGACGCCCGCACGGCCTCCACCGGCGCGACCGCCTTTGGAATCGGCCTTGCCGGCAGGCGAAACAGCCGGTCCAGCAGGCCGGTCAGCCCGTGGGGGGCCAGCACGACGGTTGTCAGCAGCGCCACGCCGTAGACGATCAGGTAGCTGCGCTCCAGGAAGCGGAACCACTCCGGCAGATGGATCAGCAGCACCGCGCCGAGGATCGCCCCGGCCACCCGCCCCCGCCCGCCGACCACGGCGATGGTCAGGATGGACACCATGACGGGGAACTCCAGCACCTCCGGCGAGACCACCCGCTGCGTGTGCACCGCCAGTGCCCCGGCCGCCCCGGCATAGACCGCGCTGAGCGCGAAGGCCCCCAGCCGCAGCCGCCCGACGTCGAGCCCCAGCGTTCCCGCCGCCAGCGGGTCGTCGCGCACCAGCGTCAGTGCCCGCCCCCAGCGCCCGCGCGCCAGACTCCAGGCCAGCCAGCCGCCCAGCGTCACACAGCCCCAGACCACCGCCGCCAGCGGAAGCCCGCGCGGCACCGCCCAGCCGAACAGCACAATGCCCGGCACGCCCGGCAGCCCGTTGGCACCGCCCGTCAGGCCGGGGCTGTTGACCGCCAGCAGATGCACGACCTGCCCGACACCCAGCGTCGCCAGCGCGAAGTAATGGGACTCCAGCCGCAGCACAGGCAGCCCGACCAGCAGCGCCAGCAGCAGCGGCACCAGCAGCGACACCGGAAACGTCGCCGCGAAGCCCCACCCCCACTGGCTGCCCAGGATGCCCGTGGCGTAAGCCCCCAGCCCGAAGAACGCCCCATGAGCCAGCGACAGCGCTCCCCCCAGCCCGAACACCAGCTGGAACCCGATGGCCGCCAGCGCATAGACCCCCGCCACCGTCAGCACCCGCAGCCCATAGGGCGAGGCGTACAGGACCGCGTAAGCCACCACCCCCAGCACCAAAATCCCTTCCCCTGCGAAGCGGGGGAGGGTTAGGGAGGGGGCAAGCGCCGACAGTTTCCGCACCTCACGCACGACGTCGCGCCGCCTCCCCGAACAGCCCCTGCGGGCGGGCGACCAGGATCACCAGCAGCGTCGCGTAGAGCATCCCCAGCGCCACCGGGTAGGACAGCACCGACGACACCCCCACCTCGAACAGCGCGATCAGCAGCGCGCCGACCACGGCGCCCGGCACCGATCCCCAGCCGCCGATGGTCACGGCGATGTAGGCCTTCAGGATCAGGTCGCCGCCCGCCGTCGGCGTGACGAAATAGCGGTTGGCGAGCAGCAGCCCCGCCGCCCCGGCGTAGGCCGTGCCCAGCGCGAAGGTCACCAGGACCATCGCGGTCACCGGGACGCCGCAAGCGCGCGCCATCTCCGGGTCCTGCGCCGTGGCGCGCAGCCGGCGGCCGAGTTGAGTCCGCCCGAACACCCACTGCTGCGCCCCGATCAGCAGCGCCGCCACGGCGATAATGGCCAGCGACTGCTCCGCCACCACCAGCCCGCCGATTTGGACCGTCCCACCGGAGAACAGCGGCGCCGCCGCGCGCGGCTCCGGTCCGAACAGCACCGACGCCCCGTTCTGCAAAATAATCCCGGCGGCGATGGTGCTGATGAAGACCGTCACCGGCGGCCGCCCCCGCAAGGGCAGATAGGCCGCGAACGCCAGCACAAGCCCCAGCGCCGCCATAAGAAGGAGCACCACCGGCAGAAGCGCGATCCCCGGCACGGGCAGGTAAGGCGCCAGCGCGACCGCCAGCATCCCACCTGCCATCACAAGGTCCCCCTGCGCGAAGTTCACCGCCGACGTGGCGTTCAGCACCAGCACGAAGCCCAACGCGACCAGCGCGTAGGCGGCGCCGAGGGCAATCCCGTTGACGAGGAGTTGCAGGGTGATCAAGGCCTTTGCCCCCTCCCCGACCCTCCCCCGCTCACGCGGGAGAAGGAGCCTGGGCACGCGCTCAAATTCCCTCCACCGCGACGCGGGGGAGGGTTAGGGAGGGGGCAAAAGCCTCCCCTCGGCCTCACTTCACCACACCCGTCACGTTGTCGTACCGCTTGACGATCGCCGGCACGCGCGAGGCGCCGTCGTAGCAGACGATCACCGCCGAATGGGCCATGTTGCCCTTGCCGTCCGACCGGTAGGTCATCGCCAGCCCCCGGTAAGTCCCCTCCGACAGCGCCTTGCGCACCTCCTCCGTCGTCCGGGCGCCGGCCTTGACGGCCTCCAGCACCATGCGGGTGCCGTCATACTGGCCGAGCGCGAAGGCGTCGGGCTCCGCGTTGAAGGCGCTGCGGTAGGCGGCGGTGAAGGTCTCCACCTCCGGGCTCCCGCCGGAGATGGGCGAGGCGGCGGTCTCCGCGCACACGCCCTTCAGTTCGGCGGGCTCCAGCAGGGCCGCGGTGCTCGGCTGGTGCATGGCGGAGCCGGCGACGATGGGAATGTCCACGCCGTTCGCGGCGGCCTGACGGATGAACAGCGCGGTCGGGCCGGAATGCAGGTGCAGGACCAGCACGTCCGGCTTGGCGGCCAGCGCCTTGGTCAGCACCGGCAGCAGATCCTTGGCGGCAGGGTCCACCCCCTCCTCGAACACCGGCGCGACGCCGAGGGCCTTGAACGCCTCGATCAGGTGCGCCTTGCCGCTCTGCCCGTAGGCGGTGGTCTGGTAGATCAGCGCCGGGCGCTTGCGGCCCAGTTCCTCCACCACATAGCGGGCGTGCGCCGCCTTGGTCACGGCGTCGCCGGGGAAGAATCGGAAGACCCAGGGGTTGCCCTGCTCGGTGATGCTGGCCGTGCCGGAGACGGTGATCAGCGGCAGCTTGTAGTCGGCGGCCAGCGGCAGCATCGCCAGCATCTGCGTGCCGAGCATGCTCGCCACCACCGCCGTGACCGGGCCGCCGGCCGCCCGCTCCAGCGCCGTGACGGCGGCCTCCGGCGAGGTTCCGGTGTCGATCACCTCCGACTGGACGGTCACACCGGCCGGCGCCTGCTTCAGCGCCAGCACCGCCCCGTTGCGCTGGCTGGTCCCTTCCAGCGACAGGAACCCGGTCAGCGGCACCAGAACCGGCACCGACGCGGTCTCCGCCCGAACGGTTCCCGTCGCCGTGATCGCCAGACCCAGAATGATTGGAAGCAGCCGCCGCATGGATGTGTCTCCTCCTGGCCGGCGGGGAGCCGTGCGAGGGCGGGAGCCTTTGGGGGCGGTGCCTCGAACGGTCGGCTCCCTTCGCTGGCATGACCCAGATCAGGTTCGATGGGTGTTGTCTCAGCCCGCGTCGCAGCGGGCACCCCAGCCGTAGGCCCGCACAGTGTCGCCCCGCCCTGCCCCTGTCAAGAAACGCCAACTCAAGAAACCGCAACGCGCGGCCCAGGCGCGGAAAGGCAACAATCCATCCTGCGGCAATTGGTCGCCCGCATAGGTCGTGAAAGTTTTCACCAACGTCCGGGATGCAAATCGCTGAACTTTGGTTTACCAATTGGACGAGACAGAACAACCGCTTCGTCGCCAAAGAGGACGCCTGATGCATCCCACCGCAGCCGCTGCGCCAACTCCGCAGTCCGAGGCGACGGAGCTGGACCGCGAACTTTGGCGGATCGACGCGCGCACGGAAGAGATGCTGCGTAGCCTGGGACCGGCGCTCGGCCCCGTCCTCGACGCGTCGATTACCTCCTTTTACCAATTCATGGCCGGCCAGCCGGGCACCGCGGCCCTGCTGTCCGATCCCGAGCGCATTGCCGCCATCCAGCGCCTTCACCGCGCGCAGTGGGACGCCTTCTTCGCCGCCAACTTCGATTCCGCCTATCTGGAGCGCGTCCGCAGGCTGGGCCGCACGCACCAGAAGGTCGGGCTGGATCCGAAATTCTACATGGCCGGCTACTCCATGCTGCTGGAGCGCATGGCCGCCCATGTGATCCGCGCGCACCGTTTCGACCGCAACCGCGCGGCGGCGGAGGTCGGCGTGCTGATCCGCGGCGTGCTGATGGAGGCGGAGCTGGCGCTGTCCGTCTACCACCACGCCGCCACCAGCTCCGACATGACGGCGGAAATGGAGGAGTTCGCGGAGGGCTTCGAGCGCGAGCTGAGCGAGGCCGTGGATCTCGTCCGTCACAACGCCGCCAGCATGGAGGGCGCCGCCGACGAGGTGCTGGGTGCGGCCAACAAGGTGGCGACGGAGGGCGAGCACGTCACCGAGGCGTCCGAACAGACCAACATGAACGCCCGCCTGATCGCCCTGGCCGCGCGCGGACTGTCGGAATCCTTCGCGGACATCACCGCCAAGGTGGAGCACGCGACCGAAAGCTCCCGCGGGGCCTCCGACCGCTCGCAGGAGGCGCAAGCCTACGCCCACACCCTGGCCGCCGCGTCGGAGCGTATCGGCAGCGTCGTCACGCTGATCGAACGCATCTCCAAGGAAACCCGCCTTCTGGCGCTGAACGCCTCCATCGAGGCGGCGCGGGCCGGCGACGCCGGAAAGGGTTTCGCGGTCGTCGCGAACGAGGTGAAGACGCTCGCCGACCAGACCAGCAACGCCACCGGCGACATCCGCACCCAGATCGAGGCGATGCAGGCCTCCATCAACCAGACCGTCACCGCCATCGAGGCGGTCGCGGGCCGCGTCACGGCGGTGACCGACGACATCGCCTCCATCACCGAATCCGTCGCCGAACAGGCCGTCGTCACCCGCGACATCGCGGACAACGCCGACGAGATGGCCACCAGCATGCAAAACGTCCACGAGAGCATCGAGAAGGTCGCCCAGGCCGCCGAGCGCTCGACGAAGAAGGCGAGCGAGCTGTGGGAGAACGCCACCGGACTGGTGCGGCAGATCTTCGGCATCAAGCGGCGTGTGACGGCGTCGCTGCGCGGCACCCGCTTCGGCAACCGCCGCCGCGAGGACCGCGTCGCCGTGGACATCGGTGCCCGCGTGGAGGTGGACGGGCTGACCTTCCAGAGCCGGCTCGACAACATCTCGATGGGCGGCTGCCAGGTGCGCGAGGTGCAGCTCGCCAGCGCCGACGGCTACGCCATCCGCCTGGACATCGAAGGCGTGGGCCGCACCACCGGCACCATCGTGGCGACCGAACGCGACATCGCCCATGTGCGCTTCGACCCTCTGGCCCCGGACTTCGCGACACGGCTCAAGGAGGCGCTGGGCCGCTGGAACGCCGCCGACGCGGAGCTGGTGACCCTGGCGCAGCAGACCGCCAAGGCCATCGGCGCCCTGTTCGACGAGGCGGTCGACCGCGGGCAGACCAGCGTGGATGCCCTTTTCTCCGCCGACTACGAGCCGGTTCCCGGCACCGACCCGCAGCAGTTCACCACCCCCTTCACGGAGCTGAGCGACCGGCTGCTGACCGACCTTCAGGAAAAGGTGCTGCTGCGGCACCGGCGCATCGCCTTCTGCGCGGCGGTGGACCGCAACGGCTACCTGCCCACCCACAACAAGAAATATTCCGAGCCGCAGCGCCCGGACGATCCGGACTGGAACAACGCGCATTGCCGCAACCGCCGCATGTTCGACGACGCGACCGGCCTCGCCGCCGCCCGCAACCGCCAGCCGGTGCTGATCCAGACCTACCGCCGCGAGATGGGCGGCGGGGTGATCGTCTCCATGAAGGACGTCGCCGCCCCGATCTACGTCAAGGGCAAGCATTGGGGCGCCTTCCGCATCGGCAGCGAGGACCGGCGCGAGGGATGATTCGACTCCCCGTTGAATTCACCCTATAGTATGCAGCGTCATCATCGGAACTTTCCCATGCCGGACGGACGCACCGAACACGACCGCATCACGGACCTCGCCATCCAGGTCGAGCGCTATGCGCATGTGACCAACACGGAACTGCGTGCGCTCCGCCAAGGCCAGGAGCAGCTCGATGGGCGGATGGATCGGCTTGACATCCGAATGGACCGGATGGAAGTCCGGATGGACCGGCTGGAGGAAGGTCAAGCCCAGTTGCGCCGGGAAGTGACCGAACTCCGGACCGACGTAACCGACCTCCGCAAGGACGTGAACGAGATCCGTGAGGGCCAGAAGCAGCTCGGCGACGTGATGAACGAGAACTTCCGGCAGCTCTTCGTCCTGTTGAATACCCGGCCGGCCTGACCGGCCGCTCAGCCCCGGCGGCGCATCGTCTCGCGGTGGAGGATGTAGAGGCCGCTGGCGACGATGACGGAGGCCCCGGTCAGCACGGTCGGCGTCGGCACGTCCCCGAACACCAGGAAGCCGAACAGCGTCGCCCAGATCATCCCCGTGTATTCGAAGGGTGCCACCACGGCCGCGCGGCCGAGGCGGAAGGCCTGTGTGATCAGCACCTGCGCGGCCCCGCCCAGCACGCCGACCAGCAGCATCAACCATACGTCGAACAGGCCGGGTCCCACCCACACCGGCACGGCCGCGACGCCGCTCACCACCGTCGTGGTCATCAGCAGGTAGACGACGATGGAGGTGTTGGTCTCCGTCCGCGACAGGCCGCGCACCGCGATCATGGCAAGGGCGTAGAAGAAGGCCGCCGCCACGCCGACCAGGATCGGCAACAGCGGTGCGTCCGCCTCCGGCCGCGCCATCACGACCACGCCGCCGAACCCGACCAGCACCGCGGCCCAGCGGCGCCAGCCCACCGGCTCCCCCAGCAGGGGCATCGACAGGGCGGTGATGAACAACGGGCCGGCGAAGCTCAGGACATACACCTCGGCCAATGGCAAATGCTTGAAGGCGAAGAAGAAGCAGCCCATGGACAGCAGCCCGGCGAAGGCCCGCCCCACATGGGCCAGCGGGCGCCGGGTCCGCAGGCTGGCCCAGCCTCCGCGCGCGACCGACACGCCGCCGACCAGCAGCAGCGCCACCGCCGAGCGCACGAACATCAGCTGCGCCACGGGATAAACCGCGCTCAGATACTTGATCAGCGTGTCCATCCCCGCGAACAGCAGGATGGCCAGCAGGAAACAGCCGATGGCGGTGCGGGTGTCGTCGTCGGCGATGGGTAGGGCGTCGGCTCGGGTCATCGTTGCACAATAATTCACCACCCCCGGCGCGGCCCAATGCCGCAACCGCAGGTCAGGCCCGCGCGCCGCTTCCCGGCCGCAGGGCGAGACCGCTTCCCATCACGATCAGGGTGCCCAGAAGGGTGGCGAGCCCCGGCGGCTCCCCGAACAGCAGCGCACCGAACAGGACCGCCCACAGGATCGAGCTGTAGGACAAGGGCGCCAGCAGCGCCGCCGGGGCCAGCCGGTAGGCCTGCGTCATGGCGAGTTGCGCCAGGGCGCTGAGCAGCCCCGCCCCGGCCATCGCGGCGAGGGCCGGGGCGTCCGGCCAGACGAAGTCCGGCAGCATGGCGACACCCCCCAGGACCCCGCAGGCGAGCGTGAAGTAGGCGACGATGGCGATGTTGGTCTCCGTCCGCGCCAGCCGGCGCACGCAAATGGTGGCGAGCGCCCCACCCAGCGTCCCCGCGAGGCACAGCACCGCCATGCCCGACAGCATGCCCGCCCCCGGATTCACCATCACCAGCACGCCGAGGAAACCGACGCCGACCGCTCCCCATTGCCGGGCGCACACCCCTTCCCCCAGCAAGGGGGCGGACAGGGCGGTGACGAACAGCGGGCCGGCGAAGCTGATCGCGTAGATGTCGGCCAGCGGCACTCCGGAGAAGGACGCGATGAAGCAGGCCACCGACAGCGCCCCCACCCCCGACCGCACCGCATGCGCCCAGGGCCGCCGCGTGGCGAGCGCCGCCCAGCCGCCCGTGCGCGCCAGCACCGCCACCAGGGGCACGGCGGAGAAGAGGGAGCGGAAGAACATGACCTCCATCGCCGGATAGCGCGCGGCCAGCGCCTTCTGCAGAACGTCCATCAGGGCGAACAGGAACAAGCACAGCAGCATCCAGGCCACCCCCCGCCGCAAGGGGCTGCCCAGGGCGCTGGAGGATAACGACGGGGTGAAGGGGCGTGCGCCGGCCAGCGCGGTGTCGGTGGTCATGGCCAAACCGGAGATCATGGTGGAGGTTCGCCGGCTTTTTAGGCGAATGCCTGTGATCGGCGGGTGCCATCCCCGGATGCCCGCCTTTTGTTTCGAAATCCCGACGGTCGCGGTGGGTCTGGAGAGCCCATCGGCCCCTGCAACTCGCGCTTCGCGAAGCGCAGGACCGGCGCTTTTGCGAAGGTTTCCCGGCGTTTCGCGGATCGACGCTGGCCCGCGCGGACGGCTTCGGCAGTCTGCCCGTCAACACGTACACACCACCCCTGACGAAGGCCCGCCCATGACCCTCGCCACCCCCGTCCGCATCTTTCTCGGCTTTTCACCCTGGATCGCCTTCGGCGCGTTGCAGCCGTTCGGCGGCGTGTGGCCGTCCCTGGGAGCGCCATTGGGAGCGCTGGCGCTCAGCCTCGCGCTGTGCATGATGGACCACCTGCGCGGATCGCTGAAGGCACCGGAGCTGGTGGCCGCCGGCTTCTTCGCCCTCCTCCCTCTGTGCGAGCCGCTCGGCTGGTCCTGGCCGCGGGAGAATATCGGCCTCGCCATCCACCTCGTCCTGGCCGGCATGGCCTTCGGGGGCATCGCGCTGGGCAGCCCCTTCACGCTGCAATACGCCCGCGATGAGTGGCCGCGCGATTTCTGGCACCTGCCGCAGTTCGTGGCGGTGAACAACGCGGTCACGGCGGTGTGGGGCGTTATTTTCCTGATCGGGGCCGCTGCCTTCTGGCTGGCCGAGCCGGTCGCCCCCGCCGTCGGCGTCCTCGCCACCGTCGCCGGCATCGTCGCCAGCCGGCGCCTGCCCGACCAGCTCATCGGCCGCGCCATCGCCAGACAACTGGCGGAGGCGGAGCCCTACGACTGGCCGGCGCCCGCCATCATCGGCGCCCGCAGCGATGCCGACAGCCGCGACGTCGTGGTGGTCGGCGCCGGCATCGGCGGGCTGACCGCCGCGGCGCTGCTGGCCCAGGCCGGCGCGCGCGTGACGGTGCTGGAGGCCCACGACCGGCCGGGCGGCTTCTGTTCCTCCTGGGAGCGCAGGGTGCGCGTGGAGGGGGAGACGGTCCGCCCCTTCATCTTCGACGCAGGCGTGCACGACATCAGCGGCGTCCGGCCCGACGGCCCCATCGGCCACCTGCTGCGCACCGTCGGCGTGGAGGATCGCATCACCTGGCAGCCGGTGAACCGCGGCATCCTGCTGGACGGCCGGTTCCGCTCCCTGCCCGACGACGCGGACGGGCTGGTCGCCATGATCGCCCGCGACCACCCGGACAGCGCCGCCGGTGCGGCAGCCTTCCTGGCGGAGATGCGCGCCATCTACCGCGACCTCTATCTCGGCTGCGGGGACACGGGCCTGCCGCACATCCCGCGCACGGTGGAGGCGATGCGCGCCTACCCCGTCACCTGCCCGCGCGCCTTCCGCTGGCGGGATGTCGGCTTCCTGGCGATGCTGGAACAGTTCGTGCCGGACGAGGGCGCCCGCCGCCTGCTGACCAGCCTCACCGCCTACCTGTCCGACCGGCCGGAGCTTCTGCGCGCCAACCAGATGGCCCCGATCTTCGGCTATTTCTTCGACGGCGGCTTCTATCCGGAGGGCGGGTCGCAACGGCTGGCCGACGCCCTGGCCGAGTCCATTCGCGCCAACGGCGGCGACATTCTGCTGCGCACCCCGGCTCAGCGCATCCTGGTCGAGGACGGACGTGCAGCCGGTGTGCACACCGCCGACGGACGGCGCATCGCCGCCCCCGCCGTGATCTCCAACGCCGACGTGCGCCGGACCATGCTGGAGCTGGTGGGCGCGGAGCACCTGCCCGCCGACTACGCCGCGCGCTGCCGGGCGCTGCGCCCGTCCACCTCGGCCTTTATGGTGACGCTGGCGCTGGATGTCGTGCCGGACCTGCCGGCCATGTCCTTCCTGGCGGAGGACCGCATGGCCGTCGCAGTTCCCTCCAGCCACGACCGGACGCTGGCCCCGGCCGGCTGCGCCTCGGTCGCGCTGATCCGGCTGGCCCCCGCGCACGACGGCTGGAACCGCGAGGCGCCCGACTACCGGGTGCGCAAAAAGAGGGAGGGCGACGCCATGATCGCCGCCGCGTCCAAGCTGATCCCAGACCTGGAGCGGCACATCCTCAACCGCCAGGACGCCAGCGCCGCGACCTTCGCCCGCTACGCCCACACCACCGGCGGGGCGATCTACGGCATCGACCCGGCGCAGCAGCCCCTGCCCGGCAAGACGCCCATCCCCGGCCTGTGCCTTGCCGGCGGCGGCGTGTTCCCCGGTCCGGGGGTGGAGGCCTGCGTCATCTCCGGCCGCCTCGCGGCGGAGGCGCTGGCCGGCCCGGCTTTGTCCGGAGGCAAGCCGGCAGCACGCGCCGGTCAGGCCGCCTGTGCCGCCTGAAGCCCGAGCGCGGCCTACCGCCCGATCCGCTCGGCGATCAGCGGCCCCGCCGCCGGTGCGGCGTCCGCCACGGTGAAGGCCTTGCGGAGGATGGCCGTCGCCTGCTCCACCTGCGCCTCGCTGCGGGCGTGGACGAGGGCAAGCGGCCGTCCGCCGGGTCCCACCGAGGCGCCGAGCCCCGCCACGTCGGCCAGCCCGACCGCGAAGTCGACCGGGTCCGCCGCCTTGGTCCGCCCGCCGCCCAGCGCCACCACGGCGATGCCCACCGCGCGGATGTCGATGGCGGCCACCACGCCGTCCTGCTCCGGATAGACCGGGCGGACGATGGGGGCGGCGTCGAGGTAGCGGTCCGGCGCGTCCAGCAGGTCGGCCGGGCCGCCCAGCGCCCGCACCATGCGGGCGAAGCGCTCCGCCGCCTGCCCGCTGGCCATCGCCTCGTCGAACATCGCGCGCCCGGCCGTCGCGTCGGGCGCGACCTTGGACAGCGCCAGCAGCTCCGCCGCCAGCGCGGCGGTGACCTCGTAGAGGCGCGGCTCCGACGTGCCGCCGCGCAGGATGTCGATGCACTCCCGCATCTCCAGCGCGTTGCCGGCGGTGTGGCCCAGCACCTCGTTCATGTCGGTCAGCAGCGCGACGGTCGGCAGGCCGGCACCCCCGGCCACCGTGACGATGCTCTCCGCCAGTTCGCGCGACTTCTCATAGGTCGGCATGAAGGCGCCGGAGCCGAACTTCACGTCCATCACCAGCGCGTCCAGCCCCGCCGCCAGCTTCTTCGACAGGATGGAGGCGGTGATCAGGTCGATGGACTCCACCGTCGCCGTCACGTCGCGGATGGCGTACAGGCGCTTGTCCGCCGGGGCGATGTCGTCGGTGGCCCCGATGACCGCGCAGCCGACCTCCTTGACCACCCGCTCCAGCGTCGCGCGGTCGGGCTTGGCGCGGTAGCCCGGAATGCTCTCGAACTTGTCGAGCGTGCCGCCGGTGTGCCCCAGCCCACGCCCCGACACCATGGGCACGAAGCCGCCGCAGGCCGCCAGCGCCGGCGCCAGGATCAAGCTGACCTTGTCGCCGACGCCGCCGGTCGAATGCTTGTCCATCACCGGACCGGGCAGCGCCCGATGGTCCCAGCGCATGATGGTGCCGGAGCCGGTCATGGCGCGGGTCAGCGCCACGCGCTCCTCCAGCTCCATCCCCTGGAAGAAGACGGCCATGGCGAGCGCCGCGGCCTGCCCTTCGGTGACCGAACCGTCGGTGATGCCCCGCACGAAGGCGTCGATCTCGGCCCTGTCAAGGCGCGCGCCGTCGCGCTTCTTGCGGATGATTTCCTGGGGAAGCATGAAAGGTCCGTCTTGTGTCGGGCCGGTGGAGATCCGGCCTCTTGTCTCAATAGGTTGCCCCAATCAATAGGTCGCAGTCGCCGGCTGCGGCGTGGCGTCGCCGCCCTTGCCGCCATGCCCCGCCGCCGTCAGCAGCGAGCCGAGCAGGCTCGACGCGCCGAAGCGGAAGGTCTTGGGCGTGGCCCAGCCCTTGCCCTGAAGCTGGTCCGCCAGCGCCAGGAAGGCCGCAGCCCCGGCGGCGTCGCGGATGCCGCCCGCCGCCTTGAAGCCCACCGTCTTGCCGGACTCGTGGATGACGTGCAGCAGCACGGCCGCCGCCTCCAGCGTCGCCGCCGGCTGCACCTTGCCGGTGGAGGTCTTCAGGAAGTCCGCCCCCGCGGCGATGCTGTCGCGCGCGGCCCAGGCCAGCAGTTCCGGGTCGGGGAAGCAGCCGGACTCCAGGATCACCTTCATGGTCACGTCGGCCCCGCAAGCCTCGCGGCAGGCGCGGATCACGTTCAGCGGCTGGGTGCGCGCGCCGTCGATGAAGGCGCGGTAGGGCAGCACCACGTCGATCTCGTGCGCGCCGTCCTTGATGGCGGCCTTGGTGTCCGCGGCGACGGTCGGCGCGTCGGTCTCGCCACCGGGAAAGTTGACGACGGTGGCGATCCTGACGCCGGAGCCCTTCAGCGACTTGCGCGCGGTCTTCACGAAGCGCGGCCAGACGCAGACGGCGGCCACCTTGCCGGCGGGCGTCACGGCCCGCTTGCACAGCTTTTCCACCGCATCGTCGGTGTCGTCGTCGTTCAGGCTCGTCAGGTCGAGCAGGCCAATGGCGCGGGCGGCGACCTTCGCGTCGGCCTTGGCGGCGGTGGCGCTGTCGAGCACCCGTTGCAGGTCGGCTGGGAGTTTCATGACCGGCGTCCGTCCTCTTCGTTCAGCCCTTCCAGGAAGCCGACCAGCAGCCGCTCCAGGTCGGAGGCGGCGGCCGAGGCGGCACGCAGGGTCTGGTCATGGTCCACCGGCCCGTCGCCGAGCCCCACGCCCAGGTTGGTGATGACCGCGCAGCCCACGACCCGCAGGCCGCAGTGGCGCGCGATGATGCATTCCGGAACCGTGGACATGCCGACCGCATCCGCGCCCAGCACCTTCAACATGCGAACCTCGGCCGGCGTCTCGAAGGAGGGGCCGGGATAGGCGGCGTAGACGCCCTCCGTCAGGTCGATGTTGCGCTCCAGCGCCTTGCGCCGCAGCAGCGCGCGCAGCGCCGGGTCCCAGGCGTCGGTCATGCTGGGGAAGCGCGGGCCGAAGGCGTCGTCGTTGGGTCCGGTCAGCGGGTTGGCGCCCAGCAGGTTCAGATGGTCGGAGATCGCCATCAGCCGTCCCGGCCCGACCTCCAGCCGCAGCGAGCCGGCGGCACAGGTCAGCACCAGCGTGTCGCAGCCGGCCAGCTTGAGGGAGCGGATGGCCGACTTCAGCGCGTCGAACCCTTGGCCCTCGTAGGCGTGGACGCGGCCCTGCATGCAGGCCACCGGCTGCCCGCCGAGCTGCCCGACCACCAGCCGGCCGGCGTGCCCCTCCACACTCGGCACCGGGAAGCCGGCAAGCTCCGTGTAGGGGATGGCGACGGCGTCCGCCACCTTGTCGGCAAGGCCGCCGAGGCCGGAGCCCAGCACGATCCCCACCCGGGGGCGGAAGCCGGGCGCCCGGTGCAGGATCTCCGCGGCGGCGTGTGCGGCGGTCATGGGGAAGCCTTTCAGAAATCCAGGTTGTCGGGACCGAAGGAGTGCGGCAGCAGTTCGGCCAGCGTGAAGGTGCGGCGCAACCCCTCCGGTCCGCAAACGTGAATCGGCGTGTCGGGCGCGGCGAACTCGCGCAGGCGCTGCCGGCAGCCGCCGCAGGGCGTGCAGAGGATGCCGTCGCCGGGCTTGCCGCCCATCACGACGATTTCCCGGATGGCGCGGTCGCCGCCCAGGATCATCGCCCCGATGGCCGAGGATTCGGCGCACTGCCCCTGCGGGTAGGCCGCGTTCTCCACATTCGCCCCGGCATAGACCCGCCCCGACGCGCCGAGGATCGCCGCCCCCACGGAAAAGCGCGAGTACGGCGCGTAGGCCTTTCCCATGGCGTCGCGGGCGGCGTCGATCAACGCGTTCGGCTCGTCCATCACCGCTCCTTCACGTAGGGAATGCCGCTGGCCTTGGGCGCCACCGCCCGGCCGACGAAGCCGGCGAGCAGAAGCACGGTCAGGACATAAGGCAGCATCTGAATGAACTGCACCGGGATCACCCCCACGACCGGCAACGGCACGCCCTGCAACCGCACCTGCACGGCGTCGGTGAAGGCGAACAGCAGGCAGGCGAACAGGGTCGGCCAGGGGCGCCACTTGCCGAAGATCAGCGCCGCCAGCGCCAGATAGCCCTTGCCCGCCGTCATGTCCCGCACGAAGCCGGCACCATGCGCCGTAGACAGATAGGCCCCCGCCACGCCGGTCAAGACGCCGGTGATCAGGACCGCCTGATAGCGCAGTTTGGTCACGGAGATGCCGGCGGTGTCCACGGCGGCCGGGCTCTCCCCCACCGCGCGCAGGCGCAGGCCGAAGCGGGTGCGGGTCAGCACCCAGTGGGTCGCAACGACCACCAGCACCGTCAGCCAGATCACCACGTTGGTGTCGTCGATCAGCTCCCGGTAGATCGGGCCGATGACGGGGATGGGCGACAGCGCCTCCACCCCCGGCAGGTGGATCTGCGGCAACCGCGCCTCGGACGGAAGCAGCGGAGTCTGGCCACCCTGCTTGAACCAGGCGTAGGCCAGCGTCGGGGCCAGCCCGGCGACCAGGATGTTGATCGCCATACCCGACACGACCTGATTGCCGTGGTGGGTGATGCAGGCGAAGCCATGCACCAGCGACAGCGCCACCGACGCCGCCACCCCCGCCAGCAGCCCCAGCCACGGATTCCCGGTGACGGAGGCGACGGCGGCGGCGAAGAAGGCGCCGGCCAGCATCTTGCCCTCCAGCCCGATGTCCACCACGCCCGCCCGCTCCCCATAGAGCGCCGCGAAGGCGGCCAGCACCAGAGGGGTCGCCACGCGGATGGTGGCGTCGATCAGGAGGAGAGCGACCAGGAACGCCTCGTCCACGTCACGCCCTCCCCTCGCCACGCCCATTCATCTCTTTGGCGCCCATCTCTTTGGCGCCGCGTCTGCGGAACAGGGCCTCCACCTGCGGCTTGAACAGGTTCTCCAGCGCGCCCGCGAACAGGATGACGAGGCCCTGGATGACCATCACCAGCTCGCGGTTCACGGTGGGATACTCGAAGGACACCTGCCCGCCTCCCTGCGCCAGCATCCCGAACAGCAGCGCGGCCAGAATGATCCCCACGGGGTGGTTGCGCCCCATCAGCGCCACGGCAATCCCGACGAAGCCGACCCCGCCCGTGAAGTTCAGCAGGATGCGGTGCTGCACCCCCAAAATCTCGTTCACCCCCACGAATCCCGCCAGCGCGCCGGAGATCAGCATGGCCAGCACGATGTTCCGCGACGGGGAGATGCCGGCGTAGACCGCCGCCCGCTCGTTCTGTCCGACCGTGCGGATCTCGTAGCCCCAGCGCGTGCGCCACAGGAACAGCTGGAACAGCGCGCAGCAGGCCAGCGCCCACAGGAAGGACAGGTTCAGCGGCGAGGCCGGGATGGTGACGCCGACCCAGCCCAGCGCCCGCTCCATGCTGGGCAGCCAGGTGCCGGAGTCGAACTCCCGCGTTTCCGGCGACTGCTGGCCCGGCTTGATCAGCACGTCCACCAGCAGGTAGGTCATGATGGAGGCGGCGATGAAGTTGAACATGATCGTCGTGATGACGATGTGGCTGCCGCGCCTGGCCTGGAGCCAGCCGGGAATCCAGGCCCAGGCGGCCCCGAACAGCGCCGACACGACGATGCCCGCCGCCGCCGTCACCGGCCAGGGCCAGCCCGTCAGCGCCAGCCCGACCAGCCCGGCCCCCAGCCCGCCCAGATAGGCCTGCCCCTCGCCGCCGATGTTGAACAGCCCGCAATGAAAGGCGATGGCGACCGCCAGCCCCGTGAAGATGTAGCTGGTCGCGTAGTAAAGGGTGTAGCCGATGGCCTCCGGATAGCCGACGGCCTCCGTCACCATCAGCGACAGCACATCGGCCGGGTTCTCCCCGATCACCAGGATCACAAGCCCGGACAGGAGGAAGGCGGCCAGCAGGTTCAGGAGCGGCAGCAGGGCATAGTTCACCCAGCCGGGAAGCTCCCCCGGCATGCCGAACCCCTTGTTCGCCACCCCCTGCGCCATGCCCGTCCCGTTCCCAGCGCCGTCCGCGTGTTCAACGCGCAACCGGCATGGAAGGTGCCCCGCCGCGCGGTGCAGCGCAAGCGTGACCATTGGACGGCCCTGGACGCCACGGCGGATTGCGTTGAGGATCGGGCGCGAAAGGTGCAAAGGTGGCATCACCACCCCTTTTGGGGATATGCCGTCCATGCGAGTTTCCTTGCGCGCCCTGGTCCCGGCCGCCCTTGCCGCCCTCCTCGTCGGCTCCGCCGCTTCCGGCGCCGCCGCCCAATCCACTGCCCAGTCCAATGACGGGCCGCCGGATTCCTGGACGCGCTATTGGACGGTGCCCGGCTTTCCGGAGATCGCGGCGCGCGGCCCGGCGAAGGCCAAGGGCGTGATCTTCTGGAGCCACGGCCTGAACGGAAAATGGCCGGAATACCAGCACCCGCCGGCAACTCTCCTGCAACGGCTGGCGGCCGACGGCTGGGACGTGCTGAAGATCAACCGCAACAACCTGTTCGAGACCGGCTGGGCGGAAGCCGGCATGCGCCACATCGACGACCTCGTCCAGCGCGCGGAGGAGGCGCGGCGCCAGGGCTACAAGCGGGTCGTCGCCGCCGGCCAGTCCTACGGCGGGGCGATCACGCTGGAAGCCGGCGCACGCTTCCCCTTCGACGCAATCATCGCGCTCGCCCCCGGTTCCGGCAGCGACGCCAAGAACGCCGGTTCGGTCGCCATGAGCTGGCAGACCCAGGCCGACTGGCTCACCCGCCTTCTGCCGAAGGAGCAGGCGGCGCGCGTCGTCGTCTTCGTCCCGGACCAGGACGAGTATTTCCCAAGCACCACCCGCGGCCCCATCGTCCGCGAGGGGTTGGGCAAGAGCGGCCGGGCCTTCGTGGTGATCGACGAGCGCTCCCCCCTCAAGGGGCATGGCGCCGGCACCGGCGGCACCTTCCGCGCGGCCTACGGAAGTTGCCTGACGCACTTCCTGGACGCCGCGCCGAACGCGGGCGAGACCCGCTGCCCCGACCCGCCCGCCGACTTCGACATTCTGCTGCCCGACGACCTGTCCGTCGCCAAGCCCGCCCCCACCGTGCCGAAGGACCTGGCCGCCTATTCGGGCCGCTGGGTCGGCGTCTACGACGGCAACGGACGCGCAGTCCAGATCGTGGTGGAGCGCATCGAGGGGCGGGACGCCCACCTCGTCATTGCGGTCGGACGCGGGCCGGACCGCCGCATGGCCTCCGACTGGACGCGGCGCAAGGCGAGCTTCGACGCCGGAAACGCGCTACGCACCGGCGGCAGCGGCAACGGCTTCACCATGACCCTGCGCCCCGACGGCAAGGCCGATCTTCTCTGGGAATCGAAGGAGCGCGACAGGTCCCTGAAGGCCCTGCTGACGCCCGTGCCGTAGCCGCAACTCACCCCCTGGACGGCCCGGCGGAGGCGGCCTATGTTCAGGCATATGCCGCAGGAGGCCGCCATGCTCCCCGAACGCCACGTCAAAATCTTCCGGAACGGCCGCAATCAGGCGGTCCGCATCCCGCGGGAGTTCGAGCTTCCCGGAGAAGACGCGATCATGCGCAAGGACGGCGACCGATTGATCATCGAACCGGCTCCACCGCCGTCCCTGCTGGGCGTTCTCGCGACTCTCCTGCCGCTGGACGAGGACTTCCCCAACATCGACGACACTCCGCCGGACGCGGTGGAGCTGTGATGCGGTACCTGCTGGACACCAACATCGTCTCCGACCTCGTCCGCAATCCCCAAGGGCTGGTCACGCAACGCATCCAAGCGGTCGGGGAATCGCGTGTCTGCACCAGCACCGTCGTCGCGGCGGAACTTCGGTATGGAGCCGCGAAGAAGGGATCGGCCCGGCTGACGGCCCAACTCGATGCGGTGCTGAACGCGCTGGAGGTCGTGCCCTTCGAGGCGCCGGCGGAATCCGCCTACGGCACCATCCGCGCCCACCTGGAAAGGTCCGGACGGATCATCGGCGGCAACGACATGCTGATCGCCGCCCACGCCCTCTCGCTCGGCTGCACCATCGTCACCGAAAACGAGGACGAGTTCAGGCGCGTGCCGGATCTCCAATGCGAAAACTGGCTGCGGTAGCGCTCTACGCAGCCGCCTCCACCCCCGCCATCATCAGGCCCAGCCGGCGCTCGTCGGCGTCCGCCGGGGCGACCTCGCCCATCAGGCGGCCGTCGAACATGACGAGGATGCGGTCGGACAGGCTGACGATCTCGTCCAGCTCCACCGACACCAGCAGGATCGCCTTGCCCTCGTCCCGCAGGCGCACGAGGCGCTTGTGGATGAACTCGATGGCGCCGATGTCCACGCCGCGCGTCGGCTGGCCGACCAGCAGCAGGTCCGGGTTCCGCTCGATCTCGCGGGCCAGCACGATCTTCTGCTGGTTGCCGCCGGAGAAGTTGGCGGCGCGCAGGCGCGGGTCGCGCGGGCGGACGTCGTAGGCCTCCATCTCCGACTCGCAGCGGGCGAGCACGGCGGTGCGGTCCGTCAGGACGCGCCCGTTGTAGGCCGCGTCGTCGTGATAGCCGAGGATGGCGCATTCCCGCGCTTCGAAGCCGGTGACGAGGCCGACGCGCTGCCGGTCCTCCGGCACATGGCCGACGCGCAAGCTACGCAGCGCCTTCGCGTTGAACAGGCCCGGCCGGTCGGCCAGCTCCTCCCCGCGCAAGGAGACCGAGCCGCCGGCGAGGGGCCGCATGCCGGCCAGCGCCTCCAGCAGTTCCGACTGGCCGTTGCCGGACACGCCGGCGATGCCGACGATCTCCCCCGCCCGCACCGAAAAGCCGACGCCCTTCACCCGCTCCACGCCGGAGCGGTCGCGGACGCGCAGGCCCGCCGCCTCCAGCACCACGGGGCCGGGCTTGGCCGGCGTCTTCTCCACGCGCAGCAGGACCTTGCGGCCCACCATCAGTTCGGCGAGCCGCTCCCGGCTGGTCTCGGCGGTGCGGACGTTCGCCACCACCTCGCCCCGCCGCATAACCGTGACGTTGTCGGTCAGCTCCATGATCTCGCGGAGCTTGTGGGTGATGATGACGATGGTTTTCCCCTGCTCCCGCAACGCGCGGAGGATGCGGAACAGGTGGTCGGTCTCCTGCGGGGTCAGGACGCCGGTGGGTTCGTCCAGGATCAGGATGTCGGCGCCCCGGTAGAGCGCCTTCAGGATCTCCACGCGCTGCTGCGCGCCCACGGCCAGATCGCCGACCGGGCTGTCGAGGTCCACCTCCAGCCCGTAGTCGCGGGCGAGCCGCGCCAGCTCGGCCCGCGCCCGCTCCATCCCCGCCGCCAGCGTCACGCCGCCTTCCGCCCCCAGCAGGACATTCTCCAGCACGGTGAAGGGATCGACGAGCATGAAGTGCTGGTGGACCATGCCGATGCCGGTGGCCAGCGCGTCGCGCGGGCTGCGGACCGCAACCGGGCGTCCGTCCACCCGGATCTCCCCGCTGTCGGGCTGGAGGTAGCCGTAGACGATGCTCATGATCGTCGACTTGCCGGCCCCATTCTCGCCGATCACGCCGTGGATTGTGCCTTTGGGCACGCTCAGCGACACGTCGCGGTTGGCGTGGTTGGCGCCGAACCACTTGTTCACCCCGCGGGCCTCAAGGGCCGGCGGGGCGGTGGCGGTGACGGGGGCTGCGGTCGGGGCGTCGGGCATGGGGAGGTTCTTCAAGGTGGCTAAGCTTGGCCCCCTCCCTCCCCCGCTGACGCGGGAGAGGGCTTTGGAAGCTTGCGGGCGAGTTCCCTCTCCCGCGAAGCGGGGGAGGGTTAGGGAGGGGGCCTCAAGTCGGGAGCCTTACGGCTGGTACGGCTTCACCGGAAGCTGCCCGGCGATGATCTGCTGCTTGGCGTCCTCGACGGCCTTTTCCATCTCCGGCGTGACGAGCTTGCGGTTGTTCTCGTCCAGCGCGTAGCCCACGCCCTCCTCCTTCAGGCCGACGACGCGGTGCCCGGCCTTCCAGGTTCCCTCCTTGGCGGACTTCATGCAGTCGTAGACGGTGACGTCCACGCGCTTGACCATGGAGGTCAGCACCTTGCCCGGATGGACCCAGTTCTGGTTGCTGTCCACACCGATGCCCAGCTTGCCCGCATCGACCGCCGCCTGGAGCACGCCGAGACCCGTGGCGCCCGCCGCCGCGAAGACGATGTCGGCGCCGCGGCCGAACTGGCTCTTCGCCAGCTCCGCGCCGCGTGTCGGGTCGTTCCAGGCGGCCGGGGTGGTGCCGGTCATGTTGACGATGACCTCGCCATCGGCCTTGACGTGTTTCACGCCCTGCTCGTAGCCGGTCAGGAAGTTGCGGATCAGCGGGATGTCCATGCCGCCGATGAAGCCGACCTTGCCGGTCTTCGACGCCAGCGCGGCCAGCATGCCGACGAGGAAGGAGCCCTCATGCTCCTTGAAGGTCACGGACTGGACGTTCGGCAGGTCCAGCTTGTCGTCGATCAGGCAGAACTTTGTGTTGGGGAACTCGCGCGAAACCTTGTCCACGGCGGCGGTCTGCGAGAAGCCGACCGCCGCGACGACGGTGGCGCCGCGCCGGGCCATGTTGCGCATGGCCTGCTCGCGCTGGCTTTCGTTGGTGATTTCGAACTCGCGGTAATTGATGCCGGTTTCCTTCTTGAAGCGCTCCGCCCCGTTGTAGGCCGCCTCGTTGAAGGACTTGTCGAACTTGCCGCCCTGGTCGAACACGACGGCCGGCACGAACTCGTCCGCCGCCAGGACGGGGCCGGCGCCCGCCGTGAAGGACAGGACCAGAGCCGTCAGGATGCGCTTCATCATCGTTGTCGCCCTTCCCCGTTCATAATTGGCCCAATCACATTCCGAATCAGCCCGTTCTGCGGAGCCGTGGCGGTCAGGATAGCCGCTCCCCCCACCGCGAAACAGGGGAATTGCCGCCGCAGGTCACAGCGTTCGCGGATCAAATCCCGGCCTCGCCGGTTGACGCAGCGGCGGTGGAGGGCTATCACGCCCGCCAGCGTCCGGACGGAAACGCCGAACGTCGAACATTGAGCCGTTCCGTTGCCGTCACACAGGCGTCATAATCCGAACGGACCGGAACAGGCTTACGGGGGGCATCGGGCGTGCATGGGTTGGTGGTGCTGCTGCAAGGCATCGTCCTCGGGATCGCCATAGCCGCCCCGGTAGGACCCATCGGGCTGCTCTGCATCCGCCGCACGCTCCAGCACGGCCCGCTGATGGGCTTCTTCACCGGATTCGGCGCCGCCGTCGCCGACACCATCTACGGCGCCATCGCCGCCTTCGGCGTGTCCGCAGCGCTCGACTTTCTTCAAGGGCACGAGGTCGCCTTCCAGCTGGTCGGCGGCATCTTCCTGATCGCGGTCGCCATCCGCACCTTCCGGCAAAAGCCCGAGGAGGAGGAGCGCGAGGCGGCGACCGCCCCCGACACTCCGTCCTTCTTCGGCGGTTTCCTGACCGGGCTGTCGCTGACGCTGACCAACCCCGCCACCATCATGGCCTTCATCGCCATCTTCGCCGGCTTCGGCCTGGGCGGGAACCTCGGGCGGGTCGACGCCAGCACGCTGGTGGCCGGCGTGTTCACCGGCGCCTGCCTGTGGTGGTTCGCCCTGTCCATGGGCGTCGCCGCCGTCCGTCACCGCATCTCCGACCAGCGGCTGACGCTGCTGAATCACTGCACCGGCGTGGCGCTGGCCGGATTCGGCCTGTGGGCGCTTGGAATGGCCGTCACGGGCATGGCCGGTTGGGCGATGGGCTGAGCCCTGCGCCCCGCGCCGCCGGGTCGCGGCGGATCGTGCGGAAATGCTGGACCAGCCGCACGAGATAGAGCCCCACCAGCACCACCAGCAGCCCGACCGTGAAATAGCCGATCAGCCGGTGCGCGAAGGGCCATGTGGACAGCATGTAGCCGGTCCAGGCCAGCACCAGCGTCCACAGGATCGAGCCCAAACCCGAATAGAAGCAATAGAGCGGGATCGACATCCGGCAGGCCCCCGCCGGGATGGAGATCAGCGTGCGCACCCCCGGCACCGGCTGCGTCAGGAAGACGGCGAGGCCGCCGCGCTTGGCGAACCAGTCGGTGCTGCGCCGGACCTTCTTCGGGTGGATGGTCAGCCAGTGGCCGTAGCGCTTGAGGAAGGCCTCCAGCCGGTCGCGGCCGAGCAGCCGGCTCGGCAGGAACCAGACGAGCTGCCCGACCAGCGAGCCCAGCCCGCCGGCCAGCGCGATGCCGAACAGGCTGTATTCCCCATGGGCGGCGGCCAGCCCGGCCAGCGGGATGACCGACTCCGCCGGAATGGGCGGGATCACCCTCGCCAGCACGAGCAGCAGGAAGATGCCCGCGTAATTCATCGCGTGCATCACCTCGACCAGCCAGTTCGTCAATCCGCCGTCCATGCGCGTCCATCCGGAGTTCCACCTCTTTCAGGAACATGGATGGCGGACGGGGGGTTCCCGGACCCTGAGAATACGCTCTATTCGGCGGCCCGGTCGAACTGCAGGGCGGCGAGGCGGGCGTAGAGGCCGCCCTCCCGCACAAGCTCGGCATGCCGGCCGGACGCGACGGCCCGGCCCTGGTCCATGACCACAATGCGGTCGGCGTTCAGCACGGTCGCCAGCCGGTGCGCGATGATCAGCGTCGTGCGCCCCTTCATCAGCGTGTCCAGCGCGTCCTGCACCATGCGCTCGCTCTCCGCGTCCAGCGCGCTCGTCGCCTCGTCCAGCAGCAGGACGGGCGGGTCGCGCAGGATCGCGCGGGCGATGGACAGCCGCTGGCGCTGGCCGCCGGACAGCCGCACGCCCTTCTCGCCCAGGAAGGTGTCGAATCCCTCCGGCAGGGCGTCCAGGAACTCCGTCGCGTGGGCGGCCTCGGCGGCGGCGCGGACCTCTGCGTCCGTGGCGTCGGGGCGGCCGTAGCGGATGTTCTCCCAGGCGTTGGCCGAGAAGATGACCGGGTCCTGCGACACGAGGCCGAGCCGGCGGCGCACCTCCACCGGGTCGGCGTCGCGAATGTCCACGCCGTCCAGCCGGATCGCCCCGGCCTGCGGGTCGTAGAAGCGCAGCAGGAGCTGGAACACCGTCGTCTTGCCGGCCCCCGACGGACCGACCAGCGCCACCGTCTCGCCCTGCCCGACCTCCAGCGTGAAACCCTCCAGCGCCGCGTCCTTGGGCCGCGAGGGGTAATGGAAGCGCACGGCGTCGAAGGACAGCGCCCCTTGCGGCGGAACGGGCAGCGCGACCGAGCTGGCCGGAGCGCGGATGTCCGGCTGGGTGGCCAGCAGCGCGAACAGCCGCTCCGTCGCGCCGGCGGCGCGCTGGAGGTCGCCGATCACCTCGCTGATCGCCCCGACGGAGCCGGCGACGACCACCGAATAGATGACGAAGGCCGACAGCTGCCCCGCCGACAACCGGCCCGCCAGCACGTCGTGCCCGCCGATCCACAGGATGATGCCGACCGAGCCGAAGACCAGCACGATGACGATCACCGTCAGCAGCGCGCGCACCCGCACGCGCCGGATCGCCGTGGCGAAGGCGTCCTCCACCCGCGCGCCGAACAGGCCGCGGTCCAGCGCCTCGTGCGTGTAGGCCTGCATCGTGCGGATGGCGCCCAGCGTCTCCTCCACGAAGGAGCCGATGTCGGCGATCTTGTCCTGGCTGGCGCGCGACAGGGCGCGCACGCGACGGCCAAACAGCACGATGGGGAAGACGACCAGCGGCACGACCAGGAACACCAGCCCGGTCAGCTTGGGCGAGGTGATCAGCAGCATCGCCGTGCCGCCCAGGAACAGCAGCAGGTTGCGCAGCGCGATGGAAACGGAGGAGCCGACGACCACCTGCAACACCTCCGTGTCGGTGGTCAGGCGCGACAGGATCTCCCCGGTCTTGGTCGTCTCGAAGAAGCCGGGGGAGAGCGTCAGCACATGGTCGTAGACGGCGCGGCGGATGTCGGCCACCACCCGCTCGCCGATCCAGCTCACCAGGAAGAAGCGCCCGTAGGTGGACAGCGCCATCAGAACGATGACGCCCAGCAGCACCAGCAGCGCCCGGTCCAGCAGCGAGGAGTCGCCGGCGGCGAAGCCCTGGTCCACCAGCACCCGAAGCCCCTGCCCCATGCCCAGCACAGTGCCCGCCGCGACCGTCAGCGCCGCCAGCGCGCCGAGGATCTGGAGCTTGTACGGCATCAGGAACGGCACGAGCCGACGCAGCGGAGTCAGGTCGCGGCGCCGTGACTCGGGGCGGGTATCGGCGGAATCGGGTATGGAAGAACGGCGGGACACCGGGGCTCCCCAGCGGAAAATGTGCTGCGCGCACGGAAAAACGGGCATATAGCGACGTCACAGCCCCGGAACAAGGCGCGCGACCGCGTCAAAAGGCTGCGGAACGCGGTTGCATCACGCGATCTGCTTTGCTATAGACGCCGCTCGCTTTGCAGGAACCCCGGCCATGAAGACTGACATCCATCCCGACTACCACGAGATCAACGTGGTGATGACCGACGGCAGCACGTTCAAGACCCGCTCCACCATGGGCAAGCCGGGCGACACGCTGCGCCTCGATATCGACCCGAAGTCGCACCCGGCCTGGACCGGTGTGCAGAAGCTGCTCGACACCGGCGGGCAGATCGCGAAGTTCAACAAGCGCTTCGCGAACTTCGGCCTGAAGAAGTAAGCTTCTTCTCCGCAAAACGAAAAGGGGCGTCCGGTCCGCCGGGCGCCCTTTTCGCATGCCCGCATTCCGGGAAAGCGGGAATATGTAAAAAGTTTTTCTCTTTTTCTGATTATCACACCATCATCGCACCCGCATGGCGGGCTGGACGATCCCAGGAATGTTCAACCCGCCGGCGGCGCACGGGGGTGTGCCGGCCCCGATCCGGGGTCTTGGGAACCGTTCAACCGGGGGATTGTCCATGAAGAAGTTTGCGAAGAAATTCGCCCTGGCCGGCGCCGCGGTGGCGTTGGCCCTCGCCCTGACCGCCACCGCCGCCGAAGCGCGCCGCGGGAGCAACGACCAGCCGTCACGCGGCAAGACCGGCGAGTTCGATTACTACCTGCTCAGCCTGTCCTGGTCGCCCGACTACTGCAAGTCGCACAAGGACGACACGGCCCAGTGCGGCCCCGACAAGCACAACGGCTTCGTCGTGCACGGTCTCTGGCCGCAATACGACACGGGCTACCCGCAATACTGCATCAAGCCCGCCCCGGCCGTGCCGCAGGAAGCCGTGGACATCGCGGTGCAGGGCAACCCCAGCGCGGCGCTGTTCACCGATCACGAGTGGCCCAAGCACGGCACCTGCGCGACGACCGAGCCGGTCGCCTACGCCAAGAACGAGATCAAGGCCTTCCAGGCCGTCAACGTCCCGGACCGCCTGAAGGCCCGCAACACCCTTGCGCAGATTTCGCTGAAGGACTTCAAGGCGATCCTGCTGCAGGCCAACCCGCAGCTGTCGGACGCCAGCCTGAAGGTCCAGTGCGACCGCGGCGGCGCGCTTCAGGAAATCCAGATCTGCCTGGACAAGACGACGCTGAACCCGCGCGCGTGCACCGCCTTCGTGAAGGACAAGTGCCCGACGGACTTCACCATCGATCCGATCCCCTGATGCTCCGGCGCCCCCGTCCGTCATGGGCGGGGGCGTTTCCCGATATCGGCCCCAATCAGCCGACCGCCTGCTGAAGGTCCTGCCGCGCCCGCTCGTCCAGCCGGGCGACGCGCATGTAGAGCTTGTAGCTGCGCTCCAATAGGCTGCGCAGCCCTTCCGGCAGAGCCCCGTTGTCGGGGCCGGAGGGATCGGTGCAGACATCGCCACCGGACAGCGCGAATTCCTCGCCTGCCGCCTGCTCGCGGGTGATCTCGCCCGCGTGGACGGCCTTCTGCGCCAGCAGCCACGCCATCACCTGGGTCAGGCGGCTGGTCACGCGCATCGATTCGTAGGAAATCTGAAGACGGACGTGCGGGGGCAGCGTCGTCCGGTTTTGCACGGCCTCATGATAGGCGATGTAGTTGCGCGCCTCGATCAGCAGCGCCATCGTCTCTTCATAGGTCCCGTTGAAGAAGGTCGGTGTTTCCATCACGGCCGTACCCCTCCCGCGGCCGGATGGCCCGTTCCCGAGCCTCGCCGCAATTGATGAACAATGGGTGAGCGCACGGGGAACAGCCCCCCAAACGCCCCGGAAAACGTGGGTTCAAAAGCGGGTTTAAAGGCGGATTCAAAAGTCGTTTCGGAAAACGCATAGGCCCTCTTGAACAGGCCGAACGGTCCCTTATCTCTCGCGGTATCGACGGACGCCCAGCCGGGGTCCGACGACATCGCAAAGTCGGGGGCTGACGAAAGCCGTGGTCCCCGAACGCAATATCGCTCGATTGGAGGATATGTCATGCGTACCTACGACCTTTCGCCTCTGTTCCGTTCGACCGTCGGCTTCGATCGCCTCTCGCGGCTTCTGGAGTCCGCGATGACCGGCGAGGAGGGCGCGGCGTCCTACCCGCCCTACAACATCGAGAAGACGGGCGACGACGCCTACCGGATCACCATGGCCGTCGCCGGCTTCGGGCCGGAAGACCTGGAGATCACCGCCCAGCAGAATTCGCTGGTGGTCACTGGCAAAGCTAAGAAGGAGCAGGAGACCGGCCAATTCCTCTACCGGGGTATCGCCGGGCGCGCTTTCGAGCGCCGCTTCCAGCTTGCCGACTTCATCAAGGTGTCGAACGCCAACCTGCTGAACGGGTTGCTCCACATCGATCTGGTGCGCGAGGTGCCGGAGGCCATGAAGCCCCGCACCATCAAGATCGACAGCGCCGCCAGGACGGACAAGCCGGCCCTGACCCAGCAGGCCGCGTAACCATACCGGTCTGCCCTGGCCTGAAGGAGAACGGACGGCGCCCCGGGAAACCGGGGCGCCGTTTTCGCGTGTGCAGATTCGGGAATGCGGCCGCCCTACACGCCCGCCCTATACACCCATGGCGCGCAGGTAGTCGGCCATGCTCATCACGCGCTCCGCCGGCAGGCGCACGGTGACGGTGGTGCCCTGCCCCGGCGCGCTGTCGATGTGCAGCGCGCCGCCGTGGGCTTCGACGAGCCGCTTGGAGATCGGCAGCCCCAGCCCGGTCCCCTCATAGCCGCGGGTCATCGACTGGTCGACCTGGGTGAAGGGGGTCAGCGCCTTGGGAATGTCCTCCGGCGCCATGCCGATTCCCGTGTCGCGCACGAACAGGGCGGCACCGCCCTCCCCGTCCTGCCGGGCGCCCACGGTGACCGTGTCCCCCGCCTTGGAGAACTTCACCGCGTTGGACAGCAGGTTCACCAGCACCTGACGCAGCCGCTGCGCGTCGCCCCACAGCATGGGCATGCCGTCGGGAAGGTCGATGGACACCGCCACGCCGCGTTTGCCGGCCTGGATGGCGACGAGGTTGAGCCCCTGCCCGACCAGATCGGTCAGGTCCACCGGCCCGTCGGTCAGGTCCAGGTTGCCCGCCTCGATCTTGGTGATGTCCAGGATGTCGTCGATGATGCCCAGCAGATGCTCGCCCGACTGGCGGATGCTGGTCGCGTATTCCGTGTAGCGGTCCACCTCCGCCGCCCCCAACAGCCGCATCTCGATCACCTGGGAAAAGCCGATGACCGCGTTCAGCGGGGTGCGCAGCTCGTGGCTCATGATCTGGAGGAAGGCGGACTTGGCCTTGTCGGCCGACTCCGCGGCCTCCTTGGCACGGATCAGTTCCTGCTCGATGCGCTTGCGTTCGGTGATGTCACGGATGATGCCGGTGAACATGCGCCGCCCGCCGCCCTCGATGGCGCTGACCGACAGTTCCGCCGGAAAGCGGGTGCCGTCGGCGCGCATCGCGACGATGTCGTGCCCCTTGCCGACCGCCGGCGCGGCACCGTCCGGCAGCACGGCGCGCAACAGGTCCATGGACGGCCCGCCGTCCGGGGCCGGCAGCAGCCGGTCGATCTTCTGCCAGCGGATCTCCGACGCCGGAATGCCGAACATCTCCTCCGCCGCCCGGTTGAAGCTGTGGACCATGCCCGAATCGTCGACGGTCAGGATCGCGTCGGCGGCGGTGTCCACGATGGCGTCGGTGCGCGCCTCCGCCATCAGCAGGGCTTCGGCCGTGCGCACATACTCGGTCATGTCGGTCAGCGTGCCGACGCAGCCGAGCAGACGCCCCTCCGCGTCGGTCAGGGGGGAGCTTTGGCACAGCACCGACGTGGTGACGCCCATCGGCCCGACGAAGCGCAGGTCCAGCAGCATCGGCCGCCCCTCGACCGTGCAGCGGGTCCATTCCGTGTCCAGCCGCGCGCGGTCGTCGGGATGGACCGCGTCGCGCCAGCCCCGTCCATGCAGCGCGTCCTGCGGTAGCCCGGTGATCGCCGCGAATCGCGGGTTCGCGAAGACGATTCCGCCCTCGGGGTCGGTCTGGAAGATGCCGACCGGCGCGGAGCGGGCGAGTGTCTGGTACAGCGCCTCGCTGTCCCGCAGGCGCTGCTCCGCCTCCACCCGGTCGGTGACGTCGCGCAGGTTGATGACGATTCCCCGCACATCCGGGTCGGCGAGCAGGTTGTGCGCGGACGCCTCCACATGGCGCCAGGACCCGTCGGCGTGGCGCACGCGGAAGACCCTCAGGTCCAGGGCGGCGTCCGGCTCGGCGACGCGCCGCGCGAAGCGCCAAGCGGCCTCCGCGCGGTCGTCGGGATGCAGGTAGTCGAGCAGGTCGGTGCCCGCCACCGCCTCCCGCTCGTAGCCGAGGACGCGCAGCGAGGCACCGCCGATGTGGATGAAACGGCCGTCGCGCGAGGCCACCGCCATCACATCGCTGGCGTTCTCCAACAACGCGCGGACGTAGCGCTCATTGATCGGCACGGCCGGCCCTCCCGCGTTAGGGGCTCCTTGTCCGTCCAGTAAGCGCCTCAAACGTTAACGCATGATGATCCCACGGCAATGAAGCCGAAGAAATTCAATTTCCTTTTAGACCGAAGTGTTTCGCCAGGGCGTCCACAGTCGCATCCGGTGCTTCGGTCATAACCATATGGCCTATGCCGGTCAGAGTAACGACCTCCGAGTCCTTGATGCGGGCGGCCAGGGCACGGCCGGCCTTGGCCGGTGTCATGCGGTCGGCGGCACCCAGCACGAACAGCGCGCGACAGGCCACGGCCGTGGCCGCCTGCACGCCGCCCGCGTAGGCGTTGCAGGCGCCGAGGTCCACGCCCAGCACGCCGGGTCTGGCCCGCTGCATCAGCCGCCGCCCGCCGGGCAGCAGCGACAGGCCCGGAGCGGTCGCCCCGCCGACATGGCCGCGCGGCCCGTGCCCCCAGCCGATGACCAGCTCGATGGAGGACGGGTCGTTGAGCGCGGCGGCGGCCAGCAGGTCCGGATGCACCGGCATCGTCTCCGCCACGCCGAGCAACGCCAGCGATTCGACACGGCTACCGTGCCGCGCCGCTGTCTCCAGCGCCACCAGCGCGCCCATGGAATGGCCGACCAGCGCCGCCTTCGCGACGCCCGCCGCGTCGAGCAGAGCCACGACCCAGTCCGCGAGCGCCTCGACCGAGTCCAGCGGTGCGCCGCCGGAGCGGCCGTGCCCCGGCAGGTCCACCGCCAGCACCGACCGCCCGTGGTGGGCGAGGTAGCGGGTTTGCAGGCTCCACACCGTGTGGTCCATGCCGGCGCCGTGGATCATCACCACCGCCGGCTTGGCCGGGTCGAAGGGCTGGCCGCCGGTGTGGGCGTAGACGGTCTGGCCGTTGACGGAAAGCTCCATGGTTCTTCTCACACCTTCGTCGCGGCGCGCAGCGCCTGGCGCAGATCGTCGATCAGGTCGTCGCAGTCCTCCAGCCCGATGGACAGGCGGATCATGTCCTCGCCCACCCCGCTGGCCTTCAGCGCCTCGGCGTCGAGCTGGGCGTGGGTGGTGCTGGCGGGATGGATGACCAGCGACTTGGCGTCGCCGACGTTGGCGAGGTGCGAGAACAGCGACAGCTTCTCGATGAAGCGCCGCCCGGCCTCGCGGCCTCCCCCCGGAACCGAAGAACGGATTCCAAAGGAGATGATCGACCCGGCGCCGTGCGGCAGCAGCTTCGAGCACAGCCGGTGGTCGGGGTGGTCCACCAGCTCCGGATAGGTGACCCAGGCGACCGAGCCCTTCTCGGCGTAGGCCTCCGACTCCAGGAAGCCGACCACCTTGCGGGTGTTGTGGATGTGCCCCTTCATGCGCAGCGGCAGCGTCTCCACGCCCTGCAGGATCTGGAAGGCGTTCATCGGGCTCATGCAGGCGCCGAAGTCGCGCAGGCCCTCAGCGCGGGCGCGCATTATGAAGGCGGCCGGGCCGAACTCCTCCGCGAAGTCGATGCCGTGATAGCCGGCGTAGGGTTCGGTCAGGGTCGGGAACTTGCCGGACGCCTCCCAGTCAAAGGTGCCGCCGTCGATGATCACGCCGCCGATGGCGACGCCGTGCCCGGCCAGCCACTTCGTGCAGGAATGCATGACGAGGTCGGCACCGACGCTCAGCGGCTTGCACAGGTACGGCGTCACGAAGGTGGCGTCCACCATCAGCGGCAGCCCGGCGTCGTGCGCGATCTGCGACACCTTGGGGATGTCCAGCACCTCCAGCCCCGGATTGCCCAGCACCTCGCCGAACACCAGCCGCGTCTCCGGCCGGATGGCGTTGCGGAAGCCGTCCAGGTCGCGCGGGTTCACGAAGGTCGTGGTGATGCCGAAGCGCGGCAGCGTGTAGGCCAGCAGGTTGCGGCTGCCGCCGTAGATCGAGGAAGAGGCGACGATGTGCCCGCCCGCGTCCATCAGCGTCATGATGGCGAGCGTCAGCGCCGCCTGTCCGCTGGCCGTGCAAACCGCCCCGACGCCGCCCTCCAGCGCCGCCAGCCGCTCCTCCAGCACCGCCACGGTGGGGTTGGAGATGCGGGAGTAGATGTGCCCGGCCCGCTCCAGGTTGAACAGCGACGCGGCGTGGTCGGTGTCGTCGAAGACGAAGGACGTCGACTGATAGATCGGCACCGCCCGCGCCCCGGTCGTCGGATCGGGCCGCTGGCCCGCGTGCAGGCTGAGCGTGTCGAACTTGAGGAACTTGGCCTCGGCCATGACCTTCCCCCTGAAAAGGTTGAGGGCCGCCCGACTGCGAGCGGCCCTCCGGTGTTTATGCGTGTTTTGCCTGCCCTGCTCAACTCCGTGAGCTGATTGGCGCCGAGGGTATGGGGGGATGACGCAAAGGTCAAGGCGTTCCACCGGTGAGGCGCGCCTTCCATGCCATCCCCGGGCGGATGCGGTAGCTGAAGACTTGCCCGTTTTCCTTCAATTCCACGAACACATCCTGACGACGTGCAAACACCTTTTCGGCAATCGGCGCGACATGTCGCAACATGGCACGCTGACGTTGGGGTGGCTGTCCGCTGGGCAGAACGATAACGGGAATATGGCCCCGCTCGATGGCGAGCCGGGCAAAGTCGATCCCGTTTTGGGTGACCAGCACGAAGCGCCCTGTCCTGACGCAGTCGTAGATGTCCTCGTCCGTGGCTTTTGGCCCCAAGCCGATCGTTTCGACCGTACGTTGAGCCTCGTACAGCATATCGCCTTCCAACGCACAAACGGCGATGTTCTCATCCAGCAAAAGGTGCATGCTCTTCGACGTCGAACAGCTCGAACTCGGCCGACTCGTCAATTGAAGTCGGCCGCCCGCGACGCGGGTGGAGCTGGTCGTATAGCACGGCCGCGTCGATACTTTCAAAATTCAGACCGTATTCCCGCGCGATTTCCGCAATGGAAACACCCTTCTGATGCATTCCGGCGACGGTCCGAACCGGAATCCGGGTGCCGCGCAGAACGGGCTCGCCTCCGCAAACCTGCGGATCCCGCTCGACCATTGCCCTCACCTTCGACAATCGGTCGATCCGCTCCTGGATTCCCGACCTGATGCGGCCCAGTGGAAGATCAAACGCGCCGATGCAAACGACCGCCTTGTGGTCGGCCAAGGTCCGGCGCACATTCTCGTAAACTCTGCGGCGGAAGTCTTTGCCAAAGTCGTTTCGGAACTCCTTGATGGCGAACAGATAGTAGACGGCATCCGGGCCGACCCGCCGTTCGCCCGGCCCTGCGGAGGAATCGACGACCCGCGCCGAGATCTCGCGGTCCACGATTTTCGGCTCGACATCGGCGACGAAAGCAGCTTCGGCCACCGTGAACTCACCAGCCGTAAACATGGCTCCCATCGACGCCTCCACCATAAATCCGCTCACGAACGTGAATTAATTTAGGCGGAGGTCGCATCGGCGTCAACGCGGCGGGTCAAATCGCCTCCCCCACCCCAAGGACCGTCTCCTCCGCCAACCAGTCCACCACCTGCGCCAGAGCCTCCCAGCCCGTGGCCCCCTGCTCCAGCGCGTCGCGGTAAATAGCGACCTGACGGTGGGCGCTCGTCCCGCGCTTCAGGATGTCACGGGCGTGCTCGACCTCGGCGGTGCAGCCGAAATGCTCGGCGTCCTCGCGGGTCAGTTCGAACAATTCCTCCATCAGGTCGGCGTAGGGGACGATCCGCCCCCGGCCGAAGTCCACCAGCCCGTCGTCCAGGCCGTAGCGCTGGGCGCGCCAGCGGTTTTCCTCAATCAGCAGATTCTTGTAAGGACGCCAGGTCACGTTCTTCAGCTTCAGCCGCCACAGCATCCGCAGCAGGCACTGGTAGAGCGCCGCCACCGTCACCGCGTCATCCAACCGCGTGCAGACGTCGGTGATGCGCATTTCCAGCGTCGGGAAGCGCGAGGACGGGCGGATGTCCCACCACAGCTTGCTGGCGTCCTCGATGATGCCGGCGTTGACCAGCACGTTCACCTGCTGCTGGTACTCGCCGAAGCTCTGGAAGCCGTCGGGCATGCCGGTGCGCGGCAGTTCGTTCCACACCGACAGGCGGTAGGACTTGCGCTCCATGTCCCGCCCCCGCCAGAAGGGGGAGGAGGTAGACAGCGCCAGCAGGTGCGGCAGGAAGTACCGGACCTGGTTCATCAGGTCGATGCGCAGGTCGTCGTCCTCGATCCCCACATGGACGTGCATGCCGCAGATCATCAGCCGCCGCGCCGGGGCGCCGAGGTCGCGCGCCAGCATGTTGTAGCGGTCGCGGTTGGTGTGCTTCTGCGGTTCCCACGCGGCGAAGGGATGGGTGGAGGCGGCGATGGGGGCGAGGTTGTGGGCGCTCGCCACCCCAGCCACGGTGGCGCGCAACGCCGCCAGTTCCGCCCGCGCCTCCTGGACCGTGGCACAGACCGGCGTGCCGACCTCGATCTGGCAGCGCAGGAACTCCGGATGGATGCGGCCCGGCGCCTGCTCCTGGCAGGCGGCCAGCATCTCCTCCGGCGGATTCTGGGCGATGTCGCGCGTGTTGCGGTCGACCAGCAGATATTCTTCTTCCAGACCCAGCGTGAAGGCCGGCTCCATGGATGCTCACTCCCGCGGGTACAGTTCGATCCGGTAAAGGCCGGGGTCGGCGAGGATCGGGTCCAGCGCGTCGCCCAGGACCTTGGCCCATTGCGCCGCGCCCTCCGGAATGGCGATCAGGTCCTGACGCACCTCGATCAGCACGTTGGGCAGGCCGGCCGGCGTCGCGTGCGTCTCCACCGTTCCGCCCAGCGTGGTGCGCCCGGAATAGGGTTCGTTGTCGCCCACGCACCACCGCCCGTCGGCGCGCAGCCGCGTGATCAGCGGGATGGGAATGCGCGGGTCGTTGTCCCACAGCACGCCGACGTGCCAGGGCCGCGCCACGCCGCGCATCACCGGCGTGAAGCTGTGGATGGAGACGATCGCCGGCACCTGCCCCCGCTCCCGCCGCCGCGCGACCTCCGCCGCGATGGCGTCGTGGTAGGGGACGAAGATGGCCTCCACCCGCCGCCGCTCCTCATGGGCGTCGAGCGCCCGGTTCGCGGGGATCACCACGTCGTCGCTGACCACGGGGACGGCCGTCGGGTCGTTCAGCGATCGGTTGGGGTCGATCACCAGCCGCGAATAGCCGGACAGGATCGCCGTCGCTCCGAATCGCGCGGCCAACCGCTTGGTCAGCTCCGCCGCCCCGATGTCGTAGGCGATGTGCCGGCACAGTTGCTCCTCCGGCAAGCCGAGGTCGCCGAGCGCCTTCGGGATGGCCCGCGACGCATGATCGCACAGCAGCAGCACGGGGCTTTTGGAGTCCGGGTTCAGCACCGTCACCGGCGGCGGATCGCCGGGACCGAGCAGCGATGGCACCGACGCCGCACGCGCCGGCGTCGGACCGGTCACCGGCTGCTGATGCTCGGCTGGTTGGCAAGGGGAGAGCGGCGTCATGATCCGGCAGTATCGCAGGGGTTGGGGCGAACCGGAAGCTCCGGCAAACGTGGTAGAACTACTCCGAAACTGCTAGGTTTTCGGGCGAAACGGCGGAGACGGTGATGCTGAAACAGATTTGCGCCCTTTTGTTCTTGCTCCTCCTGCCGCTTTCGGCCTGCGGACCAATGTACGACACCCAATACACGATGGTTCCGCCCAGGAGCGCCGAAGGGCGCATGTGCGTGATGAGCTGCCAGCAGGGGCAGAATTTCTGCCGCCAGAGCTGCCAGATGGAACAGCAGAGCTGCCGAGCCGATGCGCGCGAGCGTGCGATGATGGACTACCGCGCCTACGTGCACACCCAGACGGTCGAAAGGAAGCCAATCAAGAAGTCCCCCAGCGACTTCGAGCGCAGTTGCAGCACAAGCAGTTGCGAAAGCCGGTGCGAATCCGACCACCGCCAATGCTACGTCGACTGCGGCGGTCAGGTGATCGCGCGGCAGGTCTGCACCTTCAATTGCGACAAGGTCCCACCGCCGCAGTCGGTGCGGGTCGCGCCCGGCTATGCCCCACAGGCCGCCGAATCGCTCCAAGCGCCGCTTTGCCAGCCCGGACAGCGCGTCGAAGCGCGGTCGGACGGTGAATGGTACGAAGCCGTCGTCAAGGCGCCGCTGCGGTCGAACGGCCGCTGCCCGGTCCATTTCGTCGGCTACGGTGACGACGACGACGAAAACGTGTTGCCGAGGAACCTCCGCCCGCTGGGCAGCGGCCATGACGATGGCGACAGCCAGGACGACGAAGACGAGGACGATGATGAATAGGCCGCCTGGCGACGCGCCCCGCGCCCTTGCGGCCCGGCGCCCGTACCCGGCTTATCCGGTGCAGGTGAGCCATGCGGCGGCTCGCGTTGGCGCGCGGTAGCAACGTCCGGTATAAGACGGCCATGCCGGACGCCAGCAGCTTCGCCCCCGCCGCCCCCATCGACCGCACGCAACGGATCGCGCTGATTGCCCTTCTGACGGGGGCGCTCGGCATCGCCTTCGCGCCGATTTTCGTGCGCCTGTCGGAGCTGGGGCCGGTGGCGACCGCCTTCTGGCGCCTGGGCTTCTCGGTGCCCGCCCTGTGGGTCTGGATGGCCCTGGAATCCAAGGTGGAGCCCAAGGGCGGACGCCGCGCACGCACGCCCTCCTCCGCCTCCGACTACGCGCGGCTGACCGCCGCCGGCCTGTTCTTCGCGGGCGACCTCGCGGTCTGGCACTGGTCGATCAAATACACCTCGGTCGCCAACTCCACGCTGCTCGCAAACTTCGCGCCGATCTTCGTGACGCTGGTGTCCTGGCTGGTGTTCAAGGAGCGTTTCACCCGCACCTTCGTGCTCGGCCTCGCGCTGGCGCTGGCCGGCGCCGTCGTGCTGATGGGCCGCAGCCTGCAACTCAGCCCGGAGCATCTGTTCGGTGACGCGCTGGGTCTGCTGACCGCGGTCTTCTACGGCGGCTACATCCTGTCGGTCGGCCGCCTGCGCGCCGAGTTCTCCACCGCCACCATCATGACCTGGAGCGGCGTCATCACCGGCGCCGCCCTGCTGCCCATCGCCCTGCTGTCGGGGGAAAGCCTGATCGCCGCCACCGCCACCGGGTGGGCCGTGCTGATCGGGCTCGCCCTGATCAGCCACGCCGGCGGACAGAGCCTGATCGCCTACGCGCTGGCCCATCTGCCGGCCGCGTTCTCCTCCGTCAGCCTGTTGTTCCAACCGGCGGCGGCGGCGATTCTCGCCTGGATCCTGCTGGGCGAACCGCTGGGCTTCCTGCAAGCCGTCGGCGCGCTGATCGTGCTCGCCGGCATCCTTCTGGCGCGCCGCGGCAGCCGATGATGCGGCGCAATCGCCACGATGCGCATGCCCGGTTGACGGGTTCCGCCCGAGTCGGGTACGACCTATAACGGACTGCTTATGAAGGGGACTTCCACCGTGTCCGACGCCGAAGACTCCGTCCACGTCCCCACGTCGTCGCAGCGCATTTCCGAGTGGGTGGCGGAACAGCTCCTGGGGCGGATCGCCCGCGGCGAGCTGGTGCCCGGCGAACGCCTCCCGGGCGAGCGCCAACTGGCCGAGCAACTCCACGTCAGCCGCGTTTCCGTGCGCGCGGCGCTGCAAAAGCTGAAGACCCAAGGCTTCCTCACCGCCGTCCAGGGCGGCGGCACGCGCGTCGTGTCCTCGGCCGGCGCCATGGACGGCGCGCTGACCGAGATGGTGCGGGTGAAGCACGCCAACCTCTGCGACCTCGTGGAAATCCGCCAAGCCCTTGAGGGCTGGGCCGCCCGCCGCGCCGCCGAACGCGCCACGCCGGAGCAGATCGAGCACATCGGCCGCATCCTGTCCGCCATGGGCGAGATCGGACGCGACGGCAAGCACGCCGCCGACGACATGGACTTCCACCTGGCCGTTGCCCAGGCGGCCGGCAGCCCGGTCTACCTGCACCTGCTGGCGACCATCCGCGACATCCTCGGCCAGATGATGGAGTACCACCACACCGAGCCTTTCGCGCTCGGCAAGGAGGCGCTGATGATCGACCATCATCACGCCATTTACGAGGCCATCAAGAAGCGCGACCCGGACGCCGCCGCCTCCGCCGCGATTGCCCACCTCGGCTGGGTGCTGGACCGCTACAACGACATGCAGACGAAGATCGATGCCGCGGCCGCACCGTCCACCGAACCCGGAACACCGTAACGGCCCTCCCCTTCCCAACGCGTGTCCATAAAAAAGCTGGCAAAGAAAAAGCCGCAGGCCCTTCCGGAGCCTGCGGCTTTTTCCTTAAGCGAACACCGTCCAACCGCCTTACGCGGCCAGAAGCGCCTCGATCTGCTTCGTAACCTCGTCGATCTCGGCCATGCCGTCCACCGTCTTCAGGACGCCACGGTCCCGATAGTAGGGCAGGATCGGCGCGGTCTGCTCGTGGTACTGGGCCAGTCGGGTCTTCACCGTGTCGGCGTTGTCGTCGGCACGGCGCTTGAACTCCGTGCCGCCGCACGAGTCGCACACGCCCGCGACCTTCGGCTTCTCGAACGTGTCGTGATAGCCCTTGCCGCACTTGGCGCAGGTGTAACGGCCGGTGATGCGCTCGACCAGGATGTCGTCCACGACCTTCATCTCGATCACGTGATCAAGCTTCAGGCCTTTCTCGGCCAGCATCTTGTCCAGCGCCTCGGCCTGGGCGACCGTGCGCGGAAACCCGTCGAGGATGAAGCCGTTCTTCACGTCGGGCTTCGAGATGCGTTCGGCGATCATCTGGACCATCAGTTCGTCCGGCATCAGCTTGCCGGCCGACATGATCTCCTTCGCCTGCTGCCCCAGCGGACCGCCCTCGGCGACCATCGCGCGCAGCATGTCGCCCGTCGAAAGCTGGACGAGCCCGCGCGTGTCCTCAAGACGGCGCGCCTGGGTCCCCTTCCCGGCGCCCGGCGGTCCGAGCAGAATGAGATTCATTACTTTCTCCCCCGAAGCTTCGCTTTTTTAATCAGCCCCTCGTACTGGTGCGCCAGCAGATGGGAATGAATCTGCGCGACCGTGTCCATCGTGACCGTGACCACGATCAGCAGGCTGGTGCCGCCAAAATAGAACGGAACCGAGTGCTGGGAAATCAGGATTTCGGGCAGGAGACAAACCGCCACAAGATAGGCCGACCCGATCACCGTCAGGCGGGTCAGCACGTAGTCGATGTAGTCGGCCGTGTTCTTGCCGGGGCGGATGCCCGGGATGAAGCCGCCATACTTGCGCAGGTTCTCGGCGGTCTCCGCCGGGTTGAACACGATGGCGGTGTAGAAGAAGCAGAAGAACACGATCAGCGCGCTGTAGAGCAGCATGTACAGCGGCGTGCCGTGCGCGATGTAGCGCGACACAGCCTGCAGCCACTCCGGCCCCTCCCCGCCCGCGAAGCCGACGGCGGTCAGCGGCAGCAGCAGCAGCGACGACGCAAAGATCGGCGGGATGACGCCGGACGTGTTCAGCTTCAGCGGCAGGTGCGACGCTTCGCCGCCGAACACGCGGTTGCCCATCTGGCGCTTGGGATACTGGATCAGCAGGCGGCGCTGTGCGCGCTCCATGAACACGATGAAGAACACCACACCCACGGCCATCAGCAGCAGGAAGATGATGAACACCGTGGACAACGCGCCCGTGCGGCCGAGTTCCAGCGTGCTGACCAGCGCGCGCGGCAGCTCCGCGACAATGCCGGCGAAAATGATGAGGGAGATGCCGTTGCCGATGCCGCGGGCGGTGATCTGCTCGCCCAGCCACATCAGGAACAGCGTGCCGCCCACGAGCGTGATCACCGTGGCGATGCGGAAGAACATGCCCGGATCGGCGACGGCGGCGCCGTGCGATCCCGTCATCGACTCCAGCCCGACCGCGAGACCCCAGGCCTGGACGGTGGCCAGCAGCACGGTGCCGAAGCGGGTGTACTGATTCAGCTTCTTACGGCCCGACTCGCCTTCCTTCTTCAGCGCTTCCATCTGCGGCGACACCGCGGTCAGGAGCTGCACGATGATGGAGGCCGAGATGTACGGCATGATGTTCAGGGCGAAGATCGTCATGCGGTGCAGCGCGCCGCCGGCCAGCATGTCGAACATGCCCAGGATGCCCCCGCCCTGCTGCCGGAAGATGTCGGCCAGGATCTGCGGGTTGACGCCCGGAAGCGGGATGTAGGTGCCCAGGCGATAGATGATCAGGGCGCCAAGGGTGAACCAAATCCGCTTCTTCAGTTCGGTCGCCTTGGAAAAGGCACCGAAGTTAATGTTCGCGGCAAGCTGCTCGGCCGCTGATGCCATGGGTCGTATCCCTGTCCCTAACGTGCGAACGGGGCGGTCCTGCAGACTGCAGGCCGCCCCTCGCAACTACGCTTCATTCTGTGCCGGATGGCGCCCGCGCGCAAGCGCAGGCGACCCGATCACTCGGCGGCTTCGGCGGCGGGCCCGGTCAGCGTCACGCTGCCGCCCACCTTCTCAACCGCTTCCAGCGCCGACTTGGAGGCGCCGGCGACGGTGAAGTTGGCCTTCGTCGTCAGGGCGCCCTTGCCCAGCAGACGGACGCCGTCCTTCTTCACCTTGCCCGTCACGCCCGACGCTTCCAGGGCCACCGCGTCGATGGTCTGGGAGGCGTCGAGCTTGCCGAGGTCGATGGCCTTCTGGACCATGCCCAGGTTCACCACCGAATATTCCTTCGCGAAGATGTTGCGGAAACCGCGCTTCGGAAGGCGGCGGTGAAGGGGCATCTGGCCGCCTTCAAAGCCGTTGATGGCAACGCCGGTGCGCGAGGTCTGACCCTTCACGCCGCGGCCGCCGGTCTTGCCCTTGCCCGAGCCGATACCACGGCCGACGCGCATGCGGGCCTTGCGGGCGCCGGGGTTGTCCCGGAGATCGTTCAGCTTCGTCATGGCATCAGCCCTCGTTCTCGACGCGGACCAGGTGCGCGACCTTGGCGATCATGCCCCGCACGGCCGGAGTGTCCTCCAGCTCGCGGGTCCGGTGCAGCTTGTTGAGACCCAGGCCGATCAGCGTTTCCCGCTGGTCGTGCTTGCGACCGATCGGGCTGCCGGTCTGGGTGACGATAACGGTCTTCTTCTCGGCCATGATCAAGCCTCCTGCGCACCGGCGGCGCCGGTTTCACGCTTGCCGAGGATGTCGCTCACGCGGCGGCCGCGACGGGCGGCGACGCTGCGGGGGCTGGACACCGCCGACAGGGCGTCGAAGGTGGCCTTGATCATGTTGTGCGGGTTCGACGTGCCGATCGACTTCGTCACGACGTCCTGGACGCCCAGAGCCTCGAAGATCGCGCGCATCGGACCGCCGGCGATGATGCCGGTACCGGCCGGGGCGGTGCGCAGCACGACGCGGCCGGCACCGAAGTGGCCGTTGGCGTCATGGTGCAGCGTGCGGCCTTCGCGCAGCGGAACGCGGATCATGCCGCGCTTCGCCTGGTCGGTCGCCTTGCGGATCGCTTCCGGCACCTCGCGGGCCTTCCCCGAACCGACGCCGACGCGGCCCTTGCCGTCGCCGACCACCACCAGGGCGGCGAAGCCGAAGCGACGGCCACCCTTCACAACCTTAGCGACGCGGTTGATGCCAACGAGCTTTTCGATCAGCTCGCTTTCTTCCCGATCGCGCTCACGCGGCTGCCGCTCGCGGTCGCTCCGCTCGCCTCGTTCACGTGCCATTTCGGAGCCTCCTTAGAACGACAGCCCGCCCTCGCGGGCGGCGTCGGCCAGGGCCTTGACCCGGCCGTGGTAAATGTAGCCACCACGGTCGAACACGACCTCGGTGACGCCCGCCGCCTTGGCGCGCTCGGCGATCAGGGCGCCGATGCGCTTGGCAGCCTCGACGTTCCCGCCGTGCTTGAGCTGCTCGCGCAGCTCCTTCTCCAGCGAGGAGGCGGAGGCCAGCGTCTTGCCAGCCTCGTCGTCGATGATCTGGGCGTAGATGTGCAGATTGGACCGGAAGACCGAAAGGCGAGCCCGCCCGCCGGCCTTCTTGGCAATCTGCGCGCGCACGCGCTGCTTGCGGCGCTCGTGGAGTTGCTTTGGCTTGAGCATGGCGGACCTTACTTCTTCTTGCCTTCCTTGCGGAGGATGGTCTCGGTGTCGTACTTGATGCCCTTGCCCTTGTAGGGCTCCGGCTTCTTCCAACCGCGGATTTCCGCCGCGACCTGACCAACCTTCTGCTTGTCGAAGCCCGACACCGAGATCGCGGTGGGCTTGTCACACTTGATGGTGATGCCCTCCGGGATCGGGTACTTCACGTCGTGCGAGAAGCCGAGCTGCATGACCAGCTCCTTGCCCTGCACGGCCGCGCGGTAACCGACGCCGTTGATCTCGAGGTTGACGGTGTAGCCCTGGCTGACGCCGGTGACCATGTTGTTGATCAGCGTCCGCGAGGTCGCCCACATGGTGCGGGCGCGCTTGCTGTCGTTCGCCGGGGTGACCACGACCTTGCCGTCTTCCAGCTTGGCCGAAATGTCGTCGATGAGGGTCAAGCTGAGCGAGCCCAGCTTCCCCTTGGCCGTCACCTGCTGGCCGTTGACGGCAACGTCAACGCCAGCGGGGACCGACACCGGATGCTTGCCAATGCGCGACATCTGAGGTCCCCCTTAGAACACGCGGCAGAGGACTTCACCGCCGACATTGGCGGCGCGGGCCTCGTTGTCCGACATCACGCCGCGCGGCGTGGAGAGGATCGCGATGCCCAGGCCGTTGAAGACGCGGGGCAGATCGGTGATCTTCGAATACACGCGGCGACCGGGCTTGGACACGCGGGCGATCTGCTTAATGACAGGCTCGCCTTCGTGATACTTCAGCTCGATCTTCAGGTTGCGAACGCCGGGACGGACGTCTTCCTCGGAGTAGCCACGGATGTAGCCCTCACGCTTCAGAACTTCCAGGACGTTGCTGCGCAGCTTCGACGCCGGGCTTTCCACAACAGACATACGGGCGTGCTGACCGTTGCGGATGCGGGTCAGCATATCGCCGAGCGGATCGCTCAAAGACATTTTCCGACCCTCCTTACCAGCTCGACTTCACCATGCCCGGGATCTGGCCGGTGGAGGCCAGTTCACGGAGGGTGACGCGGGACAGCTTGAACTTGCGATAGAACGCCCGCGGACGGCCGGTCATTTCGCAGCGGTTACGGATGCGCACCTTCGACGAGTTGCGCGGCAGCTCGGCCAGCTTGAGGCGGGCGGCGAACTGCTCTTCCGGGGGGAGGGAACGGTCGGAGGCGATGGCCTTCAGACGCGCACGCTTGTTGGCGAACTGCTTCACCAGCTTGGCGCGACGCTTGTTCTTCTCGATGGCACTGGTCTTAGCCATGGGGTCGTGCTCCAGCCAATCAGGCCACAAACGGCATGTCGAAGGCCTTCAGGAGAGCCTTGGCCTCCTTGTCGGTCTTCGCCGAGGTGACAAAGATGATGTCCATGCCGCGGATCTGATCGATCTTGTCGTAGTCGATCTCCGGGAAAATGATCTGCTCCTTAACGCCCATGGCATAGTTGCCACGGCCGTCGAAGCTGTTGCCCGGGATGCCGCGGAAGTCGCGGACACGCGGCAACGCGATCGTAACCAGACGATCCAGGAACTCGTACATGCGATCGCGGCGCAGGGTCACCTTGCAACCGATCGACATGCCTTCACGCAGCTTGAACTGCGCGATCGACTTGCGGGACTTCGTGACGACCGGCTTCTGGCCGGTGATCGCCGCGAGTTCGCTCACCGCGTTCTGGATCTTCTTGGAGTCGCCGACAGCCTCGCCGACACCCATGTTGATGACGATCTTCTCGATCCGCGGAACTTCCATGTCGTTCTTGTAGCCGAACTCGCTCTTGAGCGCGGCGCGGATCTTGGAGTCGTAGACTTCTTTCAAACGTGCAGCCATTGGTCCGGTCCTCACACGTCGATGACTTCGCCGGACCGCTTGGCGACGCGCACCTTGCGGCCATCCTCAAGGATCTTGAAGCCGACGCGGGTCGGCCTGCCGTCCTTCGGATCGATGTGGGCGACATTCGAAACGTTGATCGGCGCTTCGAACTCGACGATGCCGCCCTGCGAACGGGCGCTCGGGCGCTGGTGCTTTTTCACCACGTTCACGCCCTGAACGACGACCCGGTTTTCGGACGGGATGACCTTGAGCACCTCGCCGGTCTTGCCCTTGTCCTTGCCGGTCAGAACGACGACCTTATCCTTGGTCTTGATCTTCGCGGCCATTACAGCACCTCCGGCGCCAGCGAGATGATCTTCATGAACTTCTTGCCGCGAAGCTCACGAGTGACCGGCCCGAAGATACGGGTGCCGATCGGCTCGCCCTGCTTGTTGATCAGCACGGCAGCGTTGCGGTCGAAGCGGATCGCAGATCCGTCGTCCCGGCGCAGTTCCTTCGCAGTGCGGACGATGACCGCGCGATGCACGTCGCCCTTCTTGACGCGGCCCTTCGGAATGGCCTCCTTGACCGAGACGACGATGACGTCGCCCACGGTGGCAACCTTCCGCTTGGACCCGCCAAGCACCTTGATGCACTGCACCCGGCGCGCCCCGCTATTGTCGGCGACTTCCAGGTTGGTTTGCATCTGGATCATGGTTACTACCTTTCAGTTACGCGGCGCCGCCAGCGGCGGCGGACTCCAGCACGACCGTCCAGCGCTTGCGCTTGGAGATCGGGCGGCACTCGATGATCGAAACCGTATCGCCGACCTTGAACTGGTTGCCCTCGTCGTGGGCGGCGTACTTCTTCGACTGACGAATGAACTTCTTGTACACGGGGTGCATGACGCGGCGCTCGACCAGGACGATAACCGTCTTGTCGCCCTTGTCGCTGACCACCGTGCCCTGCAGAACGCGGCGAGGCATAGGTAGCCCTCCTTACTTGCCGGCTTCGGCCGAGCGCGAACGCTCGCCGAGGATCGTCTTGATGCGCGCGATGTCGCGACGCACCACCTGCACCCGCGCCGTGTTCTCCAGCTGGCCGGAGGCCCGCTGGAAGCGCAGGTTGAACTGCTCCTTCTTGAGCTGGAGGAGCTGATCGTTCAGCTCCTCGGTGCTCTTCGCACGAACGTCGACGGACTTCATGCCGCCACCTCCTCACCGCCGAGGCGGGTCACCAGCTTGGTCTTGATCGGCAGCTTGGCGGCCGCCAGGGCGAACGCCTGCTTTGCCACATCGGCGGGCACGCCGTCCAGCTCAAACAGGATGCGGCCCGGATGAACGCGCGCCGCCCAGTATTCGGGCGAGCCCTTACCGGAACCCATGCGGACTTCGGCGGGCTTGGTGGAGACCGGCAGGTCCGGGAACACGCGGATCCACACGCGGCCCTGACGCTTCATCGCGCGGGTGATCGCGCGGCGGGCCGCCTCGATCTGGCGGGCGGTGATGCGCTCCGGCTCCAGGGCCTTCAGGCCGAAGGAACCGAAGTTCAGCTGGGTGCCGCCCTTCGCGTTGCCGTGGATGCGGCCCTTGTGGGCCTTGCGGTACTTGGTACGCTTCGGAGAAAGCATCGCTCTGCCCCTTTACTCGCGATCAGCGCGGTCGGAGCGGTCACGGTCGCCGCGACCACGGCCCCCACGCTCCTCGCGATCGCCACGCTCGCGACGTTCGCGACGCGGCTCACCATCGGTCGACACCGGCTCGGTGCCCATGCGCTTGTCCTGCGCCATCGGGTCGTGAGCCATGATCTCGCCCTTGAACACCCAGACCTTGACACCACAGGTGCCGTAGGTGGTCTTGGCGGTCGCGGTGCCGTAGTCGATGTCCGCACGCAGGGTGTGCAGCGGGACGCGGCCCTCGCGATACCACTCCAGGCGGGCGATTTCAGCGCCACCCAGACGGCCCGAGCAGTTGATTCGGATGCCCTGGGCGCCCAGGCGCATGGCCGACTGCACGGCGCGCTTCATGGCGCGGCGGAAGGCAACGCGACGCTCCAGCTGGCTGGCGATGTTCTCGGCGATGAGGCGCGCGTCGATCTCCGGCTTGCGGATTTCAACGATGTTCAGGCTCACCTCGCCGCCGGTCATCTTCGACAGCTCGGAACGCAGCTTCTCGATGTCCGCGCCCTTCTTGCCGATCACCACGCCCGGACGAGCCGAGTGGATGGTGACGCGGGCCTTCTTGGCCGGACGTTCGATGACCACGCGCGAGCAGCCGGCCTGCTGCAGGCGGCCCTGCAGATAGCCGCGCAGCTTCAGGTCCTGGTGCAGCAGGTTGGCGTAGTCGCGCTTGGCGAACCAACGGCTGTCCCAGGTCCGGTTGATGCCGAGGCGCAGCCCGATCGGATTGACTTTCTGACCCATCTTACTCGGCCCCTTCGGCAGCGGCGTCGCGCTCGCGCACGATGATCGTCAGGTTGCTGAACAGCTTCTCGACACGGGCGCCGCGGCCGCGGGCACGGGCGTGGAAGCGCTTCATCACCAGAGCGCGGCCGACCGTCGCCGAGGAGACGTACAGGCGGTCGACGTCCAACTGATGATTGTTCTCGGCGTTCGCGATCGCGGCCTGGAGGACCTTCTTCACCTCGCCGGCGATGCGGCGCTTGGAGAAGGTCAGCTCGGCCACGGCCTTGCTGGCATCCATGTTGCGGATGAGCTGGGCGACGAGGTTCAGCTTGCGCGGGCTGGTGCGGATCATCGGATTGGAGGCCAGAGCCTCGTTCTCCGCGATACGGCTGGGGTTGGAGGGCTTGCCCATGGCTTACTTCCTCTTCGCCTTCTTGTCCGCCGCGTGCCCGTAGAAGGTGCGCGTCGGAGCGAACTCACCGAACTTGTGGCCGATCATGTTCTCGGTCACCAGAACCGGCAGGAACTTGTGGCCATTGTAGACGCCGAACGTGAGACCCACGAACTGCGGCAGGATGGTCGAACGACGCGACCAGATCTTGATGATCTCGTTGCGGCCCGAAGCGCGGGACTTGTCCGCCTTCTTCAGCAGATAGCCGTCGACGAACGGGCCCTTCCAAACGGAGCGTGCCATCGTCCGACCTCCTTACTTCGAATGACGGCGGCGCAGGATCAGGCCGTCCGTCTTCTTGTTGTGACGCGTCTTCTTGCCCTTGGTCGGCTTGCCCCACGGCGTGACCGGGTGACGGCCGCCCGAGGTGCGACCCTCACCACCACCGTGCGGGTGGTCGATCGGGTTCATGGCGACGCCACGGACCGACGGACGGACACCCAGCCAGCGCTTGCGGCCGGCCTTGCCCAGATTGGTGTTCATCTGGTCCGGGTTGGAGACCGCGCCGATGGTGGCCATGCACTCGCCGCGCACCATCCGGAGCTCGCCCGAGGGCAGCTTCAGCTGGGCGTAGCCGCCGTCGCGACCGACGAGCTGCAGGTAGGTGCCGGCCGAGCGGGCCAGCTGACCACCCTTGCCGGGCTTCAGTTCGACGTTGTGCACGACCGAACCGACGGGGATGTTCTTCAGCGGCATGGCGTTGCCGGGCTTCACATCCACCTTCTCACCGGCGATGACGGTGTCGCCCACCTTCAGGCGCTGCGGCGCCAGAATGTAGGACAGGGTGTTGTCCTCGTACTTGATGAGGGCGATGAAGCCCGTACGGTTCGGATCGTATTCCAGCCGCTCAACGGTGGCCGGAACGTCGAACTTACGGCGCTTGAAATCCACCAGACGGTAGGTGCGCTTGTGACCGCCACCCATCCGGCGCGCGGTGATGCGGCCGGTGTTGTTGCGGCCACCGGACTTGGTCAGACCCTGGGTGAGAGCCTTGACCGGCTTGCCCTTCCACAGCTCCGAGCGGTCAACGATGACCAGCTGGCGGAGCGACGGCGTAATCGGGCGGTATTGCTTCAGAGCCATCGGATCACACTCCCGCTCAGATGCCCGTGGTCACGTCGATCTTGTTCCCCTCGGCGAGGGTCACGACGGCCTTCTTGAAGTCCGAGCGACGACCGATGGTGCCGCGGAAGCGCTTGGTCTTGCCCTTGGAAATCAGGGTGTTGACCGCGGTCACCTTCACGTTGAACAGCCCTTCGACCGCCGCCTTGATTTCCGGCTTGGTGGCCGACAGCGGGACACGGAACGTGACCTGGTTGTGCTCCGACGCCATCGTCGACTTCTCGGTGATGACCGGAGCCAGAATGAGGTCGTACATCCGCTCCTGGCTCACCGCAGGTTTCGACTGCTTGCTCATTTCAGGCGAGCCTCCAGCTGCTCGACCGCGTTGCGGGTCAGGACCAGCGTATCGCGGCGAAGAATGTCGTAGACGTTGGCGCCCTGCTCCGGCAGCACGTCGATCAGCGGGATGTTGCGCGACGCCCGAGCGAAGTTCTCGTTCAGGTTCGAGCCATCGATGATCAGCGCCGAGGAGAGGCCCAGCGTGGCGAGACGGGCGGCCAGGTCCTTGGTCTTGTGCGTCTCGGCGGCGGCCGAGTCGAGGACCAGGAGCTTGCCTTCCGCGGCCTTGGTGGACAGCGCGGTCTTCAGGGCCAGCTTGCGGACCTTCTTGGTCAGGTCGTGCTCGTGCGAGCGGACGACCGGGCCGAAGATGGTCGCGCCGCCGCGGAACTGCGGCGAACGCATGGAGCCCTGACGGGCGCGGCCGGTGCCCTTCTGGCGGTACGGCTTCTTGCCGGTGCCGGAGATCTCCGAAACGCCCTTGGTCTTGTGGGTACCGGCGCGGCGCTTGGCCAGCTGCCAGTTGACCATGCGGGCCAGGAGGTCCGTGCGGGACGGGAGGCCGAACACGTCATCGGAGAGTTCGATCTCGCCGACGGTCTCGTTGTTCAGGTTCTTAATGGTCGCCTTCATGGCCATCACTCCTGCGGCTCAGCGGCGGCTTCGGCAGCCGGCGCGGCCTTGATGGCGGCCGGGAAGGGAAGACCTTCCGGAGCCTTCTTCTTCACGGCGTCGCGGATGCGCAGCCAAGAACCCTCGGCGCCCGGAACGGCGCCCTTGAGGAAGATCAGGCCGCGGTCTTCGTCCACCGACACGACCTTCAGGTTCAGAACCGTGACCTTCTCGTCGCCGAGATGACCGGCCATCTTCTTGTTCTTGAAGACCTTGCCGGGATCCTGGCGGTTACCCGTCGAACCGTGCGAGCGGTGCGACACCGACACGCCGTGCGTGGCACGCAGACCACCGAAGTTCCAGCGCTTCATCGGACCGGCAAAGCCCTTACCGATGGAAGTGCCGGTGACGTCGACGAACTGGCCCGGAACGAAGTGCGCGGCCGACAGTTCGGCGCCGACCTCGATCAGCGCATCGGCGTCGACGCGGAACTCGACCAGCTTGCGCTTCGGTTCCACGCGCGCCTTGGCAAAATGCCCGCGCTCAGGCTTCGTGACGTTCTTGACCTTGATGGCGCCGGCACCGAGCTGGACGGCGGTGTAGCCATCCTTGTCTTCGGTGCGAACGGCGACGACCTGGCAGCTGTCGACTTTCAGCACAGTCACCGGCACGTGCGTCCCGTCGTCCTGGAAGACGCGGGTCATGCCGACTTTCTGCGCGATCAAACCGGATCGCATTGTTCTTTATCTCCTGACCAGGGACATCCTCAGAGGGAGAGGTCCCTCAACAGACCCAACTTAAAGCTTGATTTCGACGTCCACACCCGCGGCGAGGTCGAGCTTCATCAGCGCGTCCACCGTCTGCGGCGTCGGATCGACGATGTCGAGCAAACGCTTATGGGTGCGGATTTCGAACTGCTCGCGCGACTTCTTGTCGACGTGCGGCGAGCGGTTGACCGTAAACTTCTCGATCTGCGTCGGCAGCGGGATCGGGCCCCGCACCCGAGCACCGGTCCGCTTGGCGGTGTTGACGATCTCGCTGGTCGACTGGTCGAGCACGCGATGATCGAACGCCTTCAAGCGGATGCGGATGTTCTGGCTGTCCATGTCCAAACGTCCCTTGCACCTCGTTTCGGTGACGCCAACGCGCCACCGGTACCCCAAAACTGTCCCCGGGGACCGGCAGCGTCAGGTCACCCTGCGCCGGTACACCGAAGCGGCGGGCGGTGGTTCATCCCAAACCTGTCTGACGGCCGATACGAAAAAGAACATCCCCCGCATGGCGATGCGGATGGATGTTCCTGGCAGCACCCGGTGCGAGTTGGCCTCGCGATGCCGTTCGTGATCGGGCTGCGTCTAGGCCGGACTTGCCTACTACCAACCCAAATTCCAGAGGGCGTAACGTGTATGCCCAAGCCGCCCCGGTGTCAACCCACAATTTCCCCCTTGTGACAAGGAGATGGAGGTCCGGTGACGGTGGGGATTGCCACACCCGATTTTTGCGGAGCGGATGTGCAAAAGGGGCCGGCGAACGCCGGCCCCTTCCACAGAACGCGCCTTACTTGATGATCGAGGCGACGACGCCGGCGCCGACCGTACGACCACCCTCGCGGATGGCGAAGCGCAGGCCCTCGTCCATGGCGATTGGAGCGATCAGCTCGACTTCCATGGAGATGTTGTCGCCCGGCATGACCATCTCGGTGCCTTCCGGCAGCTTCACCATGCCCGTCACGTCCGTGGTGCGGAAGT
>NZ_JBPXMQ020000043.1:0-32032 GCF_053470405.2 Azospirillum mesophilum
TCCGGGCCATTGCCACACGCTACGACAAGCTTGCCAGCACCTTTCTGGCCGCCGTTTACCTCGTCTCGGCTGTCATCTGGCTCAACTGACGACACGCTCTAAGATCAGCCTCTCGTCAGCTACACGCATCGCCGGATGTAGGGCTTGTTCGCCTCCCACAGCTCGTCCAGGATCGCCACGGCGGCGTCGGTGGAGTTGACCACCGGGTCGATCAGCAGGGCTTGCAAGGCCAGTTCCTTCGACGCGTGGACCGCCGCCTCGACGGCCAGTTGCTGCACGCTGGCCTGGACGTGCAGGAGCTTGGCGATCGGGTCGGGCAGGGGGCCGAGCGAGATGGGGTGGACGCCGGCCGCGTCGGCCAGCAGTGGCACCTCCACCGCCAGATCCGGCGGCAGGTTCGGGATGGCGCCCTGGTTGTAGACGATGCCCGATTCGATGAAGCGCTTCTGGTTGTGCAGAACGCCGGCGATCACCTGCACGGCCCGCTCGCCCCAGGAGGGCTGGGTCCAGTCGTCCGGTATCGGCATTGTGCCGGCGATCACGCCGTCCATCAGCCCGTTCAGGATGCCGCGCCCGCGTTCGTCCTCCGTGAAGTCGAAGCCGTGCTCCCCGCCCTCCCAGCCGTAGGGGAGGTATTCGCCCATGTGGTCGTCGCTGCAGGTCGGCCACAGGCCGAAGGCGTGGAACATGCGGCGGGTCAGCGGCGTGAAGGACGGGTCGTGGGTCTTCTCCTTCTCGCGCAGCTGCGGGTAGAGGTCGCGGCCCGTCGCCTTCTCGCGGATGTGCATCAGCCATTGGAAGTGGTTGAGGCCGGAGCCCCAGACCTCCACGTCCTTTTCCGCCATGCCCAGGATCTGGCAGATGAACCAGCGCGCCAGGAAGACGCCGTGGCAGAGCCCCAGCGTCTTCACTTTGCTGTATTTGCCGAGCCCCAGCACGACCCGGCTTTCCGGGTTGGACAGGTTGATGAACTGCGCGTCGGGGCACAGCTCTTCGATGTCGCGGGCGAAGTCGAAGATCAGCGGCAGGGTGCGCAGCGTGAAGAACAGGCCGCCGGGGCCGCCGTTTTCGCCCAGCGTGTGGCGGATGCCGTGCTTCTTCGGCACCTCGAAATCCAGCCTCCACAGGCGGTTGCGGTCGATGGCGACGGAGTTGACGACGAATTCCGCCCCTTGCAGGGCGGCGCGGCGGTCGGTCGTCTGCTCGATGACGATGCCGGCGTTGCCCTTGGCGTTGAGCACGCGCGCCAGCGCGGTCATGCGCTCCAGCGCCACGGGGTTGGTGTCCACCAGCGTCAGCGTGCTGCCGGCCAGCTCCGTCGTGGTGAAGAGGTCGCGGTACATGCTGAGCCCGAAGGCCGCGCTGCCGGCGCCGAGGAAGACAATTTTGGTGGTTTTGGGGGTGGTGAGCATGGGAAGCCTCCCGCCGGCGGGAATGGAGCCCTGCTCATCCGGCAGGTCTGTCGCCGCCCCATAAGTATACACTTGTTAACTCGGATGAACTACAACTATCGGGTAGGACAAAGACGAAGCCCGTCTTCGCAAACGCAACAAAATCTTCGCATGCGCAACATGCGCGTGTGACGAAACTTCCAGACGACATTTCCATAGGGAGTCCCGCCATGGCACCCTTCACCTTTCCCCAGGACTTCCTGTGGGGTGCATCCACCGCCGCTTATCAGATCGAGGGCGCCATCCACGCCGATGGCCGCGGCCCCTGCGTGTGGGACACCTTCACCGACGCCGGCCGCATCCAGGACGGCAGCAGCGCCGCCGTCGCCTGCGACCATTACCACCGCTGGGCGGAGGACATCGCCCTGCTGAAGAACGCGGGCTTCAACGCCTACCGCTTCTCCATCGCGTGGCCGCGCATCCTGCCGACGGGAACCGGGGCGGTGAACCCGGCCGGGCTGGACTTCTACGACAAGCTGGTGGACGCGCTGCTGGAGGCCGGGATCCGGCCGATGGCCTGCCTCTACCACTGGGACCTGCCCCAGCCGCTGGAGGATAAGGGCGGCTGGCAGGGCCGCGAGGTCATCGCCCCCTTCGCCGACTACGCCCGCATCGTCAGCGCCCGGCTCGCCGACCGGGTGAAGGACTGGATGATGCTGAACGAGCCGAACGTGGTCGCCACCCACGGCTACGGCACGGGCGAGCACGCGCCGGGCCACAAGCTGGGCGAGGTCGGCATCCTGCGGGCGCTGCACCACCAGAACCTCGCGCAGGGGGCGGCGCTGCGCGCCATCGCGGCGGAGCGTTCGGGCCTGACGCTCGGCACCGTCATCAACCTCCAGCCCTGCCGGGCGGAAAGCGACAAGCCGGAGGACATCGCGGCGGCGGCGCGCTGGGACGCGGTGTGGAACCGGGTGGCGCTGGACGGCGTGATGCGCGGCAAAATCCCGGAGCTGATGGCCGAGCGGATGAAGGACTTCGTCCTGCCCGGCGACGAGGAGGCGATCCGCTATCCCATCGACCTGCTGGGCATCAACTACTACTCGCGCATGACCATGAAGCACGAGACGGGGCACCCGTTCGACGTGTGGTGGGGCGACGCGCATTGCGACCGCTGGACCGCCATGGCCTGGCCGGTGCAGCCCGACGGGCTCTACGACCTGCTGATGCAGTTCAAGGCCGACTACGGCAACCCCGCCGTCTTCGTGGCCGAGAACGGCGCCGCCTATGACGACGTAGTGACGCCCGACGGTCAGGTGCACGACGCGGAGCGCGTGGCCTTCCTGCGCGACCATGTGGCCGCGGTCGCCCGCGCGCTTCAGGACGGCTGCAACGTGAAGGGCTATCTGTGCTGGAGCCTGCTGGACAACTTCGAATGGGCCTTCGGCCTGTCCAAGCGGTTCGGCATCGTGCGCGTCGATTACGACACGCTGAAGCGCACGCCCAAGGACAGCTACCGCTTCCTGAGCGAGGTCGCGAAGACCGGCCGGCTGCCGGCGTGAGCAAACGACGCGGGGAGTTTTCGGCGAGGAACCTTGCTGAAAAATCCCCGCGTGGTATGCATCGGGTCCCATCGCACTCTTAAGTGGGGCACCCGAGGCCCATGCCGCACGCATACCGTTCAGCTTCCGTCCGCTCCGCGCTGTTTGCTGTATCGCTGTTGCTCGCCGGCTGCGCTTCCTTCGGGAGTGGAAGGGACGTGGCGTCCAGCGTCACAGTCCGCCCGGTGGCGTCGGCGGAACTCGTTGCAATTCCCTTCCGGCTGGACGCCCAGAGGATTCTCGTCGAATTGACGTTCCTGCGCCCGGACGGCAGCGACCGCAAGGTGCTGACGTGGGTGAACATGGGCATGCCGGCACCGGCCCTGTCCGCCCGCCTCTACGAGGAACTGAGGATCGGGCAAGGGGAGCCGCTCAGGCTCAAGATCGGCGCCACCGCCGTCGAGGTCGCGGATAAATTCGTGGATCGGGTGTCCGACACCGGAGACGACCCGGAATTCGCCCACTATTTCGCGCCGCACCCGGTGGAAGCGATGCTGCCGGCCTCGGTCCTGAGTCGATTCGACATCGGGCTGGATTACCAAAAGCGCCAGTTGACCTTCGCTCCGCCGGGCACCCTGCCACCCGACGGAGTCGCCGTTCCCATCCGCGTCAATCCGGACACCGGACTCGTCGCCCTGGACGCGACGGTGGCGGGCGAGAGGGAGCCCGTGGTGATCGATGCGGGCAGCGGCTACAGTTGGTTCCGCGGTTCCGTGGTGCGGGATTGGCTGGCCGCGCATCCCGAATGGCGCCGGGCCAACGGCGCCGTTGGGCAGAGCAACAACGCCATGGTGGACTACGCCTTCGAAAAGGAAGGCACGCTCGCCATGGTGCCAATGACTGTCGGCGACCTGCCACTCGGCGAGGTCGGCCTTCTCGGCACCGGGCCGATCTTGGGTGCGGTGGGGGATTGGCTGTTCGGCGACCTGTTCTGGGATGGGTGGGGGAGGAACGCGCCCGATGGTCCTGTCGTCGGCTGGCTGGGCGCCAACGCGCTGATGCGGCACCGGCTGACCATCGACTACGCGCACGGGATGAGCTACTGGCGCAAGCAGCCCGGTCCCGATCCCGAGCCGATGGGCCAAGTCGGCGTCACGCTGGTCCGCCGGGGTGGCGACGCCGTCATTGGCGGCGTTGTATCGAAGGACGGGCGTCCGACCGTGGAGGGCGTGCAGCCCGGCGACCGCCTGCTGCGGATCGACGGCCTGTCCGCGTCGGGGGCCAGCCGGGGTCAACTTCTCGATGCGCTGAGTGGCAGAGCGGGCGAACGGCGGACCCTGGTCATCGAGCGGGACGGGGCTGTTCAAGAGATATCGGCCACCGTCACCGCTTTTTGAACGAAAATACAAGTAAAGCACTCTGTCGCGTCCCGGAATTATCACATCCGTGTGCAGCGCGAACGGGGCTAATCAGGACGCCGTGCCACCACCGCGTCCGGTCATGCCTTCCATATGCACACATAATATTTTGGACGCCCAGAGCACCGATGAGGTGCGCGCGGCGATCATTGTCCCGACCTACAAGCATTCGGGCCTGCTGGCGGAGGCGCTGGACACGGCGCTGGCCCAGGACACGGATTTCGCCTACGCGGTGGTGGTCGTCAACGACGGCTGCCCCTTCCCGGAAACCGACCGCGTGTGCCGGGAATTCGCCGCCGCGCACCCCGGCCGGCTCTTCTATCTGCACAAGCGCAACGGCGGGCTGAGTGCCGCCCGCAACAGCGGCATCGCCTTCGCGCTGGACGCCTTCCCGGCGCTGGAGGCCGTCTATTTCCTTGATTCCGACAACCGCATCCGGCCGCACCTGCTGCAACGGATGCTGGACGCCCTGCGCAAGGCCGGGCCGGGGGCGGGCTGGGCCTATCCGGACGTGGACAAGTTCGGCTTCTTCGAATTCTGCGACATGTCCGGCCCCTATTCGCCGCTGGAGCATCTGTTCCGCAACGTCAGCGAGGCCGGCAGCATGGCCGCCCGCCGCCTGCTGGACGCCGGGGCGCGCTTCGACGAATCGATGCGCCAGGGCAGCGAGGACTGGGAGTTCTGGCTGCAAGGGCTGGAGCGCGGCTTCCACGGCGTGCATGTGGCGGGCACCGGCTTCGGCTACCGCCGGCGCGGCGAGAGCATGTTGACCGAATCGGAGCGCGACTACCGCCCCATCCTGACCCACATCCAGGGCCGGCACCCGGCGCTGTTCTCCGTCAAGGCCATCGCCCGCGCGGAGGCCAGGGTGGGGCGGCGCTACGCCGTGTATCTGCCCGACCGTGGCGTGGTCCGCTGCACCACCGACCCGGCCCTGGGCGTGGAGGACCTGCCGCTCGCCGACTTCCTGCGCCGCGCCATGCGCGCGCCGGAGCGGCCCGAATACGGCGCCTGCCCCGGCCATCTGGCCGTCATGGATTCGGGCCTGTGGGACCTGCTGGAGCGCCACGGTCTGCTGCAAGGCACGCTGTGGACGCTGGAGCGCGCCTGCGCTCAGGCGACCGTCGTGCGCGGCCGGGTCTCGGTCGCGGAGGCGGCCGGGTGCGCGCTGGAATGGCGGGGCGTGCCGGTGGGGCTGGAGGACACGGTGCCGGCTCCCCTGCCGTCGGGCGGGGCGGAGATGGTCGCCATGCAGACGCGCACGCTGCTGGATCTGGTCCGCCGCCAGCCGACCGGCACGCCGGAACTGGAGCGCGAGCCCGACAAGCCCTGCGCGGAGGCGCACCTGCACCTGCGGCTGTCCGTGCCGGATCCCCTGGTGCCGCCCGCCACGGCCGACGCGGCGCTGGCCTCCCTCTACGACGCGATGGCCGCGCAGTGGTCGGGCAAGGCCAACGGCGGCTGGTCCGCCGCGCCCATCGACCGCTACCGCGCCGGGGTGGCGACTCCGCGCGACGTGTACTGGACGGTGCACCAGCTTCCCTCCGTCCTGCCGCTGCTGCGCCGGCCCGGACAGGCGGCGCTGGTGGTCGAACCCGCCCGCCCGGACCGGCTCGCCCTGGCCGTCCGGCTCGCCGCTTGGCTGCGCGCGGGGGGGTGGGAGCCGCATCTGGTCGCCATGGGGGCGGGGGAACTGGCTTGCTTTCCGGAGACGGCGGAGACCGTCGCCTCGGTCATCCCAATGCCGCTGCCGCTGGTGCTGCCGGAACGGCCCCTGACCCGCCGCGACGCCTATCTGGGCACGCCCTTGCGGACGCTGGAGAAGGACGACGAGGACATGGCGGTCGGCACGCTCGCCGCCTTCGACCTCGTGGTCACGGTGCAGCACGACCTCGCCCACCGGCTGATGGGGCGGCTGCGCAAGCTGGGCGTGGCGACGTGGGCGGTGCTGGGTCTGCCCGACACCCATCGGACGGCCGCCGACGCGGTCAACGCCTGCGCGGCCTTTGAGCACGCCTACCAGACCATCGTCCCGTTGGACGCGCGGACCTTCCGCCTCTGCCAAGCCCTGGCCCTGCCCGTGGACAAGCTGCGGCGTTGGGACGGGGAGGGCGAGGATCCGGACTGGGGCGACTGTACCACCCTGGTCCCGCCCCCGATATCGCCCCTGGTCCCGGCCTCCTGAGAAGGGAGCATCCATGAAAATCTCCGCACCCGCGACGCTCTTCGCCTCGCTCTACGACGGCACTCCCAAGGTCATCGCCGTGCGCCGCTCGCCAGGACCGGTGAAACCGGCGGAGGGCGAACTTTCCCTGCGGACGCTGCATCTGGTGCGCCATGACGGCGGCTATCGGCTGGCTCCGGAGGGCTGGGAACCGGGTGAGCCCCAGGGAGAAATCTTGCGCACGCTGGCGATTCCGCCGGCGACGGTCCGCTGCCTGTGGGCCTGCGACGAGGCGGCGAAGCCCGATGTGGACCGCCTTCTCGTCTGGTGGGGCGAGACCGGCGGTCCCGGCAGCGAACCGCCCGTCCTGACCGGAACGGTGGTCGAGCTGCAAGGCAAGCTGCTGGGGCGGGCCTATGCGGACATCGACGCTCTGCACCGCCGCAACCACGACCTTCAGCGCACCCTCTCCACCCTGCGGGAGGAGTGGGGAGTCGGCACCCGCCTGCCGCCGGAGGCGGTGGAGCTGCTGGACAACCTGCGCCTCTCGCCGCCGCGCCTGCTGTTCGCCACGCCCCGCCCGGCGGGCGCGCTTCCCGTTCCGCTGAACGGGGCGGACGCGCCGGAGATCGTGCAAAGGCTGCCGCTGTGGGCGCGCGGGCTGGTTGGGATCGACCTGCATCTGGACCGCGCGCCGAAGGGCGGGGGCGCCTTCGCCATCGCCCTGCACGCCGTCGATTCGGGGGAGCGGTTGGCCGACTGGCGGGTGCCCTTCACCGCCGTGCGGGACGGCTGGCTGCCCTTGCGCCTGCCCACGGCCTGCGAGCGCATGGACCGCATCCTGGAACTGCGCATCGCCGCCGCCGGGGTGGTGACGGAGCCGCCGCGCCTGTCGCTCGCCCCCGCCGGTCTGCTGGACGAATACGCGGTCACACCGGCCTCCCGCGCGGGCGGGCAGCCGGGCATGCTGGCGCTGCGCCTGTGGGGCGGGCTGCCGGGGCTCGGCTACGGGCCGGCGGACCATGGGGTGGAGCATCCCCTGCCGGCCCGCATGGTCTGGCCGCTGACCGAGCCGGTGCTGTCACAGGTACGCCGGACCCGCGACCACCGGGCGACCTTTCCCTGGTTCGGCGTCCTGCGCGGTGGGCGCATCCTGCTGCACCCGCTCTACGGCGTCACGGCGTCGGCCTGCATCCCGCTGGACGATGTGCCGGGGGCGGTCGCCGTGCGCGGCCACGCGGTGATCGAGGATCCGCGCTGCCGCACCCCCATCGCCTGCAAGCTGGTGGTGGCCCCGCCCTCCATCACCCCCGACGAGGCGCAGCGGGAGGAGGGCATCCTCGCCTCCAGCGGCTGGGTGGTGCTGGACTCGCCGCGCCGGCCGTTGCCCCTGGCGGCGGTGCTGGCCACGCCCTGGCGCGGGCCGATGTGCCTGCACCTGTTCACCGACATCCCCGACGGCAGCCACGGCCTGTTCGGGCGGACGGTCTTCCACGACTTCGAGCTGGAGATCGACAGCGCCACCGCATGGTCCAGCCCGGCCGTGCTGTCCGGCCCGGTGTCTCGTGACGGCTTTCCTCGTGACAACGGAAGGACCGGTGCGGTTTCCACGCCCTGAGCGGGTGTCGGGACGTTTCAAATGCAAGCTGTTGGTAATAACTCTTTCGTTAGTGTAAGGAGGTATCGCGTCAGGTAGGGCGGGACACATCATGCCGATCACAGCACGGAAGCCGGCGCTGCCCGGTTTCACCCGCCAATTCCTCGATCTCGCCGGCGGCTATTGGTCCGGCGAGAAAAAATGGTCGGTCCGCCTGCTGACCGGCGCGCTGGGGCTGCTGACGGTCGGGCAGGTGGTCGTGCCGATCCTGATCAACCTGTGGAGCCAGCGGCTGTTCGACGCGCTGGAACAGCGCTCCATGGACCGGTTCCTGACGATGATCGCGGCGGTCGGCGGCATCATCCTGTTCAACATCATCAACACCGTCCTGCATCTGCGGGTGAAGCGGCGGCTTCAGCTCGGCTGGCGGTCGTGGCTGACCGATAAGCTGCTGAACGACTGGCTGTCGCGCGGGCGGCAGCATCAGGTGACCTACCTGCCCGGCGACCACGACAACCCCGACGGCCGCATCGCGGAGGACATCCGCATCTCCACCGAGGCGGCCATCGACCTGGGCCTGTCGCTGTCCTACTGCGCGATGCTGCTGCTCAGCTTCACGAACATCCTGTGGATGCTGTCGGGCGTGCTGGAACTGTCGGTCCTCGGGACGACCGTCCATGTGCCGGGCTATCTGCTCTACATCGCGCTGATCTACGCCGCCGTCGGCACGACCATCGCGCTGGTGATGGGCAAGCCGCTGGTGAACGCCGTGAACCGCCGCCAGGGGCATGAGGCGTCCTTCCGCTTCGGCCTCGCCCGCGTGCGGGAGAACGCGCAGTCCGTCGCCCTGCTGCACGGCGAATCGGGGGAGCGGGAACGGCTCTTCGGCCTGTTCGGCGGCGTGCGCCGGGGCTGGAACGGCCAGACGCGCGCGCTGTCCAACATGATGGTGTTCAGCGCCACCTACTCGGTCCTGTCCTCGGCCTTCCCGATCCTGGTGGCGGCGCCCAGCTACATCGCCGGCAGCATCTCGCTGGGCGTGCTGATGCAGACGGCGCAGGCCTTCCAGCAGACGGTCGGCGCGCTGTCCTGGCCCGTCGACAACCTCGCCCGCGCGGCGGAGTGGAAGGCGTCGGTCGAGCGCGTGCTCGGCCTGCACTCGGCACTCCAGCGCCTCGACCGCGAGATCGGCGGGGAGGGGACGGAGCGCATCGTCGTCGACCGCACCGACGAGGAGCAGTGGCTGAACTTCCAGTCGCTGTCGATCGCGGAGCCGAACGGCAAGCGCCTCGTCGAGCCCTTCAGCCTGTCGATCAAGCCGGGCGAGCGCGTGCTGATCGTCGGCGATCCGGGGGCGGCGGTGCGGCTGTTCCGGGCGGTGGCGCGGGTCTGGCCCTGGGGCGGCGGGCGCATCGCGCTGCCGGCCCATTCGCGCGTCTTCTTCATGCCGGAACGCCCCTACCTGCCGCACGACACGCTGCGCTCCGCCCTCAGCTACCCGGTCGGGCCGGAGAAGATCAGCGATGCCGTGGCCCGGGCGGCGATGGAGCGCGTCGGCCTCGCCCACCTGCTGCCGCGCCTGGACGAGGTGGACAGCTGGGACGAGGCGCTGGCCGTGCCGGAGCAGCAGCGTCTGGGCTTCGCCCGCCTGCTGATCCGCCGTCCGGACTGGATTTTCCTGGAATCCGCCACCGACAGCCTCGACCCCGAAAGCGAGGAGGGCATGCTCCGCCTCGTGGACCAGGAGTTCCCGAAGGCCACCCTCATCACCATCGGCAGCCACCCCGGCCTGGAACCGCACCACCGCCGCAAGCTGGTCCTCGAACGCCTCGACGGCACCGTCCACCTGCGCGAGGAGCCCTGCCGGAGCGCAGGCACGGTGGTGGAGACGGCGGAGCTGGTGGGGTAGGAAGGCCTACGGCTGATCGACGCCGATCGCCTTCAGGAAACGCTCGCGCTCCGGTCGGGGGTCGGTGGAGGGCGGGGTGCGTTCCAGCCTGTCCAGCAGCGCCCGCACGGCGTCCGCGAAGCCGGGCTCGTTCTTCTCCGTGAGGATCCGGACGAAGACGCCGTCTCCGCAGAGGAACAGGCGCCCTTCCGTGGGGATGGCGTGGATGCCGGGGCAGGCGCCGCGCCGGATGGCGTCGTCGGTGCCCGCCGTCAGCGCGATCTGGTCCAGGAAATAGTGCAGCCGCCGAGCCGCCGTCCAGGAGACCAGGAAGCGCCGGACCCGGTCGAAGAGGGCGCGAACGGAGGGTTCCGGCAACAGGACCAGCAGGCCGCCCCCGACGCCGTCGTACAGCCGCGCCAGATTGCCGGGGAAATACTGCAGGGCCAGCGGGCGCTCGGCGGACAGCGGCTCCAGGAAGGCCGCGGGGTCGGCCAGGACGCAGGCGTCGATGTCCGCCACCGGCCCGGCCCCCGGCTCCACCCGGCTCTCCAGCACGAAGGCCGCCTCCGACGCGGCCTCGGCGGCGGGGTCGAGCGCGTCCACGCGCCGGGCGAAGCCATCGCCGACCGGCACATGGACCAGGAAGGGCAGGTGGGGCTCCGCCCGGGCGAAGGCGTCGCGCGCGGACTCCGCATCGCCTCGCCGTTCCGCCCCAGCGCGTCCAGCGCCGACGCCATGTTCAGGCGCGCGTCGACCAGATCGGGGCGGGGCGTCAGGGCGTCGCGGTAGCGCTCCACCGCCTCGGCGGTCTCGCCGGACTGCTTCAGCACGTTGCCCAGCCTGAAGAAGGCGTCGGCGCTGGGCTGGAGCGCGATGGCGCGGCGCAGGCTGGCGGCTTAGAGCGGCTCGGCCTCCGCCAGCCGGCCGGACTGGTGCAGGGACGCCGCTTGGCGGAGCAGGCCGACCGGATCCGCCAAGCGGCGTCGCTCACGGTTCGCACCGCGCCAGCGGTCCGCCGATCAGCGCGGCGTACCACTTGGCCGATTCCTTCGGCATGCGCTTCTGCGTCTCGAAGTCCACATGCACGATGCCGAAGCGCGTGCCGTAGCCGCCGCCCCACTCGAAATTATCCAGCAGCGACCAGACGAAATAGCCGCGCACGTCGGCTCCGTCCCGGAGCGCCCTGGCCATCGTCCCGATGCAGGCGCGCAGATAGTCGAGCCGTGCCGTGTCCATGACGACGCCGTTCTCGTCCGGCGCCTCCGGCGTCTTGGTGCCGTACCCGTTTTCCGTGACGTAGATCGGCAGGCGGTAGCGGGCGGTCAGGTCCAGCAGGGCTTCCCGGAAGGCTTCGGGCTGGAGCGGCCAGCCGATGTCGGTGCGCGGCATGTCCGCCGGCGGCGAGCCGAAGCCGCAGCCCCACACCATGCCCGGATCGGCCTTGGCGAACAGCGGGGCGTAGTGGTTCAGGCCGAACCAGTCCAGGGGCCGCGCGATGCGCGCCATGTCGCCGGCCCGGACGTAGGGCTCGATGGCCTGGGCGACGCGCGGCGGGTAGTGGCCGAGCAGTTGCGGGTCGGGGAAGGTGAGGTTCCACAACTCGTTGAAGAGGGCGGCCCCCTCCACGTTTTCCGGCGCGTCGTCCTCCGGCCGGCAGGGCTGGTAGCTGTGCACGGCGCCGATGGAGGCCCCCGGCACCAGATCGCGCAGCACGTCCACCGCCGCCCCGTGGGCGAGGTTGACGTGGTGGATCACCTTCAGATGCTCCCCGCGGTCGGCGATGCTGGGCGCCCCCCAGCCGAAGGCGTAGCCGAACAGCGTGAAGACGGAGAACTCGTTGAAGGTCGCCCAGCGCTTCACCCGGTCGCCGTAGCGCTTGGCGCAGAGCGCGGCGTAGTCGGCGAACCAGCCCGCGCCGTCGCGGTTCGACCAGCCGCCGAGGTCGTGCAGCGCCTGCGGGAAATCCCAGTGGTAGAGGCAGGCCCAGGGCTCGATCCCGGCCTCCAGCAGCCGGTCGATCAGCCGGTCGTAGAAGTCCAGCCCGGCCTGATTCACGGCGCCCCGCCCGCGCGGCAGAAGGCGCGGCCAAGCGATGGAGAAGCGGTAGGCATCGACCCCGATGCGCCGCATCAGCTCCACATCCTCGGTGTAGCGGTGGTAGTGGTCGCAGGCCACGTCCCCGGTGTCGCCGTTGTCCACGCGGCCCTTCAGGCGGCAGAAGGTGTCCCAGACGCTCGGCCCGCGCCCATCCTCCGCCGCCGCGCCCTCCACCTGGAAGGCCGAGGTCGAAACGCCCCACCGGAAATCGTCGGGAAAGCCCAAAGATTTCGCGAACGGCTCGCGGGCCGGAGAATCACGGAAGGTCATGGCGCGCCGCTCCGTTGAAAACATTGGTCTCCATTATGCCTGTTCCCCCGCCAATCCGCCAAAGGTAGTATTGGAGTACGGACGGACATGACCCTAAGGGCTATGCCGCCGGCGCGCGAGGCGCGATCTCTTGGGGGCGGAGGGGGCCATGTCCGACAACAGCGCAATCCTGGAACGGCCGGACCTGGAACTGCCAGACAGGGCCGCCCCTCTCGCCGCCCCCCTGCGGTCCGACTTCGTCTGGGGCGTGTCCACCTCCGCCTATCAGATCGAGGGCGCCGCCGCCGAGGACGGGCGCGGCCCCAGCATCTGGGACACGCGCTGCCGCACGGCGGGCGGGGTCGTCAACGGCGACACCGGGGACGTGGCCTGCGACCATTACCACCGCTACGCCGAGGACGTCGCGCTGATGCGCGGGCTGGGCGTGGACGCCTACCGCTTCTCGGTGGCGTGGCCGCGCGTGCTGCCGCGCGGGCGCGGGGCTGTGAACCAGCCGGGGCTGGACTTTTACGACCGGCTGATCGACACGGTGCTGGAGGCCGGGATCGAGCCCTGGCTGTGCGTCTATCACTGGGACCTGCCGCAGGCGCTGCACGACCTCGGCGGCTGGGCCAACCGGGACTGCGCGGGCTGGTACGCCGACTACGCGGCCCTGCTGGCGCGGCGCTACGGCGACCGGGTGAAGCGCTGGATCACCTTCAACGAGTTCTCCGTCTTCACGCTGTTCGGCTACGCAATTCCCTGGGCCGCCCCCGGCATCACCGACCGGGAGCAGCATCTGCGCGCCATCCACCACGTCAACCTCGCGCACGGGGCCGGGGTGGACGTGATCCGCGCCCTGGTGCCGGGGGCCTCCATCGGCGCCGTGCACAACCGCCAGCGCGTGCTGCCGGAGGGCGACCGGCCGGAGAACGCCGAGGCCGCGGCTCTGCTGGACGAGCACTGGAACCTGACCTTCTGCGATCCGCAACTGCTCGGCCACTACCCGCCGCGCGTCGCCCAGGCCATCGAACCCTACGTCCAGGCGGGCGACATGGCGCGCATCTGCCGGCCCATGGACTGGTTCGGCCTGAACCATTACGGCCCTATCTTCGCGAAGGTCGACCCGACCCGGACCTGGGGCTACGGCTGGGGCGAGGCGCCGCCCGATTCGCCCACTTACGGAGTCGGCTGGGCCATTTTCCCGGACGCTTTCCGGGACGAACTGTTGGAGATCACGCGGCGCTACCGCATGCCCATCGTCATTACGGAAAATGGCTGCGGCGGCAGCGATTCGCCGGACGAATCGGGCGTCATCGACGACCAGCACCGCATCAACTACCTGCGGATCTATAACGCGGCAATGCACGAGGCGATTCGCGCCGGGGCCGACGTGCGCGGTTACTTCGTCTGGTCGCTGCTGGATAATTTCGAGTGGGGAAGCGGCTACGGCAACCGCTTCGGCATCGTGCATGTCGACTTCGAATCGCAGAAACGCACGCCGAAAGCCTCCGCCCGCTGGTACGCCGACCTGATCAGGACCCAGCGTTCCCGCGCCTGATCGGGCCGCCATTTTGCAACCGCCGCGCACTATTGCCGTTCAATTGGGCGGCGGTTGCCCGTGTCCTGCGTGAAACACATCACACAATTGCTTGTTTATGCCAATGCAGGGCTTGCGCATCGCGCACCACTTTGACCATCTTCTTCCTTGGATCATTCGTCCTCAAAGGAAACAAACATGCAAAGCAGCGACACCGACGGGCTGGAGACCTCGACCACGGATCTGGTGGCGATGACCGGTAAGATCGTCGCGTCTTACGTTCGTTCCAACCAGATCGCCGTGAATGATCTTCCGAACCTCATCCGGATCGTTCACCAGAGCCTGTCCGGCAGTGGCCGTCCGGTCGAGCAGGAAGTCGTCGAACTGCGCCCGGCCGTTCCGGTCAAGAAGTCGGTGACGCCGGACTACATCGTCTGCCTGGAAGACGGCAAGAAGCTGAAGATGCTGAAGCGCTATCTGCGCACGGCCTACGGCATGACGCCGGACGAATACCGCCGCAAGTGGGGCCTGCCCGCCGATTACCCGATGACGGCCCCGAACTACGCCGAGCAGCGCTCCGCCTTCGCGAAGTCCATCGGCCTCGGCAAGAAGGCCGCCCCCGCCAAGCCGGTCCGCCGCGGCCGCGCGAAGAGCGTCGCCTGATCGTCCCTTTCGGATCCGAACGCTGCGTTCGCCCTCTCCCGTCGCGGGCTACGGCATTCACGGATTTCGCTGGCGCGATAAGTGGTTGATAGGGCGTTGGAAAAGCCCCTCTCCCTTGAGGGGAGAGGGGTTGGGGTGAGGGTGGCGTCGGCAGAGCCGGCCGGTCTTTTCCCGCTCTTCGAGCGGTAACGACCCCTCATCCCAACCACTCTTCGCCTCTGGTCGCCTTCGGCGCCCATCCGCTACGCGGACGGCTCCGAGCCCCCAAGGGGAGAAGGGCTTTTCCTTAACTTCCAGTCACTTACCGTACATGCGAGTTCTGTGCATACGCTAGCCCGTCGCGGAAGAGGGCTTGGCCCGTCGCCTCAGCGCTGGGCGATTCGCGGCGTGGCGAGGCTGTTCAGGCTGCTGATCCATTCGGACAGCGTCACGAAGCGGCACCCGCGTGAGCGCAGCACCCCGATGGCCCTCGGCAGGGCGTCGGCGGTCGTATTGTAGGTCATGTGCATCAGCACGACGCTGCCGATGGTGCCGGTTTCCTCGACCTGCGCGACGATCTTCTCGGCGTCGCGGGTGAACCAGTCGCGCGTGTCCACGTTCCACAGCGCCGGGCTCATGTTCGCCTGCTGCACGACCTTCAGCGTGTCCTGGTTGTAGCGCCCGGCCGGCGGGCGGAACAGCACCGGCTCCGCACCGGCGGCGGAAAGGATGCGGTTGGTCTCCACGACCTCCGTACGCTGCGCGTCGGCCTGAAGGTTGCGCATGTTGGAATGGGTCAGGCTGTGGTTGCCGACCTCGTGCCCTTCCTGAACGATGCGCTGAATGATGCCCGGATGGCGGATGGCGACGTTGCCGATCGGGAAGAAGGTTGCGCGCACGTGCTCGTTGCGCAGGATGTCCAGGATGCGCGGCGTCACCGACGGATGCGGGCCGTCGTCGAAGGTCAGCGAGCACAGATTCCAGCGGCTGGCCTTCAGCGCGCCGACATCGACCCGCGCGTCGCTTCCCGGAACGATGGCCGCGAGCCGTGACAGGCGGGAGGCCTGCCGCTCGATCTCCACCATCTCGCGGCTCTGGTCGGGCGTGTAGGTCACGACGCCGTTGCTGTCGCCGTCCTCGATCGCCGGGGTCGGGCGTTCGGACGCGGGGGCGTCCGGCGCTTCGACGACAAGGCAGCTCCCGCCACCGCCGACGATGCGGCGGCAGACGAAGCTCGGATCCAGGTCGGGCAGGGGGGCGGCCAGCAGGACGTAGCCGTCGTCCGGCGCTTCCGGCTTGATGGGAGCGACTCGGGGAACGAGGTCGGCCACCATGTCCGGTTGCCGGCGCACGACCGCTTTCCAGGCGATCCAGGCGTCGACCTCCTTGCGGTAGGTCCCGAATTGCAGCGCCTTGGTGGGCTTGGGGGCGACGGCGCCGTCCGGCTTGCCTGCCGCCGGTGCCCCGGGCGCGGCCTTGGGCGGTTCCCTGCGAAGGGTGGTGACCGTCGCGGATGGGGGCAGCGCCGCCGCACGGGTTGCCGTTCGTGTCGCGGAGGGCGCCGACTCGGCCGCGTGGCCGGAGTCCGGCAGGACGCTGAACCCGACCGCCGCCAGGGCAGCCGCCAGCGCGCCCGAGGCCGCGAAACGCCAGGGCTTCCGCGCGAGCGCGGAGCGGAAGTAACGGGAAGCGGTGACGCCCATGCCTGAAATCATCTGCGACCGACCATCGACATCGCCGCATTCGGATCAAGTGTGGGCGATACCTCTTATGAAATAGAGCAAAATTTCCTCAGCCTCCACAGCGATTAGCGTCCCTCTTCACTTGTCACGGAAGAATAAAATCGGTTTGCCATAACACGCCTTATGGAGCTTCACCGGCGGTTGCAGATGGGACCGGCCCCAACGTGCAACTCTTGTGTCCGTGCAAGAGCTTAGCAATGTCAGGGGGTCGACCGGCTCCGCAAGTGGCAAGCCCGGATGCGAAGCCCGGTTTTAACGCCGGATGGGTCGCAGGATGAGCGCCAGCGGCACCGCCGCGGCGGAGATCGCCATCAGCACCACGAACACGTCGATGTAGGCCCACAAGCCCGCCTGCGTCTGGACCTGCCGGCCGACGAAGGCCATGGCAAGGCCCTGCGGGTCGGCGCCGCCCGCCGCCACGAAATGGCTGGTGACCGTGCGCAGCGTCTCCTGATAGGCGCCGCTCGACGGGACGACATGCTCGACCAGCCGGCTCTGGTGGAACTGCTGGCGGTGGGCCAGGACGTTCTGGGCGATGGAGACGCCGATGGAGCCGCCGACGTTGCGGGCGACGTTGATCAGCGCCGACGCCTGATCGGTCTTGTCCTTCGGGATGCCGTCGTAGGAGGCCGTCGTGATCGGGATGAAGATCAGCGGCAGCCCGACGCCGATGTAGATGCGCGACCACGCGAAGAACCAGAAGGTCGCGTCGGCGTAGAGGTTGGTCAGGTCGTACATCGCCAGCGCGACGATGCTGGCGCCGGCGGCGATCAGATACTTCGGCTGCACGACGGCGGTGAGCCGGCCAACGACGAACATCATCGTCATGGTCACCAGCCCGCCGGGTGACAGCGCCAGCCCCGCCCAGGTCGCGGTGTAGCCGTAATACTGCTGCAACAGCTGCGGCAGGAACTGCGTCGTCGCGATCAGGATCGCGCCCGTGGCCATCATCACCACGAAGCAGGAGCCGAACTGCCGTGTGGCGATCATGCGCAGGTCGAGCACCGGGTTCCGGCGCGTCAGCTCCCAGGGGATCATCAGGCAGAAGGCGCCGACGCAGACGATGGTGGCGCCGATGATGAAGGTGGAACCGAACCAGTCCTCCGTCTGGCCGCGGTCGAGGATCACCTCCAGCGCGCCCAGGAAGGTCGCCACCAGCAGGAAGCCGACGAGATCCAGCCGCACGCCCTCGCGCCTCAGCCGCTCGCGCTCCTTGATGGCGGCGCGCGGCTCCTGGACCAGCAGGAAGACCAGCGCGAAGGCCAGCACCCCGACCGGCCCGTTGATCAGGAAGCACCAGTGCCAGGAATAGTTGTCGGACAGCCAGCCGCCCAGCGTCGGTCCGACCACCGGCGCCACCACCACCGCGATGCCGAAGACGGCGAAGGCCTGCCCGCGCTTGGCCGGCGGGAAGGAGTCGGCCAGGATCGACTGCGAGACGGGCACCATGCCCCCGCCGGCAAATCCCTGCAAAATGCGGAAGAACAGCAGCGATTGCAGGTTCCACGCCAGCCCGCACAGCAGGGAGCTGATCGTGAACAGCCCCAGACAGCCGAGGTAGAACCGCTTGCGCCCATAGCGCTTGGCGATGAAGCTGCTGGCGGTCAGCACGATGGCGTTGGCGACCAGATAGGTGGTCACCACCCACGACGCCTCGTCGGAGCTGACGGCCAGCCCGCCGGAGATGTAGCGCAGCGCCACGTTGGCGATGGTCGTGTCCAGCACCTCCATGAAGGTGGCGATGGACACGACGATGGCGATGACCCAGGGATTGTGCTCGCCCGCCGCGCTCTGCGACCGGTCGAAGCCGCCCGCATCGTCAGTCGTGGTGGCGCTCATCGCACGGTGACCGTGGGCACGACGGACATTCCGGGGCCGATGGTGATGTCGGTCGGCCAAGTCTCCACGGTGATCTTCACCGGCACGCGCTGCACCACCTTGATGTAGTTGCCGGTCGCGTTCTCGGCGGGCAGGAGCGAGAAGGCCGTGCCCGAGCCCGGCTGCACGCTGTCGACGCGGCCCCGGATGGTGTGGTCGGGATAGGCGTCGATGCGGATGTCCACCGGCTGGCCCGGCCGCATGTCGGTGATCTGCGTCTCCTTGAAGTTCGCCGTGACCCACACGTCGTCCGGCACGAACATGCTGAGGCTCTGCCCCGCCTGGACATACTGCCCTCGGGCGGCGGAGAGGCGGACGATGCGGCCGGGCTGGGCGGCGCTGACCGTGGTGTAGGACAGGTTCAGCTCCGCCTGCGCCACCTGCGCCTCGGCCCGCGCGAGGTCGGCCGCGGCGCTCGCCCGCTGGGCCTCCAGACTGCCGATCTGGCGCTGCGCGGCGATCAGCGCGGCGTTGGCGCGCGACAGGTTCGCCTGCTGCTGCAACAGGTTGGAGTTCGACTGCTGGAACTGCTGGACGGTGCCGGCGCCGCGCGCCTGGAGGTCCTGGTAGCGGGCGGCATCCTCGCGGGCGAAGCGGAGGCTGGCCTCCGCCTGCTCCACCTGGGCGCGCGCCTCGTCGACCTGAGCGCGCTGGGCGAGGATCTGGGCGTCGGCCCCGGTGATGGCGGCCCGCGCCGCGTCCACCTGCGCCTTCGCCTGATCGAGCGCCGCGTTGTAGTCGCGCGGATCGATGCGGAACAGCACGTCGCCCGCCGTCACATGCTGGTTGTCGGTGACCGCCACCTCGACCACATAGCCCGCGACCTTCGGCGCGACGGCGAACTGGCGCGCGTCCACGAAGGCGTCGTCGGTGGTCTCGTACGGGCGGACGTCGACGCGCCAGTAAACGTAGCCAAGCACCGCGACCAGCGCCAAAACCACCAGACCGGCCCCGACGGCGAGCGGGTGGCGCCGCAGGAAGCCGGGCTTTCCGTCTTTGCCGCCGGTCTGCGCATCGGAACGGCCGCTGTGAGGGGCGGGGGCGGTGGTCGCGTCGGCGCGCGACTGGTCATCGGGCATGGTCAGGCTTCCGGAACCGAGGGGGCGTGCCGGTGGAGAACGACATGCGCGCAACAGTGTTTCACGCGTCTTCGTTGCGGCGGCGCGTTGCCCTGTGGCGGCGCTGCATCACCGTCCGATTTTCCGATGCGCCGATGTCACTCTCACAAGCCAAACGGCCTCGCGGCACGTATCTTATGTGCACCGCAACAAATCGCGCGCGAGCGCGCTTCGGCTTGGATGATCTGGGGTCGGAGGGGACATGAAGTCGCTTATTTCGTCGCTTCAGCGTGACTGGGCATCGTGGAGCCCGGCCGAGCGTGTCGTTGCGGTGGGCTTTATCACCCTGGCGCCCGTGGCCGCCGCTCTGGCCTTGATCCTGGCGCGCTGACCGCCGCGCCCAGGGCAAGCGCCCTCCGAAAAGCCGTTCCCTTTACAAGACGCCCGCCGTTCCTGCGACGGCGCATAAGCGCTGACCTTAGGAACGACCACCTTTCCATCGTCATCCCCGCGAAGGCGGGGATCCAGCCTCTTCAGCCTCTTATGTGCGAAGTTTTCTGGATCCCCGCCTTCGCGGGGATGACGGGACGGAAGAGGGGCATTGCAGGGCGCACCGAACGGACAAAGTCGGCGCCCATGCGAAGGTGGGGACGACTATTGTCCCACGGATCGAACTCAGCCTTCATAGGCGACTGCGGCGCTTCCCGCCGCGCCAACTCCCCCCAAAAAAACCGGGCCGCCGAGGGCGTTCAGCCCCGGGCGACCCGTCGTAAGGTGTCCGGCCCGGAGGGATACGCCCCCCGGCCCGGTTCATCGCTCTCAGTGGGACGAGGCCGCGGCCGCGCCGATGCCCGTCTGGGACCGCACATACTGGTCTTCGTAGGCGGCGATCTCCGCCTTGGCCCGCGCGCTGGTGTCCAGCTTGGACATCAGGATCGTCACGAAGAAGGCCAGGGACATGGAGAACAGGGCCGGGTGCTCGTACGGGAAGATCGGGGTGGCGTTGCCCAGAACGGCAACCCACACGGTCTTCGACAGGATCACCAGGGTCACCGCGGAGACGAGGCCGCTGATGCCGCCCCACAGCGCGCCGCGGGTGGTCAGGCCCTTCCAGTACATCGACAGCAGCAGCACCGGGAAATTCACCGACGCGGCGATGCCGAAGGTCAGGCCGACCAGGAAGGCGACGTTCTGCTTTTCAAACACGATGCCCAGCACCACGCCGACCACGCCCAGCGCCAGCGACGACAGCTTGGAGACGCGCATCTCCTCCGCTTCCGTGGCCTGGCCCTTGCGGATGATGCGGGCGTAGAGGTCGTGCGCGATGGCCGAGGCACCGGCCAGCGCCAGGCCGGCCACCACCGCCAGGATCGTGGCGAAGGCCACCGCCGACATGAAGCCCAGCAGCACGTCGCCGCCCATCGCCTGGGCGAGGTGCATGATCGGCATGTTGCCGCCACCGATCAGCTTGCCGCCGACCACGCCGCCCTCGAAATACTTCGGGTTGGAGCCGACGATGGAGATTGCCGCCATGCCCAGGATGGCCACCACCAGGAAGAAGGCGCCGATCAGGCCGGAGGCCACGAACACGCTCTTGCGCGCTTCCTTGGCGTTCGGAACGGTGAAGAAGCGCATCATGATGTGCGGCAGCGCGGCGGTGCCGAACACCAGGCCCAGCGACATCGACACGGTGGACACCGGATCAGCCAGCAGCGAGCCCGGCCCCATGATCTTGGGACCCGCCTTGTGCGTCGCCATCGCCTTGGCCGCGATGGCCTCCAGGCTGAAGCCGAAATGCGACAGCGTCAGGAACAGCAGCAGCAGGCCGCCGCCCAGCATCAGGCAGGCCTTGATGATCTGCACCCAGGTGGTGGCGATCATGCCGCCGAAGGTGACGTAGATCACCATCAGCACGCCGACCAGCACCACCGCGACCTCATAGTCCAGGCCGAACAGCAGCTTGATGAGCTGGCCCGCGCCGACCATCTGGACGATCAGGTAGCAGATCACCACCGTCAGCGAGCCGAGTGCGGCGAAGGTGCGCACCTTCGACTGGTCCAGCCGGTAGGAAGCGATGTCCGCGAAAGTGTAGCGGCCCAGGTTGCGCAGCCGCTCCGCCAGCAGGAACAGGATGATCGGCCAGCCGACGAAGAAGCTGACGATGTAGGCCACCCCGTCGAAGCCGGTGGAGTAGACGAGGCTCGACAGGCCCAGCAGCGTCGCCGCCGACATGTAGTCGCCGGCGATGGCGAGGCCGTTCTGGAAGCCGCTGATGCCGCCGCCGGCGGTGTAGAAGTCCGACGCCGACCGCGTGCGCTTGGCCGCCCAATAGGTGATGCCCAGCGTCAGGCCGACGAAGGCCACGAACATGGCGATGGCGATCGGGTTGATGGCCTGCTTGTCCGCCGCCCCCATGTCGCCCGCCGCGAAGGCAGGCACCGCAGTCAGAAGGGCCGCGGAGAAAGCCGCGAGAAAGTTCGCGCGCTTCATTTCTGGCTCTCCGCGACGATTTCGTTGTTCAGGTCTTCAAACTCGCCGTTGGCGAAGTAGGAATAGACGCCGGTCAGCAGCCAGGAAATCACGATGATCACCGCGGCGATCGGGAAGCCGACCGTCAGGTTCGACCCCTCGCCCAGCGGCGCGCGCAGCGCGTCCGGCGCGAAGGCCACGACCATCATCAGCGCGTAGTAGGCCACCAGCACGATCGCCGAGAGCGTCAGCGCCAGCCGCCCCCGCTTCGCCACCAGCAGCTTGAATTTCGGGTTCTGGCGAACCCGTTGATAGACCGAATCCGACATGTTTCCTCCGCCGGTGTTGTTTTTGCTGCGGCGGAGCCTACCTGAAGAATGTGTCCCAACTTTCCCGTAACTGTTGCGAATTGTTTCAGGGGAAAGGACTGCGGCGCATGGTTCCTGCCGCCGGGCCGTGTTCTTGCTTCGTTCGGCAGTTTGGCATACGGTGTTTCCACCAACGCCAGAATTCCCCCTCGCCCGCCTCCGGCGGGAGAGCAGTCGCATTTGGAGAAGACGTCCCCTTTATATGTCACTCGTCATCCCCGCGAAGGCGGGGATCCAGAAAACTCTGCACATAAGCGGTTGAAAAGGCTGGATCCCCGCCTTCGCGGGGATGACGTTAATCCTGTGAATGTGCCCTCACTCTCCCAGCGGGGCTGGGCGAGGGGCAGAAACATGCGCCCCGCGCATAACGCCAGACGATACGTACACGCATTGTTGTGCACCGGCTGCACAACGGACGCTTCCGGGCGACCGGCGGGAAGGCGCGGAAACTCAGAGAAAAAGACCACATTCCCCGCATTGTGCACAAGAATGGCGGTGCCCAATCCGCCCAACGGTGCACAATAGGCGATATGCGCAAACCGCATGGCCTTCGCCGGGGAGTTGCCGCGAAGCCCCGGCGGTGCGACAGTGACGCCACCGTCACCTCGCCCAACCGGTCCGATGCTCCGCTCCCGGCTGTTCCTGCGCCTGTTCTCGACCGTGATGCTGGTGCTAGGGCTGTTTTCGGCGGCCTACTACCTGCTGTCCGTGCCGCTGGTGGAGCAGAAGGCCTACCAGATCGAGTTGGACGCCAGCCGCACCATCCTCGACAACGTCCATGAGTTGGCGAGCAAGATGCGCGCGGGGCTGGACGAGCAGCGCTCCACCATCATCGAGGGCTTCAAGACGGAGATGCGCATCTCCGTGTCACTCGCCGCCGGCTACGTCGATTATGTCTTCGGCCGGATGGAGCGCGGCGAGATCTCGCCGGAGGAAGCCCAGAAGCTGGTCTACGACGGGCTGACCGCCTTCCGCTACGGCAAGGACGGCTACATCTGGGTCACCAACTACAATTCCGAACTGCTGTCGCACCCGGACCCGGACTTCGCCGGCCGCAACGCCGCGTCGATCCAGGACGAGCATGGCCGCTACATCCTGCCGACCATCATCGAGCGGGCGCGGCGGGAAGGGGAGGGCTATCACGTCTACCCCTGGCGCCGGTTGCACAGCGACCCGCCGATCCAGAAGATGTCCTATTTCCGGCACTTGCCGCAGTACGGGATCATCATCGGGGCGGGCGCCTATCTGGCCGACATCGACGCGGTAGTCGAACGCCGCAAGGCGGAGGCCATCGAGGAGCTTCGCAAGGCGCTGCACAACATCCGCATCGCCCGCACCGGCTATGTCTACATCTTCGATTCGTCGCGGCGGATGATCATCCATCCCAACGCGAACATCGAAGGCACCGCCTTCGGCAGCCTGAAGGACCCGGCCACCGGCGAATACATCGCCGAGGCGCTGATGAAGGCGGCGCGGGACGGCCGTTACCTGCGCTACATGTGGGACAAGCCCAGCGACCCCAACAACTACGCCTACGAGAAGATCAGCTGGGTCCGGCATTTCGACGGGTTGGACTGGTACATCGCCTCCAGCGTCTACGAGGAGGAGCTGCGCAGCTCCGCCACCGTGCTGCGCAACCGGCTGCTCGGCATCGCGCTGGCGGTCATGGCGCTGGGCGGGGGGCTCGGCTGGCTGGGCGCGCGACGGCTGGTCAGCCCGCTGCGACGCCTCGCCGAGACCGCCGACCAAGTGCGGGCCGGCAACCTGAACGTCACCAGCGGCATCGTCCGCAACGACGAGATCGGCCTGCTCGCCGCCACCTTCGACGGCATGATCCACCGCGTGCGTGACGACATCGCCACGCTCGACACCCGCGTGCAGGAGCGCACGGCGGCGCTGGAGGAAGCGGAGGCGCGGCAACGCCTGATCCTCGACGCCATGCCGGCCGCCATCGCCTACCTCGACGGCATGGAGCGGCTGCGCTTCATCAACCGCCGCTGGCTGGAGCAGGCGCGGCGCGACGGCGACCTGCTGGGCTGGAGCCTGTGCGACGTGCTGGACCGCCGGACTTATCTGCAGCTCGCCCCCCATCTGGACCGGGCGCGGCGCGGCGAGCCCGCCAGCGTGGAGCACGCCACCACAACGCCCGACGGCCGCGAGACGGTCACCAAGACCATGCTGATCCCGCAGCAGAACGGCTTCGGCACGACGGTCGGCTTCTTTCTGCTGTCGCTGGACGTGACCGAGGAGCGGGAGGCGCAGCGCCAGCTTCTGGAGGCGCAGCGGCTGAAGGCGGTGGGGCAGCTGTCCGGCGGGCTGGCGCACGACTTCAACAACCTGCTGTCCATCATCATCGGCAACCTCGCCGTGGCGCGGGAGCGTTTCGCCGGCCTGACGGACCTCGACGCCCATCTGGAGCCGGCGCTGCGCGCCGGCCGCCGGGGGGCGGACATCACCGCCCGCCTGCTGGCCTTCGCCCGCCGCCAGCCGCTGAAGCCGCAGCCGGTGGAGGTGCGCACGCTGGTGCGGGAAACGACCCTGCTGCTCAGCCGCTCTCTGCCGGCCTCCATCACCATCGACACGCCGACCCTCGGCCCCTTGGAGACGGAGGAGCCCGCCTGGGCGGTCGCCGACCCGACCCAGCTGGAAAACGCGCTGGTCAACCTTGCGCTCAACAGCCGGGACGCCATGCCGGACGGCGGCGCGCTGACCATCGCGATCCAGGCGCTGCGGGATCCCGACCCCGCCGGCTTCGACGAGCCGCCGGCGCCCGGCCGCTACGTCGCGATCAGCGTGCGCGACACCGGCTGCGGCTTCGCGCCGGAGGTCGTGGCCCGCGCCTTCGAGCCCTTCTTCACGACGAAGGCGCTGGGCTCCGGCCTCGGCCTGTCGATGGTCTACGGATTCGTCAAGCAGTCGGGCGGCTACATCGGCGTGGACAGCGCGCCGGGCGCCGGGGCCACAGTGACCCTGCTGCTGCCCCAGGCCGACGCGCCGGCCGTGGAGGAGGCCGAATCTCCCGCCGACGCTCCCTGCGGCGCGCCCACTGGCGTTCCCTGCGGCCACTGGCACGGCCTGCTGGCGCTGGTGGTGGAGGACGACGACGACGTGCGGCAGGTGATGCGCGGGCAGCTGATGGAGCTGGGCTTCTCCGTCATCGAGGCCTCGAACGGCGGCGAGGCCATGGAACTGGCGGAGCAGATCGACGACCTGCGGCTGGTGGTGTCGGACATCGTCATGCCCGGCGTGTCGGGCCTGCAACTCGCCCGCCATCTGCGCGCCACGCGGCCGGAGGTCCAGGTCATCCTGTTCAGCGGCTTTTCCGTGGAGGAGATCGACGAGCGGGAAGGTCTGGTCATCCTGGGCAAACCATGGGACAAAAGCGAGTTGGCGGCGGCGGTCTGTCTGCCCGCGCCGGCTGAGCCGGGAAACGCTTGAGAAAAGAAAAAGCGCATGGACGGGAGGAAACTCGTTTACGTCGTCGACGACGACCCCGACGTCCGTAACCTTCTGCGCGGCGTCCTGGAAAGCTTCGGCTTTTCGGCCTCCCTGTTCGGGTCCGGGACGGCGGCGCGGGCGGCCATCCGCCGCGAGCCGCCGGACGTGTGCATCGTCGACCTCGGCCTGCCGGACATGGACGGGCTGACCCTGGTGCGCGAACTGTGGGAGGACGTGCGCTTCGGCGTCATCGTGCTGACCGGCCGGGGCGACGTGTCCGACCGCGTGCTGGGGCTGGAGCTGGGGGCCGACGACTACATCGTGAAGCCGTTCGAGCCGCGCGAGCTGGTGGCGCGGGTCAAGACGGTGATCCGCCGGCGCGAGCAGCTGATCGCCCGCGCCCGCGGGCCGGGCTCCGAAAAGGCGCGCTTCGGCGACTGGACCTTCGACCCCGGCGAACTGACCCTGACCGCCGACGACGGCCGCCACGCCACCCTGACCGCCGCAGAAGCCGCCCTGCTGCTGGCCCTGCTGAAGGCCCCCCGCCGCGTCCTGACGCGCGAGCAGCTTCAGGCGCCGGAGCTGGACCGCGACGACATCCCCTTCGACCGCGCCATCGACGTCCGCATCTCCCGCATCCGCAAGAAGATCGAGGACGACCCCCGCTCCCCAAAGCTGATCCGCACCGTCTACGGCGCCGGCTACCTGTTCACCGCCGAGGTGACCTGGCTGAGCTGAGGGACGGCCTCCACCCATTACACCCCCGTCGGGAGAAACGCCATGCCCAGCCCCGTGTCCGAGATCCCCGCCGCCCCGTCCAGCCTCGCCGAGGAGCATTTCGCCCGCCGACTGTCCCTGGAAACCGACTGCTGGGACGTGCACGAGGCCATGCGCACCGGCCAGCAGGATTTCGTGCTGCTCGACGTGCGCGGCCCCGCGCTCTACGCCAAGAGCCATGTGCCCGGAGCGGTCAACCTGCCGCACGGGAAGATCACCGCCCACCGCATGGCGGAGTGGCCTGACGATACGCTGTTCGTCGTCTATTGCGCCGGCCCCCATTGCAACGGCGCCGACTGCGGCGCGCTGCGGCTGGCGCGGCTGGGGCGTCCCGTGAAGCTGATGATCGGCGGCATGACCGGCTGGGCCGACGAGGGGTTTGCTTTCGCGACCGGCCCGAAGCCCGGGCCGGTCACGGCCTGATCCCCCATCAGAGATCCCTCATATTACAATTCGATACATTTGGGAGACAGTTTTGAAAAGCCGCTCCGCTAGGCTCCCCGCCAACGCCGTGGTCAACGCGGCAGCGACACAATCTAGGGAGCAGCGGTGCGATGAGCGCGACCAGTCCGTACGACCTCCATCTCGATAAGAACGCCGCCAACCACGTCCCCCTCACCCCCCTGACCTTTCTGGAGCGCGCCGCCAGCGTGTGGCCGGAGCGCGTCGCGGTCGTGCACGGCACCGTGCGCCGCACCTGGGCGGAAACCTTCGTGCGCTGCCGCAAGCTGGCCTCAGCGCTCGCCAAGCGGGGGATCGGCAAGGGCGACACGGTGGCGATGCTCGCCGCCAACACGCCCGAACTGTTCGAGGCGCATTTCGGCGTGCCGCTGGCCGGCGCCGTCCTGAACGCGATCAACACCCGCCTGGACGCCCCGGCCATCACCTTCATCCTGGAACATGGCGACGCCAAGGTCCTGATCTGCGACCGGGAGTTCTCCAAGGTCGGCAAGCCCGCCGTCGCCGCGATGAAGAACCCGATCCCGGTGATCGACATCGACGACCCGCAGTATGTCGGCGGGGAGCTGTTCGGGGAATGCGACTACGAGGCGTTCCTGGCCACCGGCGACGCCGACTTCCCCTGGACCATGCCGGGCGACGAGTGGGACGCCATCGCCCTGAACTACACCTCGGGCACCACCGGCAACCCGAAGGGCGTCGTCTACCATCACCGCGGCGCCTACCTGAACGCCGTGTCCAACGCGCTGTCCTGGAGCATGGGCGACGCGCCCGTGTATCTGTGGACGCTGCCGATGTTTCACTGCAACGGCTGGTGCTTCCCCTGGACGCTGGCGGTGGTCGCCGGCACCTCGGTCTGCCTGCGCGCGGTCCGCGTGGACGGACTGCTGAACGCGGTCCGCACGGAGAAGGTGACGCATTTCTGCGGCGCGCCGATCGTGCTGAACATGATCAACAACGCGCCGGCCGACCTGAAGACCGGCATCGACCACAAGGTCAAGGTGATGACGGCCGGCGCCGCCCCGCCCGCCGCGGTGATCGCGGGCATGGAGCGCATGGGCTGGGAGGTCACCCACGTCTACGGCTTGACCGAGGTCTACGGCCCGGTGACCCAGTGCGTCTGGCAGGACAAGTGGAACGACCTGCCGCTCGACCACAAGGCGGCGCTGAAGGCGCGCCAGGGCGTGCGCGGCCCGATGCTGGAAGCCGTCATGGTCGCCGATCCCGGCACGCTGGAGCCGGTTCCGAAAGACGGCGCCACGGTCGGCGAGATCTTCATGCGCGGCAACAACGTCATGAAGGGCTACCTGAAGAATCAGAAGGCCACGGACGAGGCCTTCGCCGGCGGCTGGTTCCACACCGGCGACCTCGCCGTCTGGCACGAGGACGGCTACCTGGAGATCAAGGACCGTTCCAAGGACATCATCATCTCCGGCGGCGAGAACATCTCCTCCATCGAGGTCGAGGACGTCCTCTACCGCCATCCGGACGTGCTGGAAGCCGCCGTCGTCGCCCGCCGCGACGAGAAGTGGGGCGAGACGCCCTGCGCCTTCGTCACGCTGAAGGAAGGCTCCAAGGCGACGGAGGCGGACATCATCGCCTTCTGCCGCCAGCACATGGCCCACTTCAAGGTGCCGCGCACGGTGCTGTTCCAGCCGCTGCCCAAGACCTCGACGGGCAAAATCCAGAAGTTCGTCCTGCGCCAGCAGGTCAAGGAGTTGTGATCATGAAGGTGTTGTGCGCCGTCAAGCGGGTCGTCGACTACAACGTCAAGATCCGCGTCAAGGCCGACCAGACGGGCGTGGACACGTCCAACGTCAAGTTCTCCATGAACCCCTTCGACGAGATCGCCGTGGAAGAGGCGGTCCGCCTGAAGGAAGCGGGCAAGGCGACGGAGATCGTCGTCGTCTCCATGGGGCCGACGCAGGCGCAGGAAACGCTGCGCACCGCGCTGGCGCTGGGCGCCGACCGGGGCATCCTGGTGGAGGCGAACGACGAGCTTCAGCCGCTGGCCGTCGCCAAGCTGCTGAAGGCCGTCATCGAGAAGGAGCAGCCGCAGATCGTGCTGCTCGGCAAGCAGGCCATCGACGACGACAGCAACCAGACCGGCCAGATGCTGGCCGCCCTGCTCGGCTGGCCGCAGGCCACCTTCGCCTCCAAGGTCGTGGTGGGCGAGGGCGTGGAGGTCACGCGCGAGATCGACGGCGGGCTTGAGACGGTGGCGCTGAACCTGCCGGCCGTCATCACCACCGACCTGCGCCTGAACGAGCCGCGCTACGCCTCCCTGCCCAACATCATGAAGGCGAAGAAGAAGCCGCTGGACGTGGTGAAGGCCGACAGCCTGGGCGTCGACATCGCCCCGCGCCTGAAGACGCTGAAGGTGGTTGAGCCCGCGTCGCGCAAGGCCGGCGTGAAGGTCGCCGACGTGGCCGCCCTGGTCGACAAGCTGAAGAACGAAGCGAAGGTGATCTGACGATGCGTACCCTGGTCATCGCTGAAACCGAAGGCGGCGTTCTGAAGCCCGCCACGCTGAACGCCGTCGCCGCCGCCAAGCGGATCGGCGCCCCCATCGACCTTCTGGTCGCCACCGCCGCCGGCGCGGGTGCCGCGCAGGCCGCCGCCGCTGTCGAGGGCGTCGCGACGGTCCTGACGGCCGAGGGTGACGACTATGAGCACGCGCTGGCGGAGCCGCTGGCCGCGCTGATCGTCTCGGTCGCCGGGGACTACAGCCACATCCTCGCCCCGGCGACGGCGACCGCGAAGAACGTGCTGCCGCGCGTCGCCGCGCTGCTGGACGTGGCGCAGGTCTCCGACATCGTGGCGGTGGAATCGCCGGACACCTTCGTGCGGCCGATCTACGCCGGCAACGCGCTGGCGACCGTGCAGTCGTCGGACAAGGTGAAGGTCGTCACCGTCCGCACCACCGCTTTCGAGGCGGTCGCGGCGACCGGCGGTTCCGCCGAGGTCCGTGCGGTGTCGGCGGCCGGCAACCCCGGCCTGTCGCGCTTCGTCTCCGCCGAGATCGTGAAGTCGGAGCGTCCGGAACTGACCTCGGCCCGCATCGTCATCTCCGGCGGTCGCGGCATGGGGGCTGGCGAGAACTTCGCCCTGCTGGAGAAGGTCGCCGACAAGCTGGGTGCCGCCGTCGGCGCGTCACGCGCGGCGGTCGACGCCGGCTTCGTGCCGAACGACTATCAGGTCGGCCAGACCGGCAAGATCGTGGCGCCCGAGCTGTATGTGGCCGTCGGCATCTCCGGCGCCATCCAGCATCTGGCGGGCATGAAGGACTCGAAAGTCATCGTCGCCATCAACAAGGACGAGGAGGCGCCGATTTTCCAGGTTGCCGACTACGGCCTTGTGGCCGACCTGTTCAAGGCTCTGCCGGAGCTGGAACAGGCCGTCTGAGCCTGACAAGCCGCCTTCAAAAAACTGACGCTGGGGAGTGAAGACCGCCATGACCGCCTACAACCCGCCGGTGCGCGACATCCAGTTCGTCCTGAAGCATGTGGCCGGCATCGACGCCGTCGCCGCCCTTCCGGGCTATGAGGAAGCGACGGAGGAGCTGCGCGACTCCATCCTGGAGGAAGCCTCCAAGATCGCCGGCGGGGTGCTGGCCCCGCTGAATCGGGTCGGCGACCAGCAGGGTGCCCGCTGGGACGAGGGCAAGGTCACCACGCCGGACGGCTGGGGTGACGCCTGGAACACTCTGGTCGAGGGCGGCTGGAACGGTCTTCCCTTCTCCGCCGAATGGGGCGGCATGGGCCTGCCGAACGTTCTGAACACCGCCGTTCAGGAGATGTGGCAGACCGCGAACATGGCCTTCGCGCTGTGCCCAATGCTGACGCAGGGCGCGGTCAACGCGCTCCAGCAGTTCGCGGCCGAGGACATCAAGGCGCTGTATCTGCCGAAGATGATCACCGGCGAATGGACCGGCACCATGAACCTGACGGAGCCGGCGGCGGGCTCCGACCTCGCGGCCATCCGGTCGAAGGCGGAGCCGGTCGGCGACGGCAGCTTCAAGGTCTTCGGCCAGAAGATTTTCATCACCTACGGCGATCATGACCTGACGGAAAACATCATCCATCTGGTGCTGGCGCGCCTGCCCGACGCGCCTGCGGGCGTGAAGGGGATTTCCCTGTTCGTCGTGCCGAAGTTCCTGGTCGGCGCGGACGGCACGCCCGGCGTGCGGAACGACGTGGCCTGCGTGTCCATCGAGCACAAGCTGGGCATCCACGGCAGCCCGACCGCGGTGCTGTCCTTCGGCGACAACGGTGGCGCCATCGGCTGGCTGGTCGGCGAGGCCAACCGCGGCCTTGAGTACATGTTTGTGATGATGAACCACGCCCGGCAGAACGTCGGCCTCCAGGGACTCGCCATCGCCGAGCGCGCCTACCAGCAGGCCCTGACCTACGCGCGGGAGCGTGTGCAGGGCAAGCCGGCGGGCTGGCAGGGCAGCGGTTCCGCCGGTATCGTCCATCATCCGGAAGTGCGCCGGATGCTGATGACGATGAAAGCGCGCATCGAGGCCATGCGCGGCATCCTCTACACCGCCGCCGCCGCCCACGACGTCCGCAGCCACCACCCGGAGGAGGAAGCCCGCCAGACCGCCTCCGTCCTGGAAGACATCCTGACCCCCATCGCCAAGGGCTGGAGCACGGAGATGGGGCAGGACATCGCCTCCAACGGCGTGCAGATCCACGGCGGCATGGGCTATGTCGAGGAGACGGGTGCGGCCCAGCATCTGCGCGACGCCCGCATCACGACCATCTACGAGGGCACGACGGCCATCCAGGCCAACGACCTCGTGAACCGCAAGCTGCTGCGCGACAAGGGCGCCTCGCTGACCGCCTATCTCGGCGATGTGGAGCGGAACGCCCGGGTTCTGGAGGCATCGGACAACGCCCACCTCCAGGTCATCGGCCGCGAACTGGCGCTGGCCGTGTCGCGCACCGGCGAGATCGCGTCCTGGATCCTCGCCAACGCCGCCGACCCGGCGCGTCCGGCCGCGGCCGCCCTGTCGCTGCTGAACGCCATGGGTCTGGTGGCCGGCGGCCATTACCTCGCCATCGGTGCGCAGGCGGCGCTCGGCCAACTGGCGGAAGGGGCGTCGGACGACGGCTTCCTGGCCGCCAAGCCGATCACCGCGCGCTTCTTCGCCGAACATCTGCTGGGGCAGGTCGAAGGCTACCGCGCCGCCGTGGTCAATGGCGCGGACACTGTGATGTCGCTGGACAACTCCCAGCTCTGATTGCCATGGTCTCGGGCGTTGGGGGGGGTGGCTTCTGCTGCCCAAACCCAGACCTTCTTTTTCCC